>JAURBE010000021.1:6807-12618 GCA_030829145.1 Verrucomicrobiota bacterium | reverse complement strand
TTTGAATTACTCTACGCTGGTCTTAAGGTTTGGCTACAACAATGCCGAAATAGAGTTAGCAGCGAATATTAATCAACCCTTGCCGAAACAAAAAACTACAAAAAACGAGGCCAAGATTTTTGTCCTCGACACCAACGTTCTCCTCCACGACCCCCAGTGTCTCCATAAGTTTGAGGATAACACCGTTGCCATCCCTGTCGAAGTTCTGGAAGAACTCGACCGCAAAAAGTCGGCTCCAGGTGAGTTAGGATTTTCTGCCCGTAAGATCCACCGAGATCTTCGTTCGTTATTTGACGAGAAACTTGCAGTGCCCCCTGAAATGAAAGGGCAGGGTAGTTCAGCATTGAGCTGTGATTTACCAAATGGCGGGCGGCTCATTGTTGTGATTAATGATTATTTTGTCTCCGGTGATGACAAGAGCGCGGGCATGAGTCGCTTGCGTGCCACACTCGTGGATATGGAGAAAATGGATAGTCGGATATTGGCGTCCTGTTTCTTTCTCAAAGAAGTATGCACGGACAGTCGTGTGATCTTGGTAAGTAAAGACGCCAATATGGCGCTCAAAGGTATCGCGCTTGGCTTGGAAGTGCAGGACTACATGAATGACAAGGTAAAGACTGCCAAGATCGGTGGTGGTATTAAAACTGTGGTCGTCGAGGATACTGAATATGAGTGCTTTATCGAAGAACATGGCGTGGACCTTTCTCCTGAACAGACGAGTCATCTATATATCAACGAATACATTTATTTGAGTAACGGAGAGTTTCGTGAGCCGGCTCGTTACCGTGGGGATGGCCAGATAGACGGTTTGATTCTCGGTAGTGGTGTTGGCATAAAGATTCCCAAAGGGATTCGTATTAACCCACTCAATGATGAGCAGCGCATGTTGATGGATGCCATGTTGGATGAGGATGTGAAGCTCGTTACCTGTATGGGTAAGGCAGGCACGGGAAAGACGCTCGTCTCCATAGCGATGGCATTGTATCAGGCAATCGGTGATGACAATCTCTACGAGCGTGTTTTTATCACCCGCCCGTTGGTACACATCGGTAAAGATACGGGTGCTTTACCGGGTACATTGGAAGAAAAAATGGCACCTTACATCGCGCCGTTTTATGATAATTTGGAAGTCCTCTTTAGTAATCGTAAAGTGATCAAACGACCTGCATCCGATCCCGATCAAGCGAAGCTGGAACGCATTACATCGAATCGTAAGCGTAAGAAAGCGATGTCAAAAATGGCCAAGCAACCAGCGCATACTGAGCAGGAAGAAGATGAATCTAAACAACCGCGCAAGCCATATCAGTTCCTGTTTGACTATGGCATGGTTGAGGTGGAAGCGATGACTTATATTCGCGGTCGTTCCTTAGCAGATACGATTTTCATTATTGATGAAGCGCAAAATTTGACCCCGCATGAGGCAAAGACAGTCGTTAGTCGCATGGCGGCTGGCTCAAAAGTCATCTTATTGGGAGATCCGTATCAAGTGGACAACATGTTTCTCGATGCGATGTCCAACGGCTTGGTGCATACCGCGCAGCGCTTAAAGGGCACCGAGATTACCGCCCATTTAGAACTGACCACCGGCGTACGATCCGAGTTAGCAGATTTGGCTGCGGATCTTTTGTAGCGGCTTATTCTTAGGGATTTTACGAAATGCCTAATTTACCTTTCTCATTCAGAGCCATTGCCAATCGGTGAACATTGCGGCTTGGCCAATGTGTGCACCGTGTGCGTTACGAAGCGTCCAAATACGTGCCGAATCGATATAAAAGCGTCGACCGCTGGCACTGATACGTATGCCACGATAGTTTTTGGAATAACCTTTGGTGGCGACCTCATTGAGCAATTGTTGCCGTTCCTCTCGATGCATTGGTTCTGCTGAGTAACGAGATGGTAGCGCAGTTAGCGTGGCCCAATCCATTTCGAAGAGTGCCTGAGCAGTTTGATTGCCGTAGTTGAATATTGGATCGTCTTGCGTGCCATGAGAAAGTACTGCAAATGGCGCGGCCATCAGTTGCTTTACCTCATTTTCGCCACGCTTAATGAGTGGCTTTTCAAAGCACCGTTGATAGTTCTCGAGCAAGTGCTTTGTGTGAGCAATCAGGTCCATTTTGGTACGACTCAGAACGTGACTGAGCATTCAACTGCATGAAAATAATATCACAGTGAGATAGTTTGCAGTGTCACTGAAAATCGAGATTGAGCCGAAAGTTAGGCAACGTGTTATTTATCTAATTTTTCAGCGGTCTCTCTTTCGAGGCGTTCGATATATTCCGATACATTACAGGTTAGCATCCGTGTACTGCCGGGTGAGACTTCGAGGACCTTGTTGACGACACCATCGAGAAACGCACGGTCGTGACTAACGAGGATGACCGTGCCTTCAAATAGGTTGATCGCTTCCTGCAACACTTCCTTAGATTTGATGTCGAGGTGATTGGTCGGTTCGTCGAGAACCATACAGTTGGCTGGGTGCATTAGCATCTTCGCCAGCGCCACACGGTTTTTCTCTCCACCGGAAAGGACGGATGTCTTTTTCAGCGCTTCGTCACCAGAGAACAATAGTGCGCCGAGAGCCGCGCGGGGATTGGCGTCGTCGTTGCCGATGGCTGCTTTCTCAACTTCTTCCAATACGGTGTTGTTGGGGTCGAGTTCTTCGGCCTGCGACTGTGCGAAGTAGCCGAGTACGGTGTTGAGTCCCTTTTCAACTTCGCCGCTTTGGTACGGTTCAGTGCCAGCCATGATTCGGGCGAGGGTGGATTTACCAGCGCCGTTGACCCCGACGACTGCGATGCGGTCGCCCTTGTCGATACGAAGATTTAGACCATCGAAGATGATGTTGTCACCATAGGCTTTGTGCAGGTCGTTAATAGTGATTACCTTGGCACTCGCGGGAGGCGATTTTGGAAAGCGAAAGAACATTTTTTTCTCATCGCGTGGGATCGTAATGAGCTCCATTTTTTCCAGAGTCTTGATACGGCTTTGTACCATGCTCGCTTTTTTGACGTTAGAGCGAAAGCGGTTGATCCAGTCTTTGACTTCTTTAATTTCCTTCTGCTGATTCGCATAGGCCTTGCGCAACTGCTCAAGGCGCGCATCGCTTTCTTTGACGTAGTAGCTATAGTTGCCCTTGAAGCTGGTGAGATTGCCCAGTTTAAGCTCCATCGTACGATTGGTGACTTCGTCGAGGAAGGCGCGGTCGTGGGAAATAACAATTAACGCACCCTGATAGTGTTTGAGGTATTGCTCGACCCAGTGTTGCGAAACGATGTCGAGGTGATTGGTCGGTTCGTCGAGAATAATTAGGCTAGGATTCTGCAGGAGTAGTTTTGCTAGTGCGATGCGCATTTGCCAACCACCAGAGAATTCGCCGGTATCGCGCTCGAAATCTGTTTGCTTAAAGCCCATGCCAAGAAGAATCCGCTCGATGCGCGATTTCATTTTGGCTGGTTCGTAGTTTTCGAGTTGTTGCTCCCACTCACCAATCGTGTCGATTAAGTCATAGTATTCCGCAGCCTCGGTGTCCATCTCGAGCAATTGCTCGTCTGCTTGTTCAATCTTTTTCTGCAGTTCCAGAATGTTGCCAAACGCACTTTCTGCTTCGTCAAAAAGTGTTTTCCCCGAGACTGAAATGCCGTCCTGAGGGAGGTAGCCGACACTCGCGTAGTCTGGCTTGTCTATCGAGCCGCCGTCTGCTTCTAGCTCGCCCATAAGCATACGTAACAAAGTAGTCTTGCCGGAGCCATTGGAGCCGACTAGAGCAATGCGATCATGTGGGTTGATGACGCTATTGATGCCGTTAAAGAGAACCTTCTTACCGAAGTTATGAGTGACTTGATTGATCGTGATCATGAGAAAAAATAGGACAAAACGCTAAAAGTGCGTGATAATCTGTGAGGTTCATCGAGCTGACCTCGCAGGAAAGATTAAACTGAGTGCCGATAGGGCTAGTGAAAAGCAAGGACTTAGATGCAGGATGGGGGGTGTAAGCCACTGGATTGTAGATGGCAAAGAAAAAGGTGTGAGGTAGAATTTTACCAGTAGACAGAACAAAGCCCGATGCTCGGTAGAGCGCTCGGGCTGATTGGTGCGTTGGGTTTTATAGAATCTTATACGTCTGAGTCAGAGCCAGTACGTTTGTGTGCTCCTTTACCTTTACCACGCTTTTTATGGGCCTTTTTCAATTCGTCTTTGGTCAATCGTCCATCACCGTCAGCGTCGATTCGATCAAAATGCTCGGCCAAACGTGTGGCGCCCGCAATTTCAATTTCTTCGAGTGAGAGTTGTGCATCGCCATCAGTATCAGTATTGGCGAAGCGTTGACCGCGTTCTTCGGCTGTGGGGCGTTGGCGCTGCTCGCGTTCACCGTTGATTGATTGGCCTTTGGCTTGTACTAGTGAAGGAATTAGGCACGCAGCGACTACAGAGATGAGGAGTGTGTTCAGTTTCATGATATATTTTTGTTGGTGATTACGCAGTTTTATTAACTGCTTAATTAATACATCGTGAACGTTACAGAAAAGTTGCAGTTAGTTGTTAGCGAGTACCGCAAGGCCCATGCTAAATTCGGTCGAGGCTGTTTTTGGCCCAAGGTGTTGGGCGATCCCGCTTTGAGCATAGCACGCCAACTACTTTAGGCCTTCTGTGATTGCAGCTTCTTGGAGCACATTGATCTCGGTGATTCCCTTAGCACCTAGATCGAGCAGCGTATTAAGCTCATCTCGAGTAAAAGTGGCTTCTTCGCCAGAACTTTGTACTTCGACAAATTTACCGCTACCAGTCATGACGATGTTGGCATCAACAGTGGCATCTTTATCTTCGGGGTAATTAAGGTCGAGGATCGGTGTCTCTTGGTAGACACCTACAGATACGGCAGCGACTGCTTCGGTGAATGGATTTTCTTCTAGCTCACCGTTGGCGATAAGTTTTTGAATCGCAATTTGTGCAGCAACATAGGCGCCAGTGATTGATGCGGTGCGTGTTCCGCCATCTGCTTGGAGTACATCACAATCAATCCAAATGGTTTTTCCAGTGAGTTTCTTGAGGTCAAATACTGCGCGCAGTGAGCGGCCAATCAGCCGTTGAATCTCGATCGTGCGGCCATCAGCTTTGCCACGGCTGATGTCGCGCTGTTTGCGGTCTAGCGTACTGTATGGAAGCATCGAGTATTCGGCGGTCATCCAGCCGCCTTCTACTTTCTGAGCCCTCATCCAGCCTGGCACGCGGTTGTCAATGGAGGCAGCACAGATCACGCGAGTATCGCCAAAGCTCACAAGTACAGAGCCAAGCGCGTGCGGTGCGATGCCAGTTTCAAATTGAATCGTACGTAGCGCATCGACAGCGCGGTTATCAGGACGAGCGAAGGGTGTATCTGTATGGTTGGACATTTTTTAGCAGTATGAAAGTGGAAAGGTAGGACGTAGTGCGAGTCGCACGTAGATGGTGAACCGCAGGTTTGCCCTGAGTCCGCGAAGGGTGAGTGAACCGGGTGCCCTTTGGGCGGGTGATGGAGCAAAGTTGTATAAATGTGAAAGTGGGAAGGTAGGAAAGTGGGCGCTGTTAGTCTTAGGCTTCAGTTTGATTCTTCGTTAGTGCAGGCAAATAGCGCTCTCGAGCGAGGCGCCAGAAGACCAAAAAGAAGGCTGTGAGTGGAATGGCCAGGACCATGCCCATGATGCCGCCCAACGCAACTCCCCAAAAGAATACCGAGAAAATAATGAGCATTGGGCCCATTCCGGTTTTGTTACCCATGATGCGCGGGGTAAAGACATAGTCGGTGAGCACTTGTCCAATTGTAAAGATGATCGC
>JAURBE010000021.1:0-6707 GCA_030829145.1 Verrucomicrobiota bacterium | reverse complement strand
CAGACAATGATCAGGCCTGTACCGCCACCGTCCTGAAAATAGGCGAGTGGCAATACTGTAAGGATGCCGAGCATGGTGCCGAGGTAAGGGATAATGTTGAGGAGTCCCAGGACGAGTCCAAGCGCGATGCCAAACTTGAGGCCAACCAAGCCAAAGCCGACGGCGAGAACGATGCCGAGAAGGAAGCCAATGATGATTTGTCCGCGAAAAAATGCGATGAGGATATTACTAAATTGGCGGCAAAGAAATACGATGTCGTCGCGGCGTTCGTCCGGAAAAAAACTGAGCTGTTTTTGTAGGTCATTCCAGACGTCGCGATTACCGTTGAGTATAAAAAATAGATAGACAGGGATGATGGCATAGGCCGCGATTTTTCCAAACATACTTCCGATCGAGCCGCCAATGAAGCCTACTTTTTCAGGCAGCATTTTAAGTGCCTGTGTGAGTGTATCGGAATGAGTGGTGAGAATGCTTTGCAAGTATTCATCCGGCGCTTGGCCCAATCGAAGATGCAGCCATTCCCATGCTGCAGGAGTCTTTTGCTGTAGGAATGTTAATAGATTGTCACAGATAGCGGGGGCGGCTTCAGCAAACTCTGCAATTTGATGGAAGAGAATCGGAACAAAAATCGTAGTGGTGGCAGCTAGGGTCAGAATGACTAAGAGATACAGTATGATGATGCCTTGGGTTTTGGACAGGCGGGTGTGTTGCTCACAGCAGTTAATGATCGGGCGCAGGAGGGTGGCGAGTATTGCAGCAATCGCAAGTGGAAGTAGAACGTCTTTAAAGGTATGGATGAATTGCTGCAGAAGCACAAATAGCCCAAAGCCGATTGTAATCAGTAACACCAATGCGAACGCAGTAACACTAGCGGCAATGATTCGTTTTTGCGACAGTGAGAGAGTGTTTTTGGGTAATTCAGACATGGCGATTCGTTTGAAAGATAACGCAATAGAGTACCATTCATGGAATGTCGAGAGCGAGGATTTCGTGTAGCACCGTAGTCGGCATAATCATAAAAAAGGCGGACACTATTGTCCGCCTTTGAAAGTATTAGCTAAGCTGTAATGGCTGAGGCATCGCCTAATCTGGCTTCTTAAAACGCCTTGCCGGTTTTTTTACAGGGACGAAGTCTTTTTTGCCGCCGCCAGCGCTTTTGAAATTGCTGCTGTCGTTGCTGCTATGTCCACCGCCGAATTTGCTTTTGGTCTTGAAGGGACGTTTGGGTCGCTCGCCACCTTCGTTCCATGAGCGATTGCCGCCACCGCGGTTGTCGTTCCCTCGATCATTGCGTCGATCGTTGCCGCGGTTGCCGCGATACCCGCCGCCACCACGGTTGCCGCCGCGGTAACCACCACCACCGCCGCCACGTTTGCCGCCACGTCGGTTAGGTGTGTCGGAATAGGGTTCAGTATCTTCGGCGATTTTTTCGCCAGTGGAGCTGTCGTCCTTGTGGAGCAGGTTAAACAGTGCACTGGCAATGTCAGTCGGGGTGTGGCCAGCATCGAGCAAGCGATCGACGAGTGCATCGTGGCGCTTGAAGTTACCCGCTTCAAGTAAGCTGCGGACTTGGTTGAAGACTTTGTCGGCTTTACGACCTTCGACGTCTTCAAGTGATGGGATTTGCATGCGACGCACCACCTGGCGGGTGTAACGCTCGATTGCTTCGAGGCGATAAATATCGCGCCCGTAGACAAAAGTGACGGATTTGCCAGAGCGTCCGGCGCGGCCGGTACGTCCAATACGGTGGACATAGTCCTCAGGGTCGTGTGGCAGATCGTAATTAAAGACGAGGTCGATGTCATCGATGTCAAGACCACGCGCCGCGACGTCAGTGGCAACGAGTAGTTCAACGGAGCCGTCTTTGAAGCGCTTGATCACACGTTCGCGGTTGCCTTGTGTAATGTCGCCGTGGATACGGTCGGCGACATAGCCACGGGCTGCGAGGGCTTCAGTGGCATCTTCTACCATTTGCTTGGTGTTACAAAAAACGATGCCACGCGGTTTGACCTCAAGGTCGAGTAGGCGGCACATGACTTCGATTTTCGAACGGTTGCGCACTTCGTAATAGGTTTGTTCGATGGTATCGACGGTCAGCGATTTACGCTCGATCGAAATTTGCTCGGCATTGCGGCTGAATTTACGAATCAAGCCTTCCACGCCACGATTCATCGTTGCCGAGAAGAACAGCGCTTGGCGTTCTTCGGGCATATCGCCCAGAATAACTTCCATATCTTCACGAAAGCCCATATCGAGCATCCGATCGGCTTCATCGAGTACGCAGAGCTTGATTGCATCAGTGTGTAATGTCTTACGGCGCAAGTGGTCCATAATACGGCCTGGTGTACCGACTACGATATGTGCCCCGTTGCGCAGTGCTCGCATTTGGCGATCGATCGGAGTGCCACCATAAACAGGCACTGAAGTGAGGCCCCGCAATACAGACGCGAGGCGATTGATCTCTTCGCAGACTTGCACTGCCAACTCGCGGGTGGGGCAGAGCACCAACACTTGAGTTTCTTTGCGATCGATTTCGATCATGTTTAACGCTGGTAGCCCGAAAGCAGCGGTCTTACCAGAGCCAGTTTGCGAGAGGCCAACGATGTCCTTGCCGCTGAGCGCGACAGGAATCGTCTCTGCTTGAATCGGTGAAGGCGATTCGAAGCCGAGGCGTTGAATCCCTTCAATTAGTTCGGAGCGTAGTCCGAGGTCAGTAAACTTAATGTCCATAATATCTGTAATATGCCCGTTGACCGGATATTACCGATACTTGAGCTCGTGAAGAAAGAGACCTATTTAAAAGGGCTTTCCAGAAGTGAGGCGGAGGGCTTTGACAGGTCGGCGGTAGATGACAAGGTTTAAAAGTGGTTTTTGCCTTGCTTTGCCGCTTTGATCCTCAAAAACCTGCGGTACTATGTCTGAATCTTGGAAAATTGCAGCTTTTTATCATTTCGTCGAATTGCCCGATCGCGATGAGTGGGCCGAGCGTATGGTCGATCATGGACTAGAGGTAGGCCTGCGTGGTACGATTATCTTTGCCAATGAGGGAATCAACTCGACGTGTGCAGGCTCACCAGAGGCGGTGGATGCGACCATCGCATTGCTGAAGTCGGATCCACGCTTCGCCGCTATTGAAGTGAAATATTCGTATGCTGACTTTTGCCCATTCCCAAAATTTAAGGTCAAAAAGAAGCCTGAGATCGTGACATTTCGTCAAGCAGATGCAGACCCTCGCGAAGAAGTCGGTACTTATTTGGAGCCGGATGAGTGGAACGATCTCATTTCAGACCCGGATGTGATTACCATTGATACTCGCAATGACTACGAAGTCGGTGTGGGAAAGTTCAAGGGAGCGATCAATCCCGATACCGAGGATTTTACTGAATTTGCAAAATTTGTAGATGAGCATCTCGCGGCGCAAAAAGATAAGAAGATCGCGATGTATTGTACCGGCGGCATTCGCTGTGAGCGTTCCACTGCGTATTTAAAGCAGAAAGGATTCAAGCATGTGTATCATTTGAAAGGCGGCATTTTGCGCTATATGGAACTGATGCACAAAGAAACCAGCCTCTGGGAGGGCGACTGCTTTGTGTTCGACTATCGTGTGGCACTCGACCACGACCTCAAGCCTGCCAAGTGGAAGATTGATCCAGCCACCAGCTTCCCAGCACCGATGAATGAGGACGATGTCGAGCGGATCGCCGAGCGCCGCCGCAGCGGGGCAATCTTTAAGAAGCCATATGCGGGTTAAAAGAAGGTGTGAAGGTGGGAAGGTGGGACGAAGCGCGAGTAGCGCGTAGATGGTATGTGAGGTCTGCCGAACTGGCCCCGCAGGGGTGACTGAACTGGGTGCCCTTGGGGCAAGTGAAGGAGCAAAGTATAAAAGTAAGAAGGTGGGAAAGGATGCTAGGACAGGTGCTCATCTATTTTTGATCGGTCTGCAATCCAAGTGTACAAGTCACTTTACACCTTATCCAATATTGACAGAGGTCAATGTTTGGCGCGATAGTAAGTATTTATCGAGTTCAACCGCTCGATTTCTTGTCGTAATCCCCATGAGACATGTTTTCTAAAACTTCCTATTCTGCATATCCTCCTGCGCAAAAGCGCCCTACGAACAGTGGTTTCACACTGATTGAACTACTAATGGTCATTGCTGTGATCATGGTACTTGCGGGAATCACTTTTGGTATTTCCCGCGGCGTGCAAAACGCCCAAGCGCGGGCTCAAGCCAAGGCCGAACTCGCTGTGATCGCGCAGGCATTGGAGGGATTTAAGTCGACTTACGGTGATTTTCCGTGGGTCTCTGGTGATCCTACACGTACAGCAAATGCCGAGAAATTGTTACTGGCTTTGACTGGATTTGCTATTTTAGAGCGCAACAATACATCTGGAGTTGTTAGTTTAGTAGAGATTGATTCAGGGGGAGCACGTAAAAGCTTTTTAGATCCAACCAAAGTAGGTCTCAGCAAAGATTTTAATAATCCTACGAATGCAGCAGATTTAGATGGTGTCTATTTTACAGATCCATGGGGCAACACGTACGCATATGTCTATGCTAAAAGCAGTAACTCGACGACTTGGGAAAACTTTGGCTACGTACTTTTTTCTGAGGGTTCGGATAGTGATAGTAGTATAGGATCGGTTGCGACCGATGGAATTCTTAGCACTGCGCATCGTGGTATGGACGCTAATATAGACAATATTTACTCAGGCGAATAATGAATAAAATACAACGCAACACCTCCGCTTTTACTTTGATTGAACTACTGATGGTCATTGCGATCATTGGTATCCTTGCCGGGATCCTGATCCCAACAGTAGGATCAGTGAAGAAGCAGGCCAATATAGCTGCGTCGAAATCGCAGCTGTCCAATTACGTTACAGCCATTCAGCTATTTAAGGGTGAGTATTCTTATTACCCATTCGTAACTGGTGGGAGTGACCGTACGGTTGATTTATCCAGTGAGAGTACATTGTTTATTGAGACCCTATCGGGGCGTAATGCGACTTCTGGAACATCCAAGGCGGAGGGCGGAAATCGGCGACGGATTGGTTTTCATAGTTTTTCAGAATCTGAATTTTTGTTAAACGATGATGACAGTATTAGTCAGACTCAACTTGCGGATCGTTTTAATAATACTACAATTAAAATCCGTATTGATGGCGATGGCACTGGATTCATCACACCTGATGTTTCAGGGCAACAACCGGCAAAGCCATCTAACCCGATTCGTACTAATGTGACTGCGTGGGTAGAAGCGAATGGTAGCCTTGGTAGCCCCGGCTATGCACTTTGGGATTAACGATACAAATTACTCATGTTTAATCAAACGCAACACGCTAGATGCAAGGCCTTCACTCTGATTGAGTTGTTGGTCGTTATTAGTATTATATTAATTGCTTCGTCTATTATTTTTATTGGTGGCAACTCTGGTGCAGGGTCGTCGCTGAGTTCGTCACTCAGAATTGTTTCCGGCATTGCCCAAGGAGCGCGAGGACAGGCGATTTTAAAAAACGCTGAGACACGATTGATTATACATAATGACCCTAGTGATTTAGAAAAATATCGTCGTTTCTTCGGTATTGTTTATGAAGATAATGATAATTCCGGACAATGGGTAGCCGCGACTCAAGGAACTTATTTGCCAGATGGGATTTATTTTGATCCTACACTAGTGTCTAGTGCGTCTTCCAGTAAAATGAATTTAGAATATCCACGAATTAATGCTGTGTCGGAGTCGGGCTCGAATTATTATTACTATACATTCAACAGCAATGGCACGTCTGCGAATGCAAATGATTGGCTACCGATCCGTGCAGGTAATCTGGATGCTACAGGTGCACTCGTGCCCTATGATAGTGCTGGCGAGACTGCTTCCTTGAAAGCGGCTTTAATTTTCCGTCGAGCAGGTACGACGACTCCTGTCACTGATCCAGATGCAGTGAAATAACATTTTGAAGAGCAGAACAATGAGTATATCCCAACCCCATCTTTTTATGTCACGCAAAGGCTTCAGTCTGATAGAAGTCGTTTTAGCGATTGGTATCTTCCTAGTGACAGTTTTGGCACTTGTTGGTTTACTTGGACCGACACTTCGGTCGATTGATGAAGTTGAGAAGACTGACGAAGTCGCTTCGATTGTGAATACAATTAATGCGTTTCTACAAAATTCATACGACATCGCGCCTGGAGCATCCAAATTCGATGCGATTTATAATGCAGTAGTATCTCAGGATCATGCAACTTTACTAGTATTTCGCGCATATGATAATAATGATTTGATTTCACTGAAGATTGGTTTTGTAGCAGAGACGAACGCAGCAGCGCAGGTTAGCGTAGCCGATATATATTCGGGGTCTAATATGTTAGCTGCAGGTACTATTTATCGAGCAGTACTCACACCGTCATCTGTCAATCCGACAGCAGAAATGACAGACGCAGGAGTTGAAAATTTCCCTCGTTACAAAATGAAAGCGAGCACCCCTGCGGCATATCCCGAAGGCTCATTTGCAATGGAAGTGCGGATTTTTGCTGAGGATCCGTCACTTAATTTCAAAGTTGAGAGTAATCTCAATACACTCAGTACTGAAGAGCCTATTTTCACATACAATACTGCAATTGTTCGCTAACCTATATTATGAATACATTGCGATACAGAACACAAAGCGCAGCGAAGCGCGCCTTCACTCTAATCGAAATCATG
>JAURBE010000020.1 GCA_030829145.1 Verrucomicrobiota bacterium | reverse complement strand
GGCAGTGAGCGCCTAATCCTAACCAGTGGCGTCCGAGCTTGCTCGGGCTCTGCATCAGAATCGCCCAACCACCCCGTCGGCAGTGAGCGCCTAATCCTAACCAGTGGCGTCCGAGCTTGCTCGGGCTCTGCATCAGAATCGCCCAACCACCCCGTTGGCAGTTACCGAGCCCTAGCCGAAGCCGCACAGACCTTCGTACCCGACGTACCGATTTGGATACGCAACACACGAACCAATACACTCGCAACAAAGGATTATTTCTCTGATCGCCTACTCGAATGCAGTATCCTGAGTGGTGCCTTGCTCTGCGACGGAATCGGCAACGCAATCAGTATCGAGACCGAGCCGTTGCTTGAAAAAGCGACCACTTTGGCCTACAATATTTTACAAGGCGCACGCACTCGGATCACTAAGACCGAATTTGTCGCCTGCCCGAGCTGTGGCCGCACCTTGTTTGATTTACAAAGCGTCACTCAAACGATTCGCGCGCGCACCGATCATTTAAAAGGCGTAACCATCGCAATCATGGGCTGCATCGTCAATGGCCCAGGAGAGATGGCTGACGCAGATTTTGGCTACGTTGGTGGAGCCCCTGACAAGATCAATCTCTACGTAGGCAAAGAGTGCGTAAAATATAACGTCCCCGCCGAAGAAGCCCTCGACCGGCTGATTGACCTAATCAAAGAGCACGGTAAATGGGTGGAGCCGACCTGAGCTGACACCGCCGCTTGAACCACGAACATCCAACGTCGAGTAACGAACCTACAATGCCATCTTTGGCTTTCGGTCCCATTCGTTTTTTGGTAAAAGCTGACTACGTGCTACACTCAAACAATCATCTCGTCTTCCAGCACGTCGATATCGTTCTCGGCTCCCTCTATGATCTGATGATTGAGCTGCGCACGGAAATCATCATATGCGATTAGTTCAAGTCGGCCATCGAAGTGCTCTACGATCGCGGTTTTGGATTCCACCCAGTCTCCGGAGTTTAGGTAATGCACCCCATCCATAACTTTGTCATCCGGACTATGAATGTGCCCGCACATTACGCCTTCACACCCACGCGCTTTCGCCAGTTTTACCACTTGCTCCTCATAATTGGAGATAAAGCTCACGGCCGATTTAACACGCCCCTTTATGTATTTACTCAGTGAGAATTTCCCCTTCCCCTTAAAGCGCCACCAACGGCTATAAAGGCGATTGAAACGCAACAGCCATTGGTAGCCGAAATCACCGATGTGCGAGAGAAACTTCATGTGCGTAGTCACCAAGTCAAAAACATCACCATGTAGCACAAGATATTTGCGCTGCCCTGTCTCGAAAATATAATCCTCGCAAAACTGGATGCCACTAAAGTCTAACGGCAAAAAATGACGCAACACATCATCGTGATTACCACGCAGGTAAATCACCTTCGTATCTTGCTTCTCCATTTTTTTCAAAATCAGCCGTACAAATCGGCTGTCACTGACCTTCCACTTCCCGGAACGCTTGAGCTGCCACCCATCAATAATGTCACCATTCAAAATCAGCCGCTCGCAACGTGTGTATTTCAGAAAATCATTCACCTCATCAATCTTGCAATGCGACGTCCCTAAGTGAACGTCCGATAGTATTATCGTCTTATAATTTAACTTCATCATATTATTTCTAAATATTGTAACGGCGCATCCATCGCGAATCTCTGCTGCTGTAGAACTTCTGACACATTCTCCAAATAAGCGTGGACTACAGACTCCCAGCTCAACTGCATCGCCAAGGTCCGAGCCGCAGTGCTTAACCGCGACCTCAACTCCGTGTTTTGTGCCAATTGCCCCACCACGGTTAAGAATGCAGCTTCAGCCCCTTTGGGTGCCAATAGTGCATTAACACCATTAGTGGTATACGCACGGGCTGCTGCATAATCATACGCGACACAGGCCAAACCACTCGCCAGTGCCTCTGTCAAAACATTACCAAAGGTCTCCGTCTCACTGGGAAAGAGAAAGATATCTGCCGAGGCATAACACCTCGCCAAATCAGCACCTTTTTGAAATCCGGTAAAAATAAACTCCGGATGTGCACGCTCAATTTCGGCCCGCAGCGGCCCATCGCCGACTAAAACAAACCGTGCCTCAGGCTGACTGCGCTGAATCTTGTAATATCCACGAATCGCTAAAGCTAAATTCTTCTCCTGTGCGATACGCCCCACATAAAGCACGACTGGTGCCGTCACATTGCCACACCACTTCACACGTAAATCCTCACAGCGCGCCGCGGGTTGATACAGTTCACAGTCTACACCACGGCTCATTACGCACGTCCCACGAACTCCCTGCTCTGAAAGCTCTTCACAAATCGCCTGCGTGGGCGCAAAAGTAGCAGCCGTATAGTTATGAAACGTTCGCAAATACGCGAAGCCGAGGTCTTTCAACAGCCCAACACCATAATGCGCCCCATAACTATGAAAGTTCGTATGAAAGCTCGAAATCACTGGAATTCGCATACGACACGCGACCCACAGCGCTGCAGCGCCGAGCGGCCCCTCTGTCGCAACATGCACAACATCTGGCCGTGAGCGTTGCCAGAAACGTTTCAAACGCTTCGTGGCAGGTAAACCAATCCGCAGCCCCTTATACCGTGGCAAAGGCAGGCTCCCCATCAGCAGTTCCTCCAACTTACTATAGGAGCTAGAGAACCTAACTGTATTCGCTTGTCGTGGCCGCACCAACTGCATCGCATATCCTTCAGCCAAAATCCCCCGTACTAAACGATGCAAAGTCATTGCAACACCATTTACCTCAGGCGGATAGGTTTCGGTGACTAATGCAATTTTCACACTTCATTATTTATATGACAATTAGTTCAAATAGGTGTCATTGATGTTTCATTTGTGTCAACTCACACGATAATTCCAGCAACGATGTTGCCTCCAAAAACATAAAAACGGATTGGCTTATAGTGCCCCACGTCCAAGGCATCTTTGGGTTGAAACCACAGCGTCAGCAGCATTCACTACTGGGATGACATCCATCGGGACTCCCTTTACACCAACTGCAAAAAAAGTGCTGCTTTGCGGCTCCGGTGAACTGGGCAAAGAAGTCGCCATTGAGCTGCAACGCTACGGCGTCGAAGTCATTGCAGTGGACGCCTATGCCGACGCGCCTGCCATGCAAGTCGCTGACCGGTCGCACATTGTCTCAATGCTCGACGGTGCTGCCCTGCGCGCCGTTATCGAAACTGAGAAGCCCGACCTCGTCGTGCCCGAAGTCGAGGCCATCGCCACCGATACACTCGCAGAGCTGGAGCAAGAAGGCCGCGTCACGATCACCCCAACCGCACGTGCGACACAACTCACGATGAATCGCGAAGGCATCCGCCGCCTCGCTGCCGAAGAACTGGGGCTGCTCACTTCGCCCTACAAATTTGCCGACACCTTTGAAAACTTCTGCGCGGCGATTCAATCGATTGGTATGCCCTGTGTGATCAAACCGATCATGAGCTCTTCGGGCAAGGGTCAGAGCGTCGTCAAAACCGAGGCCGACATCCAAGCCTCATGGGACTACGCGCAAGAAGGTGGTCGTGCCGGCAAGGGCAAGGTCATCGTCGAAGGGTTTGTCGATTTCGACTACGAGATCACTCTGCTGACCGTGCGGCACCTCGGCGGCACCAGTTTCTGCGATCCGATCGGCCACATCCAAGTCGATGGCGACTACCGCGAATCTTGGCAACCACAAGCCATGAGCGATGCGGCTCTTAAGAGTGCCCAGCAAATGGCCGAGTCCGTGACTGCCAACCTCGGTGGCTACGGACTGTTCGGCGTCGAACTTTTCGTAAAAGGCGACAGCGTTATCTTCAGCGAAGTCTCTCCTCGCCCACATGACACGGGGATGGTGACGATGGTCTCTCAAGACCTCCCGCAATTTTCACTCCATGCCCGCGCGATTCTTGGCCTACCGATTCCGACCATTCGTCAATTCGGCCCAAGCGCCTCGTCGGTGATTCTCGTCGAAGGCCATTCCAAACAAGTCAGCTTCGGCAACTTGGAACAGGCACTCAGCGAACCGGACACGCAACTGCGCCTGTTCGGCAAACCGGAGGTCAATGGCAAGCGGCGCATGGGCGTCGCCCTTGCCCGCGGCGAGAGCATCGACGAAGCGAGAGCCAAAGCCTCCCGCGCATCGAGCGCGGTGAATGTGGAGTTGTAAGTAGAAGCGACACTCTTGTCGCTTTTCTATCCGTTGAACTGCCTCTGAAAGTCGCGGGATAAAGCTGCACACTACAAAAATCAAAAAGCGACAAGAAAGTCGCTTCTACTCACCCACTACGGTAGCCAAGGATACTTCTTAAACTCAGGCGCGCGCTTTTCGTTCCATGCCTTGCGCCCTTCCTCGCCCTCTTCGGTCATGTAGTAAAGCAGGGTCGCATTACCGGCCAACTCCTGCAGGCCTTGCTGTCCATCGACGTCAGCGTTGAATGCAGACTTGAGGCAACGGATCGAGAGTGGACTATGCTGAAGCACGTCAGTTGCCCATGCCACACCTTCGGCCTCGAGTTGCTCATACGGCACGACCTTGTTAACTAAACCCATATCCATCGCCTCTTGCGCATTGTATTGGCGGCACAAGTACCAAATCTCGCGCGCCTTCTTGTGGCCGACGATACGTGCTAGATAACTGGAGCCAAAACCACCGTCAAAGCTGCCGACCTTCGGTCCGGTTTGACCAAACACAGCGTTGTCTGCAGCAATCGTCATATCACAGACGACGTGCAATACATGCCCGCCGCCGATCGCGTAGCCGGCGACCAGTGCGATCACGACCTTTGGCATCGAACGAATTAACTTTTGCAACTCGAGCACATTCAGACGTGGCACGCCATCTTTACCGATGTAGCCGCCCTCCTTATGACCACGAATCTTCTGATCACCACCCGCGCAAAATGCGAACTTACCATCGGTCTGCGGATTGAAGCCGGTCAGCAAGACGACTCCGATCGAAGTATCCTCTCGTGCATCGGTAAACGCCTCAATTAACTCGGTGACGGTATCTGGTGTAAATGCGTTGCGGCGGTGCGGACGATTAATCGTCACCTTGGCAATGCCATCGCATTTTTCGTAAATGATGTCTTCAAACTCACGGACTGTGTTCCAATTCATGTCGACAAGATAGGACGGTTTTTCAGTGAAAAGCAATGATGCTGTTCGTCAACGCAGGCAGCTAGGCTGTCATTGCAAAAGTTCTCACGTGGCGTCGTCGCTTGCGGCGGCCCGAAGTCAAGGGAGCCGCTCAAATTGGCCTGCGCAAGCGCAGACGCCACAAGGGCAGAGACCTTCAACAACTGATTGTGACAACTTTTCGGGATTCCAATTTAATAAACGAAGCTTGCCGACGATGCATCACCGAAGTCCGGTGAGTGCAACGCACTCACTTTCTTGGTCTCAAAATCGAGCAGCATCAACCGTGCACGCCCCTTCTGTCGTTGGGTAAATACCAAGTGGCGACCATCGTTTAACCATGTAGGCTCCACTGCGGACTGTGAAACCGCAGTCAGGACCTGACTTTTGCCCGCTTTAAAATCATACACACAAATTTGAAAGCCACCGCTGACGGCAGCGGTAAAGGCAATCAGATTTTCTTTCAGCGGATTCCATGCAGGCTCGGAGCAATGGCTACTGACATTGGTTGGAATGCGGCGCATCGGACCACCAGTTGCTGAGATTTGATAGATCTGCGGCTTGCCACGCGCGTCCGAGGTAAAGGCCAAACGACGGCCATCGGGAGACCATGTGGGTGATGTTTCCAAGCTTTTATTTTTCGTCAAACGACGTGGGTTGCGCCCCGTCACATCGCCAACATAAATTTCCGCATTTCCAGAGGCAAACAGCGACATCGCAATGCTTCGGCCATCCGGACTGAACGCTCCACCCGAGTTCGTGCCCTTATAGGTGGCGACCGGCTTCTTTAAGCCACTGTTCAAATCGATCCTATAAATATCTGGCCGGCCAGTCTTGTAGTAAGTCGTGTACAGTAGCTTGGTGCCATCCGCAGACCAACTTGGGCCAGTGATCAGCGCACGATCTGCCGTCAACGAGCGCACTTGGCCAAATAATAGATCGCTAGTGTAAAGCTCTGGCACCCCGCGTTGCTTACCTACGAACGCCAACTTTCCAGCAAAGAATCCCGGAATATGCAAAGTCGCCTCAACAGCCATATCACAGGCCCGCAGCGTCGCATTTTGTAGATCACTCCCGGCAACCGTGCGGCGTAATTGCTCCTGCCCCGCAGAACTGATGATCAGCGTCACTGACGATTCACTCGCCCGCTCAATCTGTATCGTGAAGGCTGCTTTCGAAGCAGGCGTCACGGTGCACCCACCATGTAGACCGAAGGCACGACGCGCCAACTTTGCGAGCGATGCGTCGCTGCTAGTCACCGCGATCGCAAGCCGCCCTTCTCCTTTACGAGTCACCTCACCCGCATCAATCAACTCTGCAGTGGCAGCAACTGTCAGCCCCAAAGACGATGTAATGCATAGACAAAAATAGTAAAACAAGCGCATACAAAAGAAATAGCCGAAGGGCTGAGAGAACCGCAAACGCAAATCCACAGGGTAAATCATTTTTCATCTCTTTTCAGGAGTCTATCATTCCAAACTTAGCTAGAATCAAACAACGGACTGTATCTGCTCACTCATAATCGCTAAGTTTCGACAAGAAATCATCCGATTCGTGTTGAGTCACAGGCTAAGAGTTTCAATCTGCATCCTTCTTCAACCAATATTTACAGTGGATACAGATAGCATCAAAGCAGCTCTTAAAACGGTCAAATTCCCCGGATTCAGCCGTGACATCATCTCCTTCGGCCTTGTTAGAGATGTCGAACTCAATAATGGCGAAGCACTTATCGGCATCGAGATCACCACCGGTGATACCAAAATCCCTGAGCAGATCGCCGCCGACATTAAGGCGACCGTAGGCGCGCTCGAAGGGGTTCAGGACGTCAAAGTCCGAATGGAAATTTCTAAGCCGCAAAATCAGCCCAGCCCTAATGGCGCCGCCAATGGCAATGCTCCAGCCAGTAGCGCCGCGATGCAAAATGTGAAATTCGCAGTCGCCGTAGCCAGCGGCAAGGGCGGTGTCGGTAAATCAACTGTCACTGTTAACCTCGCTTGTGCGCTCCAACGTTTGCTCGAGGCAGACGGCAAGCCTGGCGTCGGCATTATGGACTGTGACATCTACGGACCATCCATTCCACTAATGCTAGGCGCTGCGGGTCGTCCAGAAATCGAGAACGACCTGATTCTCCCGCTTCAGAATTTCGGTGTCAGCACAATGTCGATGGGCTTTCTGGTGGATGAAGACACCCCCGTCGTTTGGCGTGGCCCGATGATCATGAAGACGATTCAACAGTTTGCTCAAAATGTAAACTGGGGCGAACTAGAAATCCTAGTGGTCGATCTACCGCCAGGCACAGGCGACGCACAACTTTCTCTAGTGCAAACAATTCCGCTGGATGGAGCGGTGATCGTAACGACGCCACAGCCGGCAGCCTCCAATGTCGCCCGTCGCGGAGCGCGAATGTTTGAAAAGGTCAATGTCCCCTACCTCGGAGTCGTCGAGAATATGAGCTATCTCGAAGCTGGCGATGGCACACGCCAACACTTATTTGGGGAAGGTGGTGGAGCCTCAACTGCGGAGAGTTTAGACACACCTTTACTGGGCGAAATTCCGATCGATACGGCGATCCGCGAAGGCTGTGACAACGGTATTCCTATCGTAGTCAGTGATCCTGAATCAGTTGCCGCCAAAGAATTTTTCAAAGTCGCTCGCCGAATCATCGATCAACTCGATACTTGATTTTGGAGCAAATATGCTTGTTGGCTACTTTTGGACTAGCCAGTCACAAAAATGTCACTTTAAGTTAATCGTATTGATTTAACTTCTGGCATATTGCCTCTGATGAGTAAGGATAATAAAGACATGTCACCCACCAATACATCCGCTAGTTCTTCTTCAGACTTCGCTCAGCGCTCTACCTTGTATCAAGAATTCCTCGCTGAGCGCGATGAAATCCTGCGCCACAAGTGGATTGAATCAGAGAAAAAAGGTAAAGACATTGGCTTCGAGCGCGCACTTCTGGATTGGATTCGTAAACATCGTGAAAATTGGCGTAGCACCCGTGCAGCTGGCAAAAAATAATTTCTAACAAAACCTCAGTTCACCGCTGAGGTTTTTTTATGGCACCTAGTCCATTCAGGGAAAAGTAATCGCAATGCTACCTGCTCTCAATCTTGTAGCGGGACAACGAACAACAATTGTTTAGGGCCATCAGTACTTTCCCTAAACCACTGGGAAGCAGCGCAAGCCCATCACCGCCGTGGATTTAGAGTATTTGGCTGTATGGGCATTGTGAGACAATCATTCTGACATGATTAAGACTGGACATGTGTCCCGCTCTTTGTGCCGCATAAGAGCTGTGAATTCGCTGTTATCAATGACTCAGCACGCCAAACTCACCAACGAACCATCCGTATTCGACACAAAAAAACCCGCCTACAAAGGCGGGTTTTTTAAAAATACTTTCGCAGACCAAGACTAGTTCTTGATTTCGCGGTGCAATGTATGACGGCGAAGAAACTTGTTATACTTCTTCTTTTCGACGCGATCTGGCTGCTGCTTTTTATCGCGTGTCGTCATATAGCGGGACACTGGTTTGCCTTCAGCGCGGGCTTCAGTGCATTCGATCATTACGTGCTCTCTTGGCATAACTAAAATTCTCTCTGTTGGATTTTGAAAAAAGAGCGGAAATTAGGTGCTTAAGTGGTTAGCGCAACTCTTTTTTCGTTCGATTTACAATATATACCGCTGAACCAAGGCTTTAAATCAATCCGGTATTTGACCAAAACACTGTTTCTGCTTCCATTCGGAGATTCAGATACTGAAACAACTTGTAAAAGTAAGGATCCGCATTTCGTTATGATTGTGTATTGCGCTCCTAACAACAGCACGTTTTTACTCTTTACCTTAAATGAGCAACACGACCCTAACAGTTTCAATTGGCACTGATCACGCTGGCTTTCCGCTGAAAGAGCCTATTATTCAATTGCTGCGCGAGCGTGGGCACCAAGTCATTGACTGCGGCTGCACCTCCGACGCCTCCTGCGACTATCCCGACTTTATCCGCCCTGCAGCGCAAGCTATCGCTGATGGACTGGCCGACTGCGGCATTGTGCTTGGAGGCAGCGGTAACGGCGAAGCGATCGTCGCAAATAAAGTCAAAGGCGTGCGTTGTGGTCTGTGCTGGGACGAATGGTCCGCGCAAATGACCAAGGAGCATAACAATGCTAATTGCATCGCTATCGGCGCTCGCCCTGTCAATGAAGCACTCGCACTGAAGATCGTAGGCATCTGGCTCGACACTGAGTTTGAAGGCGGACGCCACACGCGGCGTGTCGAAAAAATCGAATGCTAATCCTCCAAGCACTTACAATCTCCAATTTAATCCAAACACACACTTCCATGGCAGATAAAAAGACTAAAGACACCGACAAAGGCGCAGGCCCTAAGATTCAAGAAACGTTCCTTAAAGAGCGTAAGATTTTTCTCTGGGGAGAGGTCTCTGACAAGTCAGCGCGCGATATTACTGAAAAGCTACTTTACCTCGAAGCGGATGCACCGGGCAAAGAGATCACCTTTTACATCAATACACCGGGCGGCTCAATCACAGCTGGCATGGCCGTGTATGATACAATGAAGTTGATCAGCTCACCAATTAAAGTCGTCGTCACGGGGATGGCCGCCAGCATGGGCTCAATCCTCCTCTGCGGCGCCGACAAGGGTAAGCGTTTCCTATACCCGCACTCTCGGGTGTTGATACATCAGCCACTTATCTCCGGACAAATGGTCGCCGTCGCCGTTGACATTCATATCCAAGCACAGGAGATGGAGCGCCTTCGCGACGAACTCAACGCGATCCTCGCCGCAAGCTCCGGTCAAAAGCTGGCAAAGATCCAGCAAGACACCGATCGCGACTTCTACATGACCGCCAAAGAAGCGATCGACTACGGCTTGGCCGACGCCATCGTCGACAAAATCTAAACGACCAATAGCGACTCTCTCTAAAGCCCGCCCAATTGGGGCGGGCTTTTTTAGTCACTGATCAGGACGCAGGCCTATGCCTATTGTCCCCTCATCCTACCCCAATCCTACTGAGCTCGGAGGGCAGCCCATAACTTTGCGGAAGACTCGTGAAAAATGCAGCGGATCATCATAGCCAAGCTCGCGGCCCACAGCACCGACCTGCAACTGACCGTCGCGCAATAGCAGCCATGCCGCACTCATCTTCCGATGTAGTAACACCTGATAAGGCGACTCGCCGTGGTATTTCTTAAAAATGCGACAGAGATACTCACTGCTGTATCCGGAGCGCTCCGCCAAATCAGACAGGGTCTGCAAACTTTTATACTCCCGTAGCAAAATTTCCATCGCCAACTCATAGACCACGCGCGAAGCGGACTTCACTCCACTCGCCGACACTTGATGCCGTGCAATCAATGCCAACAGTACCGCCTCAAGACCATCTACGACTTGGGCGGTCTGCGCATCACTCTGTTGGCCCTCATCTACAATTTTATCCATATTACCAACTAGCGATGATACATCACCCAGTTGTATTACCTTGCCCGGCCTGAGCCCGATCGCATGCCAAGCCATTGGGAACTCACGCCCTCCATTGGCAAAGAAATACTTTCTAAACGGGCGCTCCGGCTCATTGCCAAAATGCTGCACGATGCCCGGCCCATGGGTGAATACTGACCCATGCCGCAATTGCCGCAGTTGCCGACCTTCGCGAAACGATCCATACCCACCTACGACCACCTCTAATGTCCAAAATGGGAAATCAATTCGGTTAATTATATAATCGGGCGCACACTCCTCGTAGCCGGCCATAAAAAGACGCTCAACGCCCTCTGTCGGCCTTGAAAAGGTAGCATAACGCCCATGTCGCACTTGCGGAGACAACTCCAGAGGGAATTTTTCCATTACAAAAAAATAAATTTATCGTTCAATAATATCCATATAAAGTCAGTAATATGACTAACAGGCAAGCATCTCTCCAGAACTGTTAGCCACGCTTGCGCGAATGGGCCATGGTGATGAAATCATTCTGGCGGATGCGCACTTCCCCGGAGATTCCTTTAATGAGACAGTCGTTCGCGCAGATGGGCTGCACATTAACGACCTGTTGGACGCAATTCTACCACTCTTTGAGCTCGATGCTTACGTACCAGCACCGCTGACCATGATGGCTGCGGTCGCTGGCGATACGCTCGACCCACAAGTCGAGATCGACTACCGCGCAATAATCGAGACCCACGCTCCCGATGCCTCGGCAATCGAGCGCATCGAGCGCATCGCATTTTATGAACGTGCCAAAGGCGCTTTCGCCGTTGTGATGACTGGCGACACTGCCAAATATGGTAACATCCTACTAAAAAAAGGCGTTACGCCGAGCGCTTAGTCGGCGCGCAGAGTAAGACCATTGGTAGGCGTATTATTTATCGCAACCGACTGATCGCACCACCCTGCTTCATCGCCTTGATCAACTCGCGGGCGTAGCGTTGCACCACATCGGCTACGTCTTGGTCCTTGGCTTCCAACTTAACACGATTCCACCAAACCGCATCCGTTTGACCCTGTACGTAAAGCCCGCTTTCCAGCAGAGCCACAA
Organism: Verrucomicrobiota bacterium; assembly: GCA_030829145.1. Lineage (GTDB taxonomy): Bacteria > Verrucomicrobiota > Verrucomicrobiia > Opitutales > Coraliomargaritaceae > Lentimonas. Next base: position 12,531 of record JAURBE010000020.1, on the reverse strand, counting down.
ACGTCGTATCCCAATCCCCACCACGCATTAAATTCGAAAATAGCGTACTTTCTTTCTTATTTGTATTCGTCTGCTGCCTGCTCACGTTCTTAGCTTGAATGAATAACACCGCCAGCCTTGGGTCTGCGGCGAGAAATTTAGAAAACGTATCTCCATTGAGTAAAGCGATATTTGGATACACTGTGTAAGAGGGCACGGCACGAATGCCTTCTTTTTCTAACGCGATTGCGAGGTCACGCTCAAACAATAACCGCGTCTCAGGCGTATAAGCCTGGACCGCTACCAATACCTCATACGTGTTTACACCTGTCCACTTCGAATCAGAACCGGTATTAATCGGGGTTAGCGACGAACTTTTACAGGCTGACAAGGAGCACCACGCCAATAGGCAAAATAGAAATCTCATACCCGCCTGAATCAAATGACAACAACACGGCCTGCCAAGGTATTTCGATGCCCTATCACTGCTCTTAACTGGCGCCGACCTGCTAAAAAGCTAAGTGGCAGCGTCATACTACAAACGAGAAATTAATAATTCCCGCTCGAAGATCATTTCTTTCGGTAAATTCTCAAACAGCTTCAAAAACAGTTCCTCGTGCTGTAGCGTTTGCATCTTCAATCGTTCATTATCAATCTGCATCAGCTGGTTAAAAGCATCCTCTGAGAAATCAATGCCCCGCCAATCCAAATCCTGATATCTGGGCATCCAACCAATCGGCGTCTCCAGACCGCCCGCACGACCCGTCGCGCGTTCAACAATCCAACGTAATGGACGCATATTCTGGCCAAATCCCGGCCATAACCAGTTACCCTCTGCATCTTTGCGAAACCAATTCACATTAAATACGCGTGGCGTCTCTTTCAGCTCACGCTGCATGTTAATCCAATGTCGGAAATAATCCCCCATATGGTATCCACAAAACGGTAACATCGCCATTGGATCTCGCCGGACCTGTCCAACTGCGCCTTCAGCTGCAGCAGTCATTTCCGAACCAATCGTTGCCCCAAGATAGACGCCATGCCCCCAATTAAAGGCCTGCGTCACCAACGGTACGTCGCTCACGCGCCGACCGCCAAAGACCATCGCATGAATGCGCACCCCTTCTGGCTTCTCCCAATCCGAGTCAATTACCGGACAATTCGCAGCCGGTGCTGTGAAACGGCTATTCGGGTGTGATGCGGGGGCCTCACTCTCGGGCGTCCAGTCATTGCCCTTCCAATCGATCAAATGCGAGGGCTCCTCATCGGTCATCCCCTCCCACCACACATCGCCATCATCGGTCAATGCGACATTGGTAAAGATCGAATCCTTCGCGCACGAATCCATCGCATTTGGATTGGTCTTGTAGGAAGTCCCTGGAGCAACTCCAAAAAATCCAGCTTCTGGATTGATCGCGTACAAACACCCATCCGCCCCTGGCTTGATCCACGCAATATCATCGCCAACGCATGTTACCTTGTACCCTTGCATTGCTTGCGGAGCAATGAGCATCGCAAAGTTGGTCTTTCCGCAGGCACTCGGAAAAGCGGCCGTCACGTATGTCTTACGCCCATCTGGCTCTTCGACCCCAAGGATCAACATATGCTCCGCCATCCAGCCCTCATCACGGGCCAAAGTCGATGCAATCCGCAGAGCAAGGCATTTTTTACCTAGCAAGGCATTACCGCCATAGCCAGAGCCGTAGGAGACAATGGTGCGCTCTTCTGGGAAATGAACAATATGAGTATTCTCCGGATCACAAGGCCAGATCACATCCTCCACTCCCTCATCTAAGGGGCAACCGACCGAATGCAAGCATGGCACGAAGAAGCCGTCATTACCCAATACCTCCAACACCGAATCCCCAATCCGTGCCATGATACGCATATTGACCACGACATAGGGTGAGTCCGTAATTTCGACCCCAACCTTGGAGATTGGCCCACCGACAGGGCCCATACTGAAGGGAATGATATACATGGTACGGCCATGCATACAGCCCTTGAAAAGCCGCTTCATCTTGCGACGCATCGTGCGGGGCTCTTCCCAATTATTGGTCGGCCCTGCTGCATGCTTGTTTTGCGAGCAGATAAAGGTTTTTGACTCCACACGCGCCACATCGTTGGGATCTGAACGGAAGAGATAACTATTCGGCCGTTTCTGCTCATTCAGCTTAATACACATGCCACGCTCCACCATTGCGGCAAATAAAGCATCCGCTTCGGTTTGCGAGCCATCACACCAATGTACAGCCGCTGGCTCGCACAGTGTAATCATTTTTTCCGCCCATTTTAAGAGCGCTTTATGCTGTGTGTTTGGAGAATCGTTGCTCAACATGTGCATAGCCTAACAGACCGCTTCCGTATGATAAGTAAAAAGAGTTCTCAATGAGTCTAAAAGCTCACTTTTTTATATTTTTTCCTCAATCCACTCATGTAAACAAAACACAGCGTATCGGCATTACTCCTAAAAAACGCAGCTTCAGACTTCAGTTTCGCAGTTTGACAACTGCTGCCAACAGCCAAATCCGCAACAAACCTGTAATTCACACTTGATCCGTGCCCATCCGTCTCCATCTCTGAAAGTAGCACAAATCAAAGTATTGTACTTCGACAGACCCGACTTTCAGTTTTTCCAAAGATGCCCCGCAAACAAAAGCCCTCCGACGACGACAACCTAGAATTCCCGCTCGACACCCCTGCTGAAGCAAGCAGCAACGAGCCCACACTCGATTTGGAGGCATCAGAACCCGACGACATCTTCGAGATGAAGCCCGACTCTGGGCACGTCGACGATATGTTTAGCGAGTGGTTTCTCGACTACGCCAGCTACGTTATACTTGAGCGCGCGGTACCCCACGCCAACGACGGCCTCAAGCCAGTGCAGCGCCGGATTCTGCACTCCATGCGTGAACTCGAAGACGGGCGCTACAATAAAGTAGCCAACGTCATCGGTAACACCATGAAATATCACCCGCATGGCGATGCCTCTATCGGCGATGCCATGGTGCAGCTTGGCCAAAAAGAGCTGCTGATCGATATGCAGGGCAACTGGGGCAATACACTGACTGGCGACTCTGCTGCCGCAGCCCGTTACATCGAAGCACGGCTGTCAAAGTTTGCCCTCGAAGTGGTTTTTAATCCGAAGACCACCAACTGGCTAGCATCCTACGATGGCCGCAACAAAGAGCCTGAGACACAGCCCGTAAAATTCCCACTGCTACTCGCCCAAGGTGCCGAAGGGATCGCGGTCGGCTTATCCTGCAAGATTCTGCCGCACAATTTTATCGAACTTCTCGAAGGCTGCATCTCCTTTCTGCGCAAGGAAACTCCAGAAATCGTCCCTGATTTCCCCACCGGAGGAATTGCCGACGTCTCGGAATACAACAACGGCAAGCGCGGCGGTCGCGTAAAATGCCGCGCTCGGATCGAAGCACGTAAGAAGAACATACTGGCTATCACCGAACTACCGTTCAGCAAAACCACCACCTCCCTGATCGACTCAATCATTGCCGCGAATGAAAAGGGCAAAATTAAGATTCAGCGCGTCGAAGATAACACCGCGGATCAAGTCGAAATCCTCGTCTACTTACCTACAGGCGTCGACGCTGAGACTGCCGAACAAGCACTCTACGCCTTTACTGATTGCGAAGTCTCGATCTCCACTAACATCTGTGTCATCGAGAACGAGAAGCCACACTTCTACTCCGCTCAAGATCTACTTTATCTCGCAACCGAGAAAACTCGTGAGTTACTCAAATTAGAACTCGAGATTGAACTCGCTGAACTTGAAGAGAAATGGCACTTCTCGTCACTGGAAAAAATCTTCATCGAGCAACGTATTTACCGTCGTATCGAAGACGAAGAGACTTGGGAAGCTGTGATCGAAACGGTCAACGTAGGCTTAAAACCCTTTAAGAAGCTATTTAAACGTGAAATCACTCGCGACGACATTCTACGACTGCTGGAAATAAAGATTAAGCGTATCTCCAAATTCGACGCGATCCGCGCCGACGAACAAATCAAAGGCCTCGAAGATGCCATTGCTACCACACAGCGCTACCTAAAACAGCTCACTAAATACACCATCCGCTGGTTCAAGGAGTTGATTAAAAAATATGGCAATGGCCGAGAGCGTAAGACCGAGCTCGCGTCCTTTAAAAAAGTTGTCGCACACGAGGTAGTCATCGCCAACGAGACTCTCTTCGTCGACCGCAAGGAGGGCTTTGCCGGCATTGGGATGAAGAAAGACGAAGCCGTCTGCAAATGCTCCAGCCTCAGCGATCTGATCACCATCAATCAAGAAGGAAAGCTGATCGTCTCTAAAGTCAGCAGCAAAGCCTTCTTTGGTAAAAACATCCTGCACATCGACGTCTTCAATCGCGCGGAACCCAACGCCCTGACCTACTGTATGGTCTACCGAGACGGCCGCACTGGCCCGACAGTTGCGAAGCATTTCACGATCGGCGGCGTCACGCGAGATAAGGAATACGATCTGACCAAAGGCAAACCTGGGTCACGCGTCTTTTACATTTCTTGCTACCCGACAGAAGGCGGCAATCCAGACGCAATTAAAGTCAACCTCAAGCCAGCTCCGCGCCTCCGTAAGACCGAAGAGGAAGTCCTTTTTAGTGAACTCGCTGTACGCGGCCGCGGCACCGGCGGCAACGTAATCACAAAAAATCCCGTGCGAAACGTGGTACGGATGACGAAAGCCGCCCGCGAGGAAGCTGAAAAGGCACACTAGCCAATTGAAGAATGATTTTGGGCGTATCGCCTACTCTTTAAAACTAGCTCATTATCAGTGGAACTAGCTGATTACAATTGGCGTTTACCAGATCGGTAAAGCTGTACTAACGAAGCGACGTCTGATTTATGTATATGATAAATCAAGCCACTCAGTCGACAAAGTAAGCTAGAGTGTTGACCTCTGTGTCAGTAAATAATTTGTTTACTGAACTACCCCGATTTATGAAAGTTATCTTATTAGCATTTCTATGCTTCTTTTGTGTCCTTATGCCGAGCACTGTAGTAGCAACGCTCGACGCTACACAAAGCGGTGAGGAACGGATCCATCTCGTCAATCCTGAGATGCGCCTCCAAAACGCTGATGCTACCCCTCTAGAGGAACCACCGACAGCACTCATCGAAGACAAACTCGACCTGCCTCTCATGCGTGATCAGCTGACGATCACAGAGAGTTACCAGAATCATTCGATCCTCCAGAATGACACTGATTCTGATTACTTTCAAGGCATGCAAGACTTAGCTTGGACTTTGGACCCCTACGATGCACGAATGCAGCGGCAAAGCCGAACCGCTACGGTAAACTTGGGCCTCATCGCGTTGATCGAATTCATTATCGAACTTAGTATCCCCTTCATTGTTCTGAAGGTCGCATTTCAATTCAGCGACTATCGCTTTCAGCCTCAACAAATACTGACCATCTGTTTGATCGTCGCCGCAGTCGGCGCAATTTTATTTGGGACACTCCAGCTTGGAGTATTTAATCCCGCACGAATCGGCATTAGCTTCATGATTATGCTGGTACTCTTAAGGGTCATTACCCAAGTGCATGATTTAAGTACTGCCCTACAAATGACCCTCATTGCCCGACTGATTTTCCTTGGTATCGGATGGCTTGTTTTATATGGGATGAACCTGTTACTTGGACTCTAAGTCACATCTGCCGGCCGAGCGACTCAAGATCTACATGCCTGCTTTAACTCGCCGCCGCACATCCTTTGCTTTGACTCAGTCGCAGAGAGACGCATAGTTATGCATACATCAATACTGTGAGTATTAAAGCTATCATTTGGGGCTCCTGTGGCTCCCTTCCATCACCCGCATCCTCTGCCAACATCAGAAGCAAGGTTAGCGCTGCACTGTGGGCTGCCCGGAATCAAAGTTTCAGCTCCGAGACTGAAGTAGATACATTCATCAACTCACTCCCGCACAATATGTGCGGCACTTACAGGGCCAATACCTCTTGTGTGCAAATTGAAGCCGGGAATGAAGAAGTCATTCTATGCGATGCAGGCACTGGCATACGCGACTTCGCTCTCGCTCAGCCTAAAGACACACCTCCTAAAACTTACCATATTTTCATTTCTCATCTACATTGGGATCACATCCAAGGTTTCCCTTTTTTCAGCCCAGCATACATACCTGGAAATCGAATCATCTGCCACGGCTTTCACAAAGAGACTGAAGCCGCACTACGTGCTCAAATGGCTGCTCCCTACTTCCCCGTGCCGTTTGAGAGCATGCACGCAGACATCGAATTTGATATCCGCGAGCCCGGCGATTCCTTTCTAGTCGGCGACGTCACCATCCGCACAATTAAGCAGCAACATCCAGGTGATTCCTGGGGCTATCGCTTCGAGCAAGACGACCAATGCGTGATCTACTCGACGGACTCCGAGCATGGACCAGAAGCACGAGCTCCTAATTATCGATTCGTTGATTTCTTTCAAGGTGCGGACATACTTATTTTCGATGGTCAATATACCTTTCAGCAAGCCACAACCGACAAGCGCAACTGGGGTCACTCGGATCACATCACTGCGATCGAACTCGCAGCCCGTGCACAAGTTAAACAGCTCATCATCTTCCATCACGAACCAGCTCATGAGGACAGCGACATCGAAAAAGTCCACGCAGGAAGCCTGCAATTCCAAAACAGCTACAACCAAGAAAATTATCCCCAAAGGGACTCTCTCTTTCCTCGCCGTATCATCCTCGCCTACGATGGCTTAGTGATTCATGCATAGCTGAGCAATTGCTGCCTAATAAAAAAGCAGCTACTCTCCAACAAATTTTTACATGTCTGATAACAACACCTCAGCGAAAACTGAGCCACGCAAGATCTCTAAAGCAGAAATCAACGAACTTCCTCTCATTAGTTGGGAAGGTCGCGTCGAAATACTGACTACCGTAGAGGAGATGACTCAAGCAGTTGAGAAACTAAGACATGAAACAGTCCTTGGCTTCGACACTGAGACCCGACCAAGCTTCAAAAAGGGCGAATACTATCCCCCAGCGCTCATCCAACTTGGCACCCTCGAATGCGTCTATCTCTTTCGAATCAGCCTCAGTAAAACCTTAGCACCTTTGCGACCATTACTTGAATCCGAAAGCATACTCAAAACTGGTGTCGCAATCAAAGACGACGTTAAAGAACTGCGTAAAATGGAAGACTTTCGACCTGCCGGATTTGTCGAAATCGCGGACATCACTTTAAAACTTGGCTACGAGAATCGTGGCCTGCGCCCGCTTGCTGGACTTCTTATGCAGGGCCGTATCAGCAAGGCTGCACAGGTATCAAACTGGGCGCGCCCCGAGCTCGATCAAAAGCAAATTCGCTATGCCGCCACTGATGCTTGGATCAGCCGTGAGCTCTACGTACGCGCACTCGCTGAGCGTGACGCATAAGCGCTAATAAAAACGACACCTCTCGTAATATTTGATGTAAGTAGAATCCGGTTTCAGCCCAAAGTTGGGGTCGATCACACACCGATCTAGAAATCCCTGAGGCGGCGCTTATGCCAACACTCGCAGGCGCTCTCTATATGAACATCGAATAAGGGCACTCGACAAAGCGTGACCACCTGACGAATGGCCGTCTTATGTAAGAGAACTATGCCTTGGGCTCCGCTGCATCTGTCGCCTCGTCTGCAGGCACTTCGGGCGGCGCTGCAGGGACATCAGGCTGTGGTTCGGCCTTAGGTTCTTCAGCAACACTCTCCACCTCTGCTTCTTCTGTAACCTGTGGTTCGGCTTTAGGTTCCACCTTTGCTTCCTCGACAGCCTGTGGCTCAGCATTAGCTGCCTCAGGAGCATCTTCAGATAGTGCCTTTTTCGAGACAGGAGCCTTTGCCTGCTTAGGCTTCGCCTCAGGCATTGGCGGTGCAGCAAAGAGCCGCCCGTCACCATACTCAGTCACATAGCCTTCCACGATGAGCCAGCGCAAATCCAACATCAATTGATTGAGCTGCTTCTGCTCATCTTCACTTAATTCAAGCTTGGGCGTCGCTTCAGTCGAGGCAGCAGCATCTGGCGCAGGTGCAGCAGCAGCTTCAGTGCTCGCTGCTTCGCTGGCCTCAGTAATTGCCGCCGCTTCAGCGGCAGCAGCAGCAGCAATTTCAGCCTCAGTCATTTCAAGTTTTGCTGGCTGCTGTTTCTCTGTATCGATGTTGATATAAAGTTTCGGCAACTTCGATGCTGGTGTATTCGGGTATTGCTCAATAAATTCGATAAGCCCCTGAATCGATGGGGTAAAGACTGTCTTACTGTCGCGGAATTTACGCTTCACCGCACAGACAAAGGAAACTCCTTTAGAGCCCTTTTTATAGACGGCAAATTTATGGCGCCGGAGGCGCCCACGGATATTATTCGCAGAATCCAGCGGGAAATGTAACTGTTGCTCAATATAGCTTTCCACCGAGCGGCGAATGGCTCCCTTTGGTAGACGCTCAATATCACGACCAGCAAAGCGAATTGTCTCGCCCGACCCTACGATCTTGTCCTTACGATGCTGCAACAAAAACAACCGAACTGCCTCAAGCGACTCGAACGATTCTGGCTCCCCATCTTGACGCTCCTTGAGCGTATAACGTGCACCCTTCTTCATGGACTCCACCCACGCATCGATCGATTCTTGTTCCTTCACGCTCTCTACCTTGGCGATAAAGCGATCAAACGACATGCCAGAGATCTTCGCAGCATAGTGACGCTGCAAAAATTCTTGATAACGATGATAATTCGGCGGCCCAAGTAATTCCCCCGTCACAGAGCAGCGATTCACCATCTGGAAATTGCCCTTGGGTGCCTCCACTTCAATCTCTTCAATGTCACAGAATAAATCGAGGTGATTGGCTAAGACATGATTGACCGCCGCGTCTTCAGTCTCGAACGGCAAATGCCCTGGTACCGAGAAATGCAACGGTGCAGGCTTTTCGCCAGATTTTGCCTTATTCTCAACAACCACAACATAGCGCTCTGGCTTTTCCAGGAGAAGATGCGCGATCTCAAACAATTGATAAGTACGGACCGTCGAGCGTAGACGCTTAACTAAGACTTCAAACGCTTCGTCCTGAGGATACAAGTCGACTTTTACCACTGGCTCGTACACCGCACGCTCGGGGCGTCCTCCACCCCGACGGTCACCTCCGCGACGACGACTATCTCCAGCGCCTTGTGGGCGGCTTATGCCTTGCGGCCGACCCCCACCTGGTCCACGACGATCACGAGAGCCACTCCCACCAGATCGCTTACCTTTTCCACGCGAATCTCCGCGAGACTCATACTGCTTCTGAGATGGGCGCTTCGCTTTCTCGTCTGCCCAAGATGGGCCGAAATCGAGACCGGAAAGTGTATTGAGATCGAGCGCCTTTTTAGGCGACTCTTGAGACTTATCTGCTGGTTTTTCAGCCATAACGTTTTGATAGGAAACGAGCCGAGAAGAGCCCGGCTACGTGTGTGTTGTAATTTCGTAAACTATTGTGGTAAGGGAAAGAAGTCTAAGATTCAAGCTCTGTAGCTGCCTTTTTTTAACTAATTTATATTTTTTAAAAATAAGTGTTGATCTCTGAAAATTCTAACCTATCACCTTCGACCTTCACTGCACAATAGTGGAGCACATACGGTCGAATGGTGGAATTGGCAGACACGCGTGTTTAAGGGACACGTGCCGAAAGGCGTGGGGGTTCAAGTCCCCCTTCGACCACCACTTTTAAACCGAGCTTAACGGCTCGGTTTTTTTATACATGGATTACGACAGATCTGATGGGACACCTTCTCCCGAATTTAAACCTATCATACCACAACGAGAACGTGAAAATCCAAACTTGTCGTTCCCGCTTCGAACGAACAACGTCCCACCTTGTATGTCTCAATCAAAAAAATGGAATGAAGCTGATTTTGAAGTCCGAGCCTCCAGCATCGAAGGCGCTGGCCTAGGTTTATTTAGCAAAACCCGCATACAACCAGACGACACGATTGGCTATTACACCGGCGAAATAATCAACGAGGAAGAATTTCACCATCCAGATCGCCCTTTTTCGGCATATGTACTTTGGGTTTGCCGGTCACATATCATTGTAGGTGAAGGGCCGAAAGCCAATTACACTCGCTACATCAACCATAGCGACGAACCGAATGCTTTTCTGACTGTTTCTTCTAGATGGAAAACCGCTCGTTTCCAAGCCTCGTGTACAATTGAGCCTGGTGAAGAAATTTTCTTCGACTACGGCGAAGATTATTGGGAAAAGGATGAGTTGCCTGAGGGCCAGTGATACTCAATACTACTAAGATCTTTGACTCATGGACAGTAATCACCTTCATCCCTTCCCCTTTTTTTCAACTTTTCAGTTATTTAGCTTTTCATAAAAAATGGATTTTTCCTCTCTTTATAAAGGTCTTAGCGAAGACGAGCGCGAAGAAATTGAAGCACTTCCACGCTCTGAACGCCTGATTCACATTGCGACTCTGCAAAACTGCTCCACCAGCGAACTAGTCGCTAAAGTCGCCGAAATAGCCGATCTCCCTATTATTAACGAGATCGAGCTGATTGATAACCCTACAGCCACACTGCCATTGCGCTTAATCCATGAGTACCAATGCGTGCCCGTGCGAAATGCCTCTCAAGAGGGTGAGTTCATTGATACTCCTGTCACCCCCGACACACCCATACCACTCGTTACTTTATGGCCCCCGGACGACCAAATGAATCGCTGGATCTTTGCAGTCAGCGGTCGTATGCCCGAATGGCACCTCGGCGATCCAGAGCGCGTCGTTAATACCATTACTCAGCGCTTTGGCGTGGGTGCAGGCAGCTTGGATGAATCAGACGTCATCACCAACGACAACGAAGACGATGAAGAGGAAGACGAAGACGCAGCGGTCATACGCTTCGTTAATGAAGTCGTACAAAAAGCCGTCAGCGACCGTGCAACTGATATCCACTTTGAGCCACATCGCGACACCCTACAAATTCGCTATCGTATCGATGGGGAACTCGTCGCAATTCGAGTGCCGGATAATTTAATCCGTTTTCAAGACGCAATTATTTCTCGCCTGAAGATCATGGCGAAGCTCAACATTTCCGAAAAACGTCGACCTCAGGACGGTCGTATCTCATTTGGTGCGGGCGATACCGAGCTCGATATTCGTATTTCAACCTTCCCCACCATGTACGGTGAAAGCGTGAGCTTACGGCTACTCAACCAAAAGTCTAAGCCTCTGTCTATGCGCGAGCTAGGCCTCACTTCAGATGAAGAAGATAAAGTCACCCGCACATTAGCTGCTCCACACGGCATCGTGCTTGTCACTGGCCCAACTGGCTCTGGTAAATCCACCTCCCTTACTGCATTTATTCGCCTCATTAATAGTCCTGAGCGTCGCATTATTACTGTCGAGGACCCTGTCGAATATGAAGTCCCCGGCGTCAACCAGACACAGGTCCATGCAGATATTGGCCTCACCTTCGCTCACTCGCTACGTGCCGTGCTGCGTCAAGACCCCGACGTGATCATGGTCGGAGAAATCCGTGACCGCGAAACCGCCGACATCGCAATTCGCGCCTCACTCACGGGTCACTTGGTGTTGAGCACGCTTCACACCAACGATGCCCCTGGAGCACTCACGCGACTGACCGATATGGACATCGAGCCTTTCCTGATCGCCTCATCAGTGGAAATGATCATTGCTCAACGTCTCGTACGGCGTCTCTGCCCCAATTGCGCTCAACCAGCTAACTTCGATCCAATCCACATCCAACGCTGCCTCACTACCATGCGAATTGACCACAGTGAGACAGTACATGGTCACCTTGCCAAAGCCCCCAATGGCTGTGAACGCTGCCGTAAACTTGGCTTCCGAGGGCGTATTGCTATTTTCGAAATCCTCAGGATGTCGGAGGAAATTCACGAACACATCGTCCAGCGCGATTCTTCACGCCTGATCCGTGAAACTGCGATCAAGCAAGGGATGCGATCACTGCAACAAAGCGGCTGGGAGCATATTAAAAATGGTACCACTACCTTTGAAGAAGTCATACGATTTGCCGAAATAGGCAACGATGAGGTCGACGAGTAAGCTTATACCCAATAGTCAGTAATGGCATGTGCCTACAGGTGCTAATTTGGCTTATCTGAAAATCAGCGCTAACTATTGTGCTTTGTACTCAAGCGACTATCTTATAATCAGTTTACATGGTAGATGCGCGGCTTAAAAACCATTGTTTCTTAGAGTGATTAGTACCCAACTTGAGGATAATTTCCCCTACCCTACTACCTAGCCCAATACTAATAGAGAAAATCGCTCATCTTTAAAGGCTACTAAGTTTTTCAGTCGTACGCTCAAGTTTCATCCGCTGCCAAACAACCGACGTATTACTAATGCTAGATCAAGTATAAAGCTGATACATTACAATACTATAACTTAGCATCAAGTTAACTAGCCTGCTTATATAATAATAAGCAAAAAACAAAACTATGTATAAAGTATAAATTACTAATGTTCAACGACATGCACAGCACGCATTGATTCGAT
>JAURBE010000001.1 GCA_030829145.1 Verrucomicrobiota bacterium | reverse complement strand
TGAGCGGCTGGATGGGCGCGAGTTTGAGCGCATTGATTCCAAACCTGCCCGCCGGAGCTTTGATTGTTCTAGTCGCTGCGGTGTTTTTTCTATTAAGTCTGTTGCTTGGAACTAAGCGAGGCGTGCTGGTGCGCTACCTCAGGCAGCTTAAGCTGAAGCGCAGTGTTGGGCGCCAACATTTATTACGTGCTTTGTACGAGATTCTAGAAGCAGAAGCAGGGCCCACGGATGACGTATTGATTCGCTCCGTGCCATTTCGTCAGGTGCGTGGGCGACGCACTTGGAGTGATCGTCAGTTACGAGGTTCTGTTAGGTTGGCATACCGGGAGGCTCTAATTGATGCCGTTAATGATAGGGATATGATTACTTTGACTCGTGCTGGTTTAGAAGCTGCGGCTCAAGTCACGCGTAACCACCGTTTGTGGGAGTTGTATTTGATCGAGTATGCGGACGTAGCCACAAGTCGAGTGGATCGTGATGCGGATGCGGTGGAGCATGTGTTGGGCGAGAAATTGGTCGCATTGCTAGAAGCAAAATTAATTAAACTGAGGATGACCAGTGGACTGCAGGTACCCGCAAGCCCACATCCAATTACTCCTGGAGATTAGCATTTAATTAGGCATGAACTTATTTTTCACTTTCACCCTCAATTTGAAGCAATGACTTGGTATATCATAGATACATGGATTGTGTTAATTGGTATTTTGGCAGCGGTTGCTTGTGCGTTATTGGGTAACTTTTTGGTGCTGCGAAAGATGAGTATGATGGGTGATGCCATTAGCCATGCAGTGCTTCCAGGATTGGCGATCGCATTTTTGATTACTGGTGCCCGCGCGAGTCTCACAATGTTTATAGGTGCGGCAGTCGTTGGTATTTTGACCGCACTGTTTACTCAGTGGCTGAGCCGCTTTGGCAAAGTGGATGAGGGGGCTTCGATGGGAATCGTCTTTACGACGCTGTTTGCTGTTGGGCTATTGTTAATTGTGCAAGCTGCTGACCATGTGGACCTCGATGCGAGTTGTGTATTGTATGGTGCGATTGAGCTTACGCCGTTGGATGTGGTCTGGCGTCCTGAGTTATTTGGTTCGGCGCTGCAAGTGCCGCGATCGGTATTGGTTTTGTCCGCGGTGTGCGCGGTGAATCTGTTGTTTGTGGTGTTGTTCTTCAAGGAGCTGCGGATTGCATCGTTTGATTCCGAACTCGCTACCACAATGGGTATCAATGCGAGCTTGATGCACTACATGTTAATGACTTTGGTTGCGATTACGACGGTGGCTGCGTTTGAGGCGGTGGGCAGTATTATTGTAATAGCGATGTTAATTGTCCCGGCTGCCGCGGCGCATTTGTTGACAGATCGGTTGCATTGGATGGTGGTCATCAGCGCCACTTTCGCTGCACTTTCAGCAGCTCTGGGACATGTATCGGCGATTTTTTTACCAGGCTGGATGGGAGTAGATCCTTCAGTGGTCGAGGCGACATCCACTTCGGGCATGATGGCGGTGATAGCCGGCGTGCTCTTTTTTATCGTGCTTTTTTGCGCGCCGCGACAGGGCATATTCGTGCAGAAGTTTGGTCGCTTCGAGGCCGAGTGAACTGAGCTTCGGTAGTTTTTTAAGAGCTAGGATTGGCAATATCAGATTAGCGAGTGCAGGACTATAACAGTATAGTGCCTAGTCGTCTTTTTGATAAAATTCGACCATGTATCGATGACTCTTATCACTTGCAGAGATGCTTAAATAAGATAAAGGTTAATACGGTATGACTTCGGATCAAAAGCTTCTTAATAAAGAGACTTGGGCGGTAGGCTTGGCTCGATTCTTACAGCAAAATAATGCAGTAGAGGCGCTACGTGTTGATTCAGAGTCTCAGAAGGTCAGCATTGCGACACTTGGGATTGTCGATATGCAAGCATTGCAAGCCAATCTGACTGAGACGATTCGCTTGATCGAGTCGGAGGTGGCGAGCGCTGTGCCTGTCGGAGTGACGATTGAAACCGAAGAGAGCGGCGGCATTCGCTTACAGAAGCCGACTTGCTTCACTGCGCCGAGTTTGTGGCATTGGCGGGAGCTGGAATGGCCTGCTGCGGGTGCGGAGGAGGCCGAAGGGACTGGTGAGGAGTGGCGCTTGCTGGGGCTGTTGGCAGGTGGCTGCGCGGTGTTAGGATTGTCGGGTTGGATGGTTGCTTACGTCGAGGCTGCGCCGCCTTGGTTGTCGGTGTTGTTCTATATTGGAGCGATGATTGCTGGTGGCTGGGATGCCTTTGAAGATGCGAAAGAAGGTCTGCCTAAAGGAGAGTTGGACATTCATTTTTTGATGTTGGCAGTGGCGGTTGGCGCTGCGTTGATCGGTGCGTGGGCTGAAGGCGCGCTCTTGTTGTTTTTGTTTTCTTTTTCCGGAGCACTGGAGCATTTCGCGCTCTACCGCACGCGGCGTGAAATTGATAGCCTGTTTGATGCTGCGCCGAAGTCGGCCACGTTGCGTGAGCCGTCGGGGGAGGAGCGGCAGGTGCCAGTCGTGGCGGTAAATGTGGGCGATGTGGTGGTGGTCAAGCCGGGGGCGCAGTTCCCGGTCGATGCGGAAGTGATTCAAGGCAAGAGCGCGGCGGATGAGTCGAATCTGACTGGCGAGGCGAATCCAGTGTCGAAGATCGTCGGCGATACTGTTTTTAGTGGCACGATTAATTTGTGGGGCGCGGTGGATGCGCGGGTGCTGCGTCCAGTGGGGGAGAGTGCATTGCAGAAAGTGATTCGTCTGATTCGTGAGGCGCAGCATCTGAAGGCACCGAGCCAGCGCTTTACGGATAAATTTGGAACGCGCTATACGGTTGGTATTTTATCGCTCACGACGGTGATGTTCTTTGTCTGGTGGCTTGGCTTCGGGATTGCACCCTTTGTGAATTCAGAGGCTGGCTTTTCGGCGTTTTACCGAGCGATGACCTTGTTGGTGGTGGCGAGTCCGTGTGCATTGGTGCTGTCGATTCCGTCGGCAATTTTGGCGGCGATCGCATGGGGGGCGCGGCATGGCATCTTGTTTCGTGGCGGCGCGGCCATTGAAAAAATGGCCGAGGTTGATTTGGTCGCGTTGGATAAGACGGGCACCCTGACTACAGGGGAGATGGAAGTCGACTCGGTCGAGAGTTTCCCACCGGGGCGTGAGCGTGAGGCGGCCGAGCTTGCGTATTCATTGGAAGCGCATGGTTCACATCCGGTCGGGCGTGCCATTAAGAAGTATGCGAAAGCACAGGGGCTCAAGCCGCGGGCGATTGACGACTTTCAAGCCATGAGTGGTAAGGGCGTGCAGGGACGCGAAGGGGAAGCCTTATGTGTGTTGGGGCGACGTGAGTTGTTGGCCGATGGTCCGCTTGCCGAATGGATTAAAGATGTGGCCGAGCCTGCACCTGAGTTTTCAGAAAATTGGATTTTAAAGGATGATTTGATCGCTCGTATTTTATTAAAAGATCAAATTCGCACGGAGTCGCAGCCAATCCTTGCTAAGCTTAAGGAAATGGGCGTGCGCACGGTGATGCTGACCGGCGATCGTCGCGGTGCGGCAGAATCGGTTGGTCGTGAGATTGGTATCGAAGAGGTGCGTTCTGGGTTGAGCCCGGATGGCAAGGTTGAGGCGATCGTTGATTATTCTAAAAATGGATACAAGGTCGCCATGGTAGGCGATGGTGTGAATGATGCACCGAGTCTTGCGGCTGCTTATGTATCGGTTGCGATGGGCGCTCGCGGGAGTGATGCCGCTTTGGAGCAGAGTGAAGTGGTGCTGATGAAAGATCGGATTGATAACTATCTTGCGGCGACGGATTTGAGCCATCGAGCGCGTCTGATTATTCGGCAGAATTTAGCGATAGCATTGGGTACAGTCGTGCTGATGGTGGCTGCTGCGATCCTGGGTTGGATTCCGCTGAGTGTCGGTGTGTTTGCCCACGAGGGCAGCACAGTCGTGGTTTGCTTAAACAGCTTACGCCTACTCTTTGCCAAGAGTTGAGTTGTTTGTGAGCTTTTTTAAAGCACTAGATCGAGGTAAAAGAGTGCTACGACCAACAAGCTAAAGCCAAATTTTAGGGCAAATGCAATGATGCCGCCGATGATGGCGCCAAGTCCGGCTTTGCTGCCTGCTTGGAGAGTGCGCCCAGCGCATAGCTCACCAATGATTGCTCCGACAATTGGGCCAAGGATAAGCCATAATAATGGCGGCGGGAGGAAAAACCCAATAAAAGCACCTAGCAAGGCACCGACGGCTCCTTTCCACGAAGCACCGAATTTTCGAGCGCCCCATACGCCCATTAAAAAGTCCGTGACTTGGCCAACTAGTGTAATGAGGCCGGTAATAATGACGACCTTCCAGCTGACTGAGGCATCACCCAGCCAAAGCTTATGGATGATGACTCCAGACCATACAATTAAACTACCTGGCACTACAGGGAGTAGTGAGCTAGCGAGTCCAAGCAGAAAAATTAAGCTGGAGATACTAAGTGCAGTGTATTCGATCCAAGTCATTGTGCAGTACGATGCGGAAACTCTTTCAGACTGGAAGTATGAAAGAGTTGTTTGTTGTTTGTTGAGGGGTTGAGGATGTCTGGTGGAATTTATGGTTGGTCGCTGAATCCGTGACGACCACACAGACGCTAATTTACTGCAGCATAATTTACGGCAGAATAATTTCTCAATCATAGTCCAGTGCGATCTGTGCGTTGGGCCAGAGTGATTGGGTGGCGTCCGCGCTTGCGCGGGCCTGCGTCGGGCCTGAGCGATTGGGTGGCGTCCGCGCTTGCGCGGGCCTGCGTCGAGCCAGAGTGATTGGGTGGCGTCCGCGCTTGCCTGAGCGCTTGCGGGGGCCTGCGTCGGGCCTGAGTTGAGAGGCACTGCGGGCGCGAGTAAACTCGCACGCCACCAAAAGTGCTATACTTTGCTTATCAGTCGTCGATCAAACACGAACAGCCGAGCAGTTTCGATTTTGATTTTTGAAAAGTTTGGGTGTTTCGGATTGAGCACATAGTTGGGCTCTTCGGGAAGAACTGTGCTGACAACCTGTAGCACGGGGGCCGCTGCCTCGTTGAGCCATGTGTCGCCTGCGTGCGCTGTGTGGTGGGTGGCACACTCGGCGAGGTCAATCGACTGCACGAGGCTTGCAAGTCCTTTTGAATATTTACAATTGCCATTTTTGAGTGCTGACGCATTTTCGCCTGCTTTCGTTATGACAGACAAGACAGCCAATCAGGACAATTCGCATGATCTCTATGCAGTCCGCCTCCAAAAGCTCGAGAATCTTTGCAAGGAAGGGCGTAACCCTTTCCAGGCAAACTGCGTGCAGACGCATACATCTGGCGAGGCTGTTAAACTCTATAAAGAAGGCGTTGCCGACGAGGATCAGGCCGAGGTGTCTGTCGCAGGTCGTATCACGGTCTTCCGTGTGATGGGCAAGGCCAGCTTTATTAAGATTCAAGATAGCGATGGCCCGATCCAGTGTTACGTGACTCGCGACGAATTACCCGAAGGTGAATACAACACATATTTCAAAAAGATGCTCGATTTGGGCGATATCATCGGTGTCACTGGCAAGCTCTTTAAAACCAAGACAGGTGAAATCACCGTGCGGGCCGCAAGTTACACCTTGGTGTCAAAGTCACTACGTCCGCTCCCTGAAAAGTGGGCAGGCCTCACTGATGATGACAAGATTTACCGCCAGCGTTACTTAGACCTGATCGTCAATCAAGAGTCTCGCGAGCGTTTCCGCCACCGTGCGAAGATCATTCAGGAGATGCGCAAGTATCTGTGGGATCGTAGCTTTACGGAGGTCGAAACCCCGATGCTTCAGAGCGTCGCAGGCGGTGCCGCAGCACGTCCCTTCATCACACACTCTAATGCGCTCGATTGCCAGTTCTACATGCGAATCGCGCTAGAGCTTTATCTCAAGCGCATGCTTGTTGCTGGTGAAGACCGTGTGTTTGAGATCGGCCGAGTTTTTCGTAACGAAGGGCTATCGCGTCGTCACAATCCAGAGTTCACCATGTTAGAGCTTTATCAAGCCTACACCGACTTTCGTGGGATGATGGAGCTCACGCAGGGTTTGATTCAGCACGTCGCAAAGACGGTGATTGGTTCGCTCGAAATCGCACGTCCCGATGGCACTGTAATCAATCTCGATGGCGAGTGGCGTGAAGCCAAGTATAAGGATCTCATTATCGAAGCCACAGGCGATGCAGACTGGTTCAGCTACGACCGTGATACCAAGCTAAAAAAGGCGCGTGCGTTAAATATAGAAGTCGACGGTGAGCTCGAAGATTACGAGATCTCCAACAATGTCTTTGAGAAGATCATTGAGCCGACTTTGATTCAACCGACCTTTGTGACACACATTCCTAAGGAGCTCTGCCCATTGGCGAAGATCACAGTGGATGACGACAGCACGATTGATGTGTTCGAGCTTTGCATCAATGGACAGGAAATTGCGCCTGCATATTCTGAGCAAAATGACCCGATCATTCAGCGTAAGATGTTTGCCGATCAAGTCGGTGAAGAGGTACAGGATATGGACACGGATTTCCTCAATGCGCTTGAGCATGGGATGCCACCAGCGGGAGGTATGGGCCTCGGGATTGATCGTTTGATCATTTTACTTACTGGAGCAGAAAGTATTCGCGACACGATCCTCTTTCCGAGTTTGAAGCCCTTAAAGGGCGTAGAGTAACTTACTGTGAACTGAGTTTCTTTTAAAAGGCTGCTCCATTTTGGTTTACGCTTTTGAATAAAGTGTGTTCTGCAAAGCTCTTAGAAGTCACCGCCGAACAGATTGAAGCCCTCTGCACGTGTGTCTGGGATCACATTATCAGTGCCACAGTAATCATCTGGGATCTCGTCCCAACCATTGTAGATTTGGTCACGGATGGAGTAGCGTGTTTTCGGAGGTAACTTCTTGTCGTTGGAGTAAATTTCGTAGCCGCTGGAAATGGTGGCGAGTTCGAGTTCGATGCCGTTGAGCACAAGTTCCTTTTCACCGTTGTCATCAATATCAATCGCAATCGAATTAAGCCTTAGCACGCGGTTGTAAGTCCCATCGGCTTACATCGCTGCCTTTTTTACCAACGAGATGTAGACGGCTTTCTAAATAAGGCTTTGAGAAGAGTAAGTATTTCTCGCGTTCTGCGGATTTCCAGATCGCGCCACAACCATGATATTTGTCTGACTTAAGATCTGATGGGATGGTCCATGTATCGAGAATAGTCGTTTCGGGGACATACCCCGATCGTGCGAGTGCTAGGTGCACTATCTCTATGGCAAGGCGAGCTTTACCAACCTCATTGGTAAACGGAGGCCATGCATCTGAAGCGAGCTGTATATTGGCCTCAGCAGCGTTCATGGTTATTGTACTAAGTGCTGTGAGTGTAAGAGTACAGATTAGGTGGCGTAAGTATTGAATCATAATTGTTAAGCTATTGAACGTTAGTTTAAATTTTTAATGTATGGTTGTTATTGTTAGCATTCAAGGCATAGATTCGCTGCATGCCAGAATTGCCTGAAGTCGAAACCACACGTCGTGGAATTGCCCCCCATGTGGAGGGCTTACGCATAACCAAAATTATCGTGCGACAGTCGCGACTGCGCTGGCCCGTACCCGACTCGGTGCAGGCGGCTGTTGGGCAGACAGTCTTCTCTGTTCGACGGCGCGCGAAATATTTATTGTTAGATACGCCAGTTGGCACTATTGTACTGCATTTAGGGATGTCTGGTAGTTTGACAGTACAGCCGTCAGATAAACCTGTGTTGAAGCACGATCACCTCGATATCGTTCTGGAAGATGGAAATTGCTTGCGACTCAATGATCCGCGCCGTTTCGGTGCCTGTCTTTGGCAGGCTGTGGATGACGATCCACTTAAATTACTGCAGGGCATGGGGCCTGAGCCGCTCTCGGATGCATTTGACGGCGAGCGACTGTTTGAACGTTCACGCGGACGAACAGTCGCGGTGAAGAATTTTATAATGACCAACGCGGTGGTCGTGGGAGTAGGTAATATTTACGCGAATGAGGCATTATTTATGGCAGGCATCGATCCTCGCAGAGCTGCTGGCAGAGTGAGTCGCGTGCGTTACCTGGAACTTGGCGCGCATATCAAGGCCGTGCTGGCTCGTGCGATTCAACAAGGCGGCACCACATTACGCGATTTTCTGGGCGCAGATGGCAAGCCCGGCTATTTTCGAATCGAGCTCAAAGTTTATGGTAACAAGGGCGAACCCTGCCAAGTCTGTGGCACCGTAATCCGTTCAATTAACATAGGCCAACGTAACAGCTTCTATTGTCCGAAGTGTCAGCGATAGTTTCCCTTAGCTCTTGTCCGGTGGTGTGGTCAGCAAGCGTGTTTGTAAGCCAGCCAGGTAGTCGGAGAATTCTTCGCTCTTAGGCGTGTTGCGTAGTACGCGCTGAACCATGCCCATTTTAGCGTCGAGATTGTCGACCATCGAGACAAATACTGCCTCCGGCGTTGCGGCCATCGCTGCGGCACCCCAAGCTTTTTCACCTTGGTGGCTGAGGATAATATGCTCGAGTCGTTCAGTCAGGTCGGCATTGAGCTTCGACATAATCGCAGCTTTTCGAGCAATGCGAAATCCGATAACGACGTGCCCCTGTAAGGTGCCGATACGGCTGACCTTGGCGGCAAATTCACCTTCGTATTCTTCAAGCTTACCCACATCGTGGAGGATAATACCAGCAATAGCCAGATCAGCGTCAACTTCGGTGTAAAGTGGTAACAACGCTCGTGCCGCGCGCACCATGTGTGCCGTGTGCTCCAGCAGACCGTTGTAATATGCATGGTGCATGTTAACCGCTGCAGGGCACTTGCGGAAATGCTCGCCGAGTTCGTCGAGTACACGCTGTACGGTATCTTTGAGCTGTGGATGCTGGATAGCCGCAACGGCATCGAGGATATGTGCCCAAAGCTCGTCTTCGGATTCCGGTGGCGTTTCGATGAGGTTAGCCATGACTCCTTCATCGGTGGCTTCGGCAGCGTCGATTGCCTCGGCGGCTTGAAGCTTTGGGGAGAAGCGGTCTTGCCAATATTCAGTCTTGCCAGCAATACGTAGAATCGTGCCTTCAGGCGCGGCATCGATAGCAGAGTAAATATCAGTGCCATCAAAGCAGTTGGCATTGAAACTACCACTGCCATCGCCCAGCTCAACACTGAGGAAAGGGTTGCCGTTTTTTGCGGTCTTGGTCGTCTTGCGGCGGAGAATCAGAATACTGCGGAAGAGCGCGGCAATGTTGACGTCGATCTCCTTGAGCTGCTGGACGGTTTTATAATCAGACATTCGAATATGTTGGATCACGGCAGGAGCGACCGCAAGTGAAAGTAGCTGTTAAAAAAAAGTGAAACGACTTAGTTAACTCTTATTAGATTTGAATGAAATTAAGTCTTTAATGAATGATTGAACATCATTTATTAAACTATGTTACATGGTAATATTAATCTTCCTTGGTATGTCGAATTGCCTGCAGTAGCGACTGTGCTGCTGATAGTCTCAGTGGTCCTGCAGTGGGCCTATCGGTTGGTTTGCCGCAGGAATCTGCGCTATTGGAAAGCTTACTCACTCCTACTTGCCTTATTCTTTGTTCACCTTACAGTGGATATTCTATGTGAAAGTGTGTTGGGTTCACAAGTTTTGATCGCTGAGGTAAATGGTCGCCTCTTGGAGTGGTGCATCCTTTTTGTGGTGGGTATATTACTTTTTGGCCGCTGGATGAACACCAAGCGTAAAAAGCCGATTGGTTTTGCAATGGGCTTCTTAGTGCAGGTAACTTTCTGTGCGATAACAGCCGCGATTAGCCTAGTGATTTCGATCCCTTTTATCTTATTTTTGGGATAATCTGGTGTATCACTAGCTGTCGTCTAGTCAGTGGGTGTGAAGGGTGGCAGCTGTCGATCCAGTTGAGGCGCTTGCGTACTACTTCCTCTCATGACATAAGACGACGACAGGTCTTTCGGCATGCCGTCATCGGGGAAGAGGAAGCCCTAAGGTGATTCAGTTTAACTATTGACTGACTTCTTCCGCCATTTCACGGAAAAAGATGCTGGTCTTACCAACGCCACCGATATGTTCACAGCTGCGTGTTTTGGCAATGTCTTCGCAGTATTTTTTGATCTTAGCGCGATCTGCTTCAAAACGGATCTTGATCAGGCCGTTTTTCGCCAGGGCGGTTTCGATTTCATTCGAAACAGTCAGGCTGAGGCCTTGCTTGCCGATGTGCACATGCGGCTTGAGACGTTGGCCGATGCCGCGGAGTTCTTTCTTTTCGGCGCTAGTGAGTGGTATGCTGTCTTCCATGATTTTGTGAACATCGAACATCAAACGGCAAAGGTCGAACTCTGAATTTCACGGGGATGGAATTATTATTACATCATTTTGAGTTGAATTTGATGGGCTTACAGCTCGTTTAGAGTTTGCGAGCTTGCAGCTGCTTATACACAAATGCGCCCGCCACGACTAAAATTGAGCCGAGCATTAAGAGATGATCGGGTGATGTGAGTATATGTTGGGCTGTTTGTGCGCCATCTGAGCTGTGCCCAGTCGTGTGAGCAGAAGCAAGTTGTGTGATGGAGAACAAAGAGAAGGCTGCGACAAGTTTCATTATGATAATTTTGGATATGCTAGTTTCAGATTGCAATCTGTAAGCACTAATCATGCCTAAAAATAAGGATAGCCGGCTATATGATTAATGAATATCGTTTTATTCGGTGTTTGCACCAGTTAGATTGACCAGCATAAAAGGATGATCTGGGTGGTGATGTTCAGCTAGCTCAAAATATACGACGCGAGGTCCTATTTGGCAGGAAAGAATAAGTGTGTTTGTGAGCTGTGCGTCATTCAGAGCATAGTTATGTTTATTCATAGGGTCTATGATATCGATGGCATTATTCTCAAGATAGTTTTTAAGAACACTGAGTCGCGAAGATTCGAAGGTCTTCTAATTTTGTAATATGGTTTCTTTATTCTGAGTTATTTGTGCTTGTTTTTGTTTAATTTTATTTAGTGCTTTTCGAATCTCTATAAAATCCAAAGTGTAGCTTTTAAGACCCTCAATGTAGGCCTCATTGGCATCGCGCATAATGCCAGCAGTTCCGTTGTTGCTCATAGTTGAGGTGCGTCTAGTCCAAGTTGAAATAGTATGCTGAAGGGCATCAATTCGCTGATCTATGTCATCTAGTGAGGCATTAACGACAATGCCAGTAACTGATCGAACTAAATCTGGGGAGCTACTTTTTTGTTTAGAATAAAAAACTGAGTAGCTAGAAGAATAAGGGTAGGAATTTGTATATATTGTATCGCCGCTGATGTAAGTTCTTTTGTAATGCTTTCGAGTTCTTACGTAGCCGCTACTGGTTTCTGCGCTAGGTACGGCAGCCTTTAATTGATCAAGTCTGTCATTCAGCGCACTGTGTTCACTCGTATGGGCGAGGTCAGCATTTGCATCTAAAACCGACTTGATGAGTTCTTGTTCTTCTTCAAGTAGCTCTTTAATCCCCTTTGAGAACTGATTGAAGATTAATATTGTGGGCGGAACGTTTAGGTATTTTTCCCACGGGCCTGACAGCAGTGAGAGGGAATATTTTTTTTAAGTAGGTGAAGGAATTACTTGTTCCGCTTCTGCTGAAATCTCCACTTTTTGCTGAACCACTTCAGTATATTTAGTATCTTCAGTTGGTAAGGTTGTGTGCTCAGGCGGAGGCTTGCACCCAAACATGCAGATGCATGTAACCACGATTAGAAATAAAAATAATTGCACCATAAAGTGCATTTTTAATGCTAGTTTTACATGGCGCAAGAATTATTCCTTTGCATCCGGCAATGTTTTGTCAGCAATATTCTGCAGGAGTTCACCCATGAATTCAGTAGGCGTCTTAAGACCTTCGAGTGCTTTATTCGCTCGGGAATTGACCTTGACCAAACCGTCTTCGGCTTCCTTGCGGCCAAGCACTAGGAAATGTGGCACTTTATCAATGTGGCACTTGCGAATTTTGGCGCCGAGTTTGTCGGCGATGGCGTCGACGGTGACGCGGATCTTTGCGGTCTTGAGCAGTTTCTCGATTTCACGTGCCTGCGGAACAAGATCGTCATTCATCGGTAAGATGCGAACTTGCTCCGGTGCCAGCCAAGTCGGAAAGCTGCCGGCGAAGTGCTCGATCAATACGCCACAGAAACGTTCCATCGAGCCGAATGGCGCGCGGTGAATCATGACGGGGCGATGTTTCTCGTTGTCTGCTCCAATGTAGTTAAGGTCGAAGCGTTCGGGTAGATTGTAATCGACCTGTACGGTGCCGAGTTGCCATTCGCGACCAATCACATCTTTGACTACGAAGTCGATCTTCGGGCCGTAGAAGGCGGCTTCGCCAGGCTCTTCGATATAGTCGACCCCTAATGTTTGAGCGGCTTCGCGGAGGGCGTCTTCTGCTTTATCCCACTTGGCGGCATCGCCCACATATTTGGTTGAGTCAGGATCACGCAGGCCGATACGCACCCGATACTCACTCATTCCTAGGGTGGTGAAAACCAGTTTTACTAGATCGAGGCAGCCTTTGATTTCCTGGCCGATTTGATCTTCGGTGCAAAATAGATGGGCGTCGTCTTGCGTGAAGCCACGCACACGAGTCATGCCATTTAGCTCGCCCGATTGCTCCCAGCGGTAAACGGTGCCGAATTCGGCAAGGCGTACGGGTAGGTCTCGGTAAGAGTGTGGTTGACTGTCGAATACTTTGATGTGCATCGGGCAGTTCATTGGCTTCAGCAGGTAGCCGTCAATTTCACCCGAGTCGAGCTGGTTAGACAGGTCGCCGCAGGAGCAACCTTCTTGAGCAAGGCGCTCGACGGTGCCTGGTTCTACGATCGGCGGAAACTGCGACTCCTTGTAGTATGGGAAGTGGCCAGAAGTACGGTACAGCCCGAGCTTACCAATGTGCGGTGTGAAGACCTGATCGTAGTCGGCCATGCGCAGCTCCTCGGAGATAAAGTTTTGTAGCTCTTGACGGATGACAGCACCATTCGGTGTCCACAAAGTCAGGCCTGCACCAACTGCTTCATCGATATGGAACAGCTTTAGGTCCTTGCCTAGTTTACGATGATCGCGAGCCCGAGCCTCTTCGAGGCGCGTCATGTATTCGTTGAGCTCATCCTTGCTTGGAAAGGCGGTACCATAGACACGTTGCAATTGCTTGTTATTCTCATCACCGCGGTGATAGGCACCTGCAATAGAGAGCAGCTTAAAAGCCTTGATCTTCTTGGTATAGCCGACGTGGGGACCCGCACACAGATCGATGAATTCGCCGTTCTGGTAGAAGCTGACTTGTTCCCCGTCAGGTACGTCGTCCAAGCGCCCCAGTTTGTAGGTGGCTTGGCCGGAAGCATGGATTTTTTCAATCGCTTCCGCGCGTGAGCATTCGATCCGAGTGAAACGTTGGTTCTCTTTAATTACCTTTTTCATCTCGGCCTCAATGGCTTCGAGGTCGTCGGCATCGAGTTTTTTGTCGAGGTCGATATCGTAATAAAATCCGTTATCCGTAGGTGGGCCGATGTCGAGTTGCGTCTCTGGGTAGAGGCGTAAAATAGCAGTAGCGAGCACGTGCGAACAAGAGTGGCGGAGTTCCTCGAGTGGGGACATTTCTTTCATAATATTTAAGGAGAAAGAAATCAGGTGTTAGACCTCTGAGTGTCAATGCTGGAAAGCAGTCGTTTGCGCGGTGCGCCGCTTGAATGAGTGGTGTCAGCGCTTTGATTCTGTATTGGGTTTGTGGGCGATGTTCGTTGTTGTGCGTGTGGCACGGTGGTGGGATGCGTGTGTATCGCACCGATCATCGTTTGCCGTAAGCACTCATCATGACAGTGCGATGAACGGACGAGGCGGAGCTCGTCCCTCCGCAACTAGGGCTGGGACATTCGGGAGGGACCACCTCCGCGTGGTCCGCGCATGTCGAGTTCTGCAGCTAGCATGCGCGGTATCTTCAAGAAATGGCACATGCCCATGATTGAGTCGTCGCGAGCGGCTTGATTCCGCGATTGAGCTTAGCCCTTATAAGCAAACGCGGGCACGCCTTGCACACCGAGGCCGTCGATCACGAAGACTTTGCCGGCGTCGGTTTCTTCGAGCTTACTGTGGATCCCAGTGGTGACGAACAAGCGATCGAGATTGGGGCCGCCGAAGGCACAGGCGGTGGTTTCGAGGCAAGGCAGTTCCACTTTGCGAAGTTCTTTGCCGGTAATCGGATCAAAACAAGTCACGCAGCCGCCGTGGCAGAAGGCCACCCAGAGGTTGTCGTCGGCGTCGATCGTCATGCCGTCCGGTGAGCTGGCGTAACCTTGCTCGGCGGTATCGATGGCGATGGAGGCGTTGCTAATCACGCCACTGTGATTGTTGTAATCATAGCGACGGATCTGTTTGGTCATGGTGTCGATGTAATACATCTGTGTGGCATCGCTATTCCAGCAGATGCCATTCGAGTTGGTGACCTCGTCGACTTTGAGATGGAGTGTGCCGTCTTGGTCCAACATGTAGAGATTGGCGGTGCCGATTTTTTTAATAAGGCTGATGGAACCTACCCAGAAGCGTCCAGCGGGATCACATTTACCATCATTGAAGCGGTTGGTGGCGCGTTTGTCTGATTCAGGATCTGCGAGACCTTGTTTGGCAGCAGTATTGAGGTCGAATGCGACGATACCAGAATCGCCAGCATAAAGCACAGTGCCGTTTTGGCAGGGGACCACGGTACCGATACGTTCGCCCACATTCCAAGTTTCCTCAGTGCCAGTTTCAGGGTCTAGCCGAATGAGGGTGTGATTTTCAATGTCGACATAGAAGAGTCGATCATTCCACCAGAGTGGGCCTTCGCCCCATTTTGAAGTGCGCGTGCCGATTGTTTGAATTGTAAGTGCTGCCATGTGGTGTTGATGGGGGAGAGACGCAGTGTCGTCAACTATCAGAGGGCGTATGAGCTGAATTTGTGTGAGTGGGGTTATGGTGCTGCTGTTTTTTGCACTAAGCGAGCGACACAAAAAACGCCACCCTGAATGGGTGGCGTCGTTAAAAGATCTCAGCGAAAGTTCTTATTTGATGCGCTTTTTTTTGGTTCTTCGTCGATTAGCGTGTAAGGTATAGCAAAGAAGCGGGATTGAAGTTTATAGATGTTGTAACCACAAAAACATCAACGACATCAGAACCCAAACTCCGTGTCTCCGTGTGAAACCCTGCTCCTATTGACACTGTGCTCAATGACCAGGCACAAAGACCAGCACGATGCCATTCTCGCACGGAGACGCGGAGGCACGGAGGCTCATCCACCGCACAGAACAGAACCTGAGATTGCTGGAAGGTGTAGGTTCACCCGCAAGCACGCTCACAATGGGATTCGGTTGTGTCTTGGGGCTAAATCAGTGGTTCTATGCACCATCTCCCCGGGAAATGACGAAGAACATTTTTTTTGTGTTGGCGGCTATGATCTCCACTGGGGATGCCGTCGCCTTAGCGAATTGCGTTTTTGGTGTTTTCTTTGCGCTCGATGATCATGTCGTTTGCATTGCCTGATTCGTCAATGTAGACGTGGCCGTGATCTAGCTGGTGAAAGATACCTGTTAAACGCTTGCTGTCGACTCGGCTAGAGCTGCCCTGGGTGCGCTCGTTGACGGTGCCGTATTTACGAACAAACGCTACGACGTCTTCTTTGAGAATCGCAACCACGATATGACCACCTTTAGTTTGGTTCTTTTCGTTGATCGTTTGTGCTACGAAAAAGACGACACCTTGCACTTGAGGCCCCCGTTGATACGTTTCACAGAGGTACAGTCGACACTGATTTTTTTTACCATCCCATTGATCGGGGAATGTTTTGTAGTAATTAGCGGAGTCTTAACCTGCATCAATGTTTGCATAAGCATTAGTTGCTAGGAGTACTGCGCTTAGTGAGAAGAGTAATTTTAGGAATCGTTTCATGGCTGGTTAAGTGGTGTGTTTTGTAAGGCTCGCAAATGGTTTCGTAGTGGTTTTGGGGAAGTTGCAGGAATCTTTCTGAATCATCAGATGAGCGTTCTGGGTAGTCGATGAAAGCGCGGCAATTTGAGTTACTGCGCACCTAGGACCTTCCGATTCGGCATCGTGGCTTGTTGGCGACAAGCGTTATGCTGGCTCCACTGCGAAGCCGTCCTTGTTATCTTTCACTACCCAGCCTAGTGCGAGCAGCTCGTCGCGCAGTTCGTCTGCTTTAGTCCAGTCCTTAGCTTGTTTTGCCTCCCAACGTGCTTGTGCTATTGCCCTGACTGCTGCGGGGGCATCAACGGTTGCTTCTTCAACGGTGAAGAGCTCTAGCCCGAGTGCGTAAAGGAGGGTGCCGAGTGCTTTTAGCATGGCACGCGCGCCGTCAGCATCGAGTGATGCAGCGGGGTTGGAGCCAATTACCCCGAAGATTGCGCCGAGGCAGGCAGCTGTGTTCAAGTTGTTGCGAAGGGCATCCCATGCTTTTGAGAGTCGCCCAAAATCGTCGGGTGCTTCGGCCGATATGTAGCCATGCATCTCGGTCTTGTCTTCGCTAGTAATTGCGAGGAGTGATTCTGCGAAGCGTTCGATACGTGTAAGGCCACTCTGCGAAGCGTGCAGTCCATCAAAAGTAAAGTTGAGTTGTTGGCGGTAGCTGCCAGCGATAAGAGTGTAGCGCACGACCATCGGGCTGAAGCCTTTCTCTCTGAGGTCGTCTAAGGTGTAGAGGTTGCCGAGACTTTTGGACATTTTTGCGCCTTCAACCATAAGGTGAGCGCTGTGGAACCAGTGGTTGCAGAAAGCGTGTCCGTGTGCGCATTCAGATTGTGCAATCTCGTTTTCGTGATGAGGAAAGCATAGGTCTATGCCGCCGCCGTGTAAGTCAATGGTTTCGCCGTCAAAGGCGCTGTCGACCATTGCGGAACATTCGAGGTGCCAGCCTGGTCGGCCTTCACCCCAAGGGCTAGTCCAGTAATTTGCTTTATCCTCAGGTTTACGACCTTTCCATAGGGCGAAGTCGGTGACTGATTCTCGATCATATTCGTCGGCGTCGTTTAGCTCGCCTGCGGAGTTCTCAGATTGTGTTTTAAGCTCGCGTTGTTTGAGGCGTGAGAGGCGACCGTAGTCTTCAAATGAATTCACTCGAAAATAGACAGAGCCGTCATCGGTTGCGTAGGCGTGACCTTTTTTAATCAACGTCTCAACCAGCGCGATTTGATCTGGAATATGAGCTACGGCGCTGGGTTCGACACTTGGTGGGCGCATGTTGAGGGCGTCGCAGTCGACATGGAATTTATCTGTCCATTTAGCGGTAAATTCACCTAGAGAGAGGCCTTCTTCAATTGAGCGGCGGATGGTTTTGTCGTCCACATCGGTGATGTTGCGCACGTGTTTGACCTCAGTACCGTCGGCCTCAACGACTCGACGCAATACGTCCTGTATTAGGAAAGTACGGAAGTTGCCAATGTGTGCTGGGCCGTAAACAGTCGGTCCGCAGCAGTAGAAACGTAGTGGTTGACTGCTGGCGGGCGCGAGTGGCTTAATTGAGCGGCTGAGTGTGTCGTAAAGTTGGACAGGCATTAAAAAGCTGAGAGTTGAGAGCTGAGAGTTTGAAAACGGGAAGAGTGACTGGTGAAAACTATTGTGTGAAGCATAAATCCCTAAGACTAAGACCTGAGAGTTCGGCTTGAAATGATTCGGGGAGTTGTCATGGTGCTGCGCATGACTGCTGATTTTGACTTTCGCTTAGATCTAACTCATCGCCCTCGTCGATTGCGACGCACTGCTGCATTGCGTGCCATGGCGAATGAGACAGACTTACATGTGCATAATTTGATTCAGCCTTTGTTTGTGATTGATGGTGACGGTGCATCTGAAGCGATTGAATCGATGCCTGGCATTTCCCGTCTAACAATTCCTTTGCTGGTTCAAGAGTGCCGAGAGTTGGCTGACTTAGGGATACCTGCTGTGGCGTTGTTTCCAAAATTGGACGATTCTTTAAAAACGGATGATGGACGTGAGGCGCTCAACCCTGGGACACTTGTGTTGCGTGCAATTCGCACAATCAAAAACGAGGTGCCTGAGATGGTAGTGATCACCGATTTGGCCCTGGATCCATACACAGTGCATGGTCATGATGGCTTATTTGATGTGCAGGCAGGTGACTTGATTAATGATGCAACGGTTGAAATACTTGCGGAAATGGCTGTGCTTGCTGCTGAAGCGGGTGCCGATTTTGTAGCTCCCTCAGATATGATGGATGGTCGCGTGGGTGCAATTCGTGAGGCTTTGGATGAAAACCATTTCGAAAAGACAAGTATTATGGCGTATTCAGCCAAATTTGCCTCCGCTTTTTATGGGCCATTCCGAGATGCTGTGGGAAGTGCTAGTAGCGCGGGTACACATTTGCTAGACAAGCGTAGTTATCAGTTAAACCCCGGCAATCGCCGTGAGGCCTTGGTAGAGGTGGCGCTGGATGAGGAAGAAGGTGCGGATGTTCTCATGGTAAAGCCTGCGGGGCCGTATTTAGATGTTATCCGTGAAGTGCGAGATGCGACAGAGTTACCGCTCGCTGCCTATCAGGTGTCTGGCGAGTATGCGCAGATTCAGGCTGCTGCGCAGAATGGTTGGCTTGACCTTGAGCGTTGCCGCGATGAATCGTTGTTGGCGATTCGTCGTGCGGGTGCTAATATGATTCTGACCTATTTTGCTCGGGCGTATGCGGAGAGCTTACGCCGAACCTAGTAGGAGGCTGAGCGAAATTGTTCGTATATGCATAGTGACTAGGCTTGTTTGATCAGCTCTTCCGGCTCTTATGTTTGGTCGCAAACTGTTGGCGACGAGCGAGTTCACGCATATCGACTGCGGGATCGTCGTCTTCGAATATTTCTTGGCCAATGATATGTTCGATCACGTCTTCCATGGTGATTACACCGGAGATCGTGCCAAACTCGTCGACGGTCATGGCCAGTTGTTGGTGTTTTTTAAGTAACATCTGCAAAGCATCGTCGACGCTTGCATTGTCTGGAATGTAGATGATCTCGGTTGCCATCTCTGTAATAGGCAAGCTGTCCTGCCCATTTGCTTTGGCGCTGAGGATATCTCTGCGCCGAACGATACCAGTTATATTTTCGGACTCATCGCGATAAATTGGGATACGTGCAAATGGTAGATTATTCTCTTGTTTAAATAAGGAGCCAACAGTTTCTGATTCATCGATCGTATAAAGAACGGTCCGAGGAGTCATGATTTGGTCGACTTGTACTTCGTCGAGACTGAGTGCGTTATGGATCACTTCTCGCTCGTTTGAGGTAAGCGTGCCTTCTTTGGCGCTCTTTTCTGCTAAGAGTAGAATCTCCTCATCACTATCGGTGGTGCTTTCTGCAGGCTTAAGAAGGATGCGTACGATAACCGCCACGACTCCCGATATCGGAGCCATGATTGCGCACACCCATGTGAGTGGGTAGATGAGGATCGGTTGCAGGGCGGGGCGGTAAAGCACGCCCATATTTTTAGGCAGGATTTCAGAGAAAAAGAGGATCGCGAGCGCCATGGCGGAGGAGATTTTGAAGAGAATATTCGCATCTTCTGGCCAAATCTTTACTGCGAGTCCACCTACCATAGTTGCACCCAGTGTATTAGCTATGGTATTGAGGCTTAGGATCGCAGAACTGGTCTCCTCAAGTTCAACCTTATATTTCTCCAGTTTTTCTCCACGTTTTAAGTGTGATTTCTTAAGCGCTACAATTTCTGCGGTAGTGGTGCTTAAAATCATGGCCTCCAAAATTGAGCAGAGTGCAGACACTCCAATCGTAAAGAGGATTGCTAGGGTGAATGTGAAGGTCATTTGCTGATAGTCAAACGTTGGAAAGAAGAAGTACTTCCTTGATCATGTTCGTTGGCTTAAAATTCTATGTTGAGTGAGGCCAGTGGCTTAGTTCAAGCACATTTAGTGGTTTTAAAAGAGACACGAGCCTGTATTCTAAGTAATTTTTCTAAAGTCTTGACCGTTTAACTGCTCATAGGATATGCTAATGAAATACTTTACAATTTTTTTGTTTTAAACACATGAGATCCCCTCGTTACACCATTCTAGCTATCCTAGCATCTTTATTTCTTACGGCATGTGCTTCGTTTGAAAAAGGTACGCCTCAAGAGGTAATCATTCTGTCTTTTCCAAATGAGGCCAGTGTTTACATAGATGGAGTGCCTGTAGGCATCACGCCGATAACATTAGATTTGCCGCGTAAAGTAAGCCACGAGATCCGTCTTGAGAAAAATGGCTTTAATTCTGCGGTTAAATTTTTTACGCCTGTGCCGAATGACAAGGCCGAGAATTTTATTCGTTTTGGCTTATCAGAAGATCTTGGCTACTATGTTGATTTAGAGCCGAAGGTAATGGAGGCTAAGATGCAGAGTGATCTAGTACCGAACTCGATCGGTACTGATCCATTTGAGCGTATGGCAAAAAGAGCTCTAGATGCTGATAAGCGCCTGCAGAATGGTGAAATCACACCGCTCGAGCACAAGTACATTATTGAGCAGATCATTGCATTCTTCGAATAAGAAGCATTGACCCTCGATATTCTTTTCGGTTTTTCTGTTCTTAATGAGCGAACTACCCACTGACCTCCTTTACACTAAAGATCACGAATGGATCAAGTTGCATGATGATGGCACTGCCACTGTCGGCATAACTGACTATGCTCAAGAGAGCCTTGGTGATATCACATTTGTCGAGTTTCCTGAGGTGGGTGATACACTTCAAATTGGTGACACTTTTGGCGTTGTTGAGTCAGTCAAGGCAGCATCCGACCTTTATATGCCGGTTAGCGGCGAGATTGTTGAGATCAACGAAGAAGTCGATTCCGCTCCAGAGCTCGTCAACCAAGACGCATTCATAAAAGGCTGGCTGCTGAAGATTCGTTTGTCGGATGCGTCTCAAGTTGCTGATTTGATGAAGCCTGAGGCGTATTCTACTTTAATCTAGAAGGCGCCGAACGATTCGTTTGCTACGGGTCTGAATTTTTCTGAAGGAAGCGATTTTCGTCGCTTCCTTTTTTGCTTTCTAATGGCTGCATGATCCGTCATTTATCGCGTGCAAATACTTTTGATGACGTGGTTTAAATGAAGCAAAATACTGACACTAAAGATCTCGAATGGACGGTCGCATCCGCCGAAAAATACTATGGTCTCAAGCGCTGGGGTGGTGGGCATTTCTCGGTCGATGAGGATGGGTTCATGCTGGTACATCCATCAGGAGATCAGCGCAGTATTCGTATTCATGATATTGTGACGGAAGCAATTGGGAAGGGGTTGAAACCACCACTGACGATTCGTATTCAGGATCTCTTACGCACGCGCGTGGTTGAGTTGAATGAGCTATTTACACAGGCGATAAAGAATGAAGATTACCAAGGCAACTACCGAGGAGTGTTTCCAATCAAGGTAAATCAATTACGTGAAGTGATTGAAGAGATACGTGATGCGGGTAAGGCGTATCACTTTGGTCTGGAATGTGGAAGTAAGCCAGAGCTAATGATTGCCCTTGCGATGCATAAAGATCCAGAATCATTGATTATATGCAATGGCTACAAGGATAACGAATTTATTAAACTCGCGCTACAAGGTCGGCGTTTGGGCAAAGAAATATTTCTGGTAGTCGAACAGCTGAGTGAAGTTCCCCGAATTATTCAGATTAGTAAGAAGTTGGGAGTACGTCCGTTAATTGGGTTTCGAGTCAAATTGTCGACTGCCGGCGAGGGTAAGTGGGCCAGTTCCTCTGGAGAGGATGCCAAGTTTGGTCTGACTAGCCCCGAAATCATTGATGCTGCTCGGCGTTTAAAGCGTGCTGGTCTGGAAGATTGCTTACAGCTAATTCATTTCCATATCGGTTCACAGGTGCCGAATATTCAGACCATTAAAAAGGCAACTGTCGAAGCGACTCGTTTCTTTTGTGAGCTTAAAAAGATGGGGTTTCCTATGAGATTGTTGGATGTGGGAGGTGGACTTGGAATTGATTACGATGGATCCCGAAGTAATTATGAAAGCTCGATGAACTATACCATGCGTGAATATGCACGCGATGTGGTTTATAATATCAAGACAGTCTGTGCAGATGCTGGCGTAGCAGTTCCCGATATTGTGACTGAAAGTGGCCGCTCGATCGTTGCCCCGCATTCGATCCTAGTTACCCAAGTATGTGATCGCATTTCAAAGACCTCAGTGAGCCCGAAGCTGGCGAGTAAAAAGAAACGTAATCCAATACTACTGGAGTTGGAAGCAATTCTGCTAAATCAACATGGATCCAGCCCATTGGAGCGTTATCATGATGCTCAACAAAAAAAGGAAGAGACCAACAATTTGTTTTCGCTGGGTTACTTGAACTTGATTGAGAAAGCAGAGGCGGATGCAACCTATTGGAAAATATGTAAAGAGCTTTCAGATCTTGGTAAGCGTGCAAATTATACACCCGAGGAGTTAGAGTCATTACCACAGATAATGGCTGAGCAATACGTCTGTAATTTTTCAGTATTCCAATCGTTAATCGACCATTGGGCATGTGACCAACTGTTTCCAATTGCGCCACTGCATCGTCTCAATGAATCTCCGGATGTGGCTGCGACACTTGTTGATATTACTTGTGATAGTGAAGGTAAGGTTTCTGAATTTACCGATGTTGAAGATGTGCGTAAAACCATTCGGCTTCATCCGCTCGATGCAAAGCAGCCCTATTATTTAGGGGTATTTCTTGTTGGTGCCTATCAAGACATAATGGGTGACTTGCATAATTTGTTCGGTCGCGTGGATGAGGTGCATGTTTTTCTGGAAGACGACGAAGAAGATGGGTTTTACATCGAAGACAGTATTAAAGGCTTTACCGTGAATGACGTGCTTGGCTTTACGCAATACGATGGGCATATCCTGACACGTCAGTTGAAAAAGCAAATTGACCGTGCCACGAAGGCGGACATTATTAAGCCACGTGAAGGTACACGAATGTTGGATGAATATGCCGAGCTGCTACGTGGTCATACCTATTTAGTCACGTAATTCTTTTAATGGTCCGTGGATTGATTTAATTTATGCCTAGACCGTCACAGTTCGGTGCAGTGTTGATTGTTGAATCCGTTACGGTGCCACTTTAAATTGATACTGTTCAAAGGCCTTAGCATTAACGGAGTTTTCAATACCGTCTGGAAAGAGGTCGATGAAGTCATCATAGGCTTCGTGGATGTCCTGGTTGGGTGGCCAAAAAATACCAGCTCTGATTTGATCGATTACTGCGTTGGCACAAGCGACGGCAGAGTCTAGGTGATTTTGCGTGAATCCATCCCAGCGTTCGATACCGCTTTTATCAAGTGTTTGGCTAAGGTTAAAATATGCGATACTCGGTCGTTCGGCACTATTGCTGCTTTTGGCTAGGAGATAGAGGGGCAGCTGAAGATCAATCCAGCGATAGGTTTTGCCTTCGTGTTCGAAAAAGGCAGCATCGGGTAGGTGCTCAGGTGGCTCCTTTTTTGCGACTACCGATAGATGCGTTTTTTCGGGATTGGCTGGGGAGTTGCTGGTTTTGTAATCAATGAGCTCTAGACGTTCTTTTCGCTGATCAATCCTATCAATACGACCCTTTACAGTGAGATTGTTAAGCGGAAATTCAAATGCTTCTTCGGTATTCAAAATGCTAGTACTGCCATTCGTTTGGCAGTCCGCTATTTGTCGTTGGCAGAAAGCGCTGATCCGTGCCATGAGCGCTTCATTTTGTAGGCGTATGGCAAAGGAAAGCTTTTCGCCATAGCGTTTGTGTAATAGTTGCTCAGCAATGCCATGCAGATTTTTGGTGAGTTTTTCTAGTTCTGTATGGTTGTCAAAGGTATGACCATTTAGATGGTCAACTGTGTCGTGGAAGAGGTTGCCAAACGCTGCAGGGTTGAGTTCTCGTGTTTCGACATCGAGCGTGCGCATGTCTAGGATATGTCTGAGAAAAAAACGGAATGGGCATTGTAGGTAGCTCTTAAACGCGCTAACAGAGAGGGTGGTCGGCATTGGCAAGTCAGGAGGAGGGGATAGTTGCCATGCTACGCTATGCTCGATTACACGACTGCTATCTTGAGTCTGGTGAAACAGTTGTCGCGTACGGCTGAGTAGTGTATTGTCACTCCCTTGAAAGAGAATACGCGAAGGTTTTAGTGGTGTGTGGTCATCTGCGGCTTGAGGTACCAGTATGTCGATGCGACCGCATGAGCCAGCTCGTCTCCGACAGAGCGCTTCCAGTAGGTAGGCGTCTCGGGCGAAGCGATGCGCATTAGTGCGTAGGCCAAGTTCTTCTCGGAGTGCTTCGGGTAGGAAGGCATCGCCATTGACTGATTCGGGTACGATACCTTCATTGAGCCCGGCGAGTATTAGGTGAGGGGCATCATTCCAAAGTAGTTCGAGCCATCCTAGCAAGTCGTGAGCTGCGCGAGGACGATCAGGGTAGACGCGACTGCTTTGCAAATTGTGTCGAAACGCCGAGCGGCTAAAATCTTTTGGCAGTTTAGGGAAGAGGACCTCGGCATCGCCTGCGGCGGCTAGAATTTTGCGGATGGCATCGGCCCGTTCTTGCCATTGAGTATTGGCTGATCCAGTCGTTTCAATTTTTTTGTCTGCGTAGATTTGTTGCAGTGCTTGGGCGAGTGCGTTATTGAAGCTGCTGCCACTGGCTAAGTCGGTTGCGAGTTGGTGAATCTTGGCCAGAGGCTTACGCAGCACATCAAATGCTTCTTGTCTGGAGAACTGTATGAGTGCATTCAGGTCGGGAGCCAGATGCTGTTCGAATATGCGGTCCAGTTTACGCAGTACACGGTTACGGTCGTTTGCTAGGCCCAGCCATTCTTGAATATCGGGGTGTTGCAGGAGCGTGCGTATGGTGGATGTACTACGGTCTTCACAGAGTTGGCAGAGTAGTTCTGTAAGTCGACCAACGCTACCGATATGGAGTGCTTCGCCTTCAGGGTCATAGCTAGGTATGTGCCTGCGATTAAGTGCATCGCTTACCGCAGGGTTAAGTGCGGGGTCGGCGAGTCCAACCAGCACCGACTCCGGAGTGGTGCCATCCATAGTATTTGCGATCCACTTGGCTACGGCTTTTTGTGAGGTATGAGTGTGTAATTGGCAGTTCCAAGCCTCAAGGTTGAGCGCTCGCTGTGTCCAGTGATCAGTGATAGGCCGCCCCCAGCAGTCAAATTCAGCGTCTTCAGGTCCGTAAATCCAGATTTCTACACAGGTATGTAATGTCGCCTGTTCCAGCGCTTGGAGTGGTAGTGGTTGAGGATCTGGAGTGGCTGCGAGTATGATACGTTTGATCGCAGGGGCAGGGGTATAGGTTTGGGCGGCCTCGCGGCGCGCAAGCTTGGGATCTTTCAATGCGCGAAGTTGTAGCTGGTCGAGATAGAGTCCCTCTAAGCGGGCAAGTTCATTCCAGCGGGCGGGTTCGAGACCATTTTCCGCGGTGCGTTGTGCCGTGAGGGCAAAGTCGAGACCTTCTTCGCCGAGTTCGTTGCGCAATTGCATCAGGCGTTCTGCCATGCCGAGTTGCCAGCCAATATTTTGCTCGGGTGCGATGGGGAAGAGCGCGTTAAAGTGTGCGCAGTCGATTGCTCCCAGCACGGTAACCCACGCGGCGGTGGCGGCTTCCTCGCTTGCAATGGGCTGGTCCTTGATTGTTTGGCTGAGGAAGACGTCAGGCGTAACAATTTCCGGTGGAAACAAGCCACGCTGTCCACTCGCCAGTGCGAGTGCCTCGCGCAAGCGGCGCCCCGATTGTACGGTGGGAACTATAACGAGCAGGTGGCTTAGATCTATGAAGTCGCCGTTGTTATCAGCTAAGAGTTGCTGCGTGATGGCAGGGAGTAGTGGCAGATTCCAATCTAGATGTATCGCAACGCTTTTAGGCATGGGTTCAGAGGATGGGATATGAATGTAGGCGTGACGAGAATTTTGAGTCGATTAATGAGATGTGGTCATATGGATACTCACTGACTGCATTTTATCGAAATAGTGTGATAAAGGTATGAAGCACCCGCCACTGAAAGATTACTTCGAGTGACAGGTATTGATAGAGCCCCACAATCGTCCAAAAAGTCACTTGATAACTACGTTTGATCGTTTTGTGGCGTAGCTTCTGTTGGGCAATGTATGCGATCGGCCAACCGCCCAAAAATTCGAGGAAGTGTAAGGTCGATTCCGGCACGCGTGGCCCACCGGCTCTTGCGCGGCGTTTATCATGCCAATAAGTAAGAACAGTAATGATCGAAATTAAGAGCAGGTACCCCAGTATTAATTTGGGCTGCACCCATCTGCATGATTTAAACAGCGCTACTGTTGGTAGGATCAGTAGAACTGAAATGAGTCGGTGCGTGTTCATTGGTCTTAGGAGCTATGCTTTCGCAGCCCACAGATAATTCGAGAGTCAGTAGCCCAGGCTTGTTTGGCAAGGTAGCGCGGCTAGAGGTCTTCGAGGATGTTGCGGAGCTCTGCAGCTGGCTCGTCGTGGTGCTGTGAGATGGCGAGTTCCAGCGCGTCTTCTAGGATCGGCTTAGCAGCGTCGGCTTGGTCGTGCTGAAGGAGCGCTTTGCCAAGTAATATTCGGGGTAGCATCCAGTCGTTGCGTGAGTCGGCGCAGCGCTGCAGGTGTGGAATCGCGGCCTGTGTGGTGCCTTCGTCATAGAGTGCTTGCCCAAGGCTGAAGCGAAACAGCATATTGTCTGGCTTAGTTTTGACCTTCGGCAGGAAGATTTCAGATTTTTTCATTCGTGGCCTGTTTTGTTTAAACGTATTTTTATAGAACGTAAGTTTTTAGTATCGAGCATTATTGGATGCATGTCACAATTGCGGTGATGTTGTCGGGACCACCCTCGGCTAGGGCAAGACCTACCAGTCTTTGGCAGATGGTTTGAGTGCTCGCATCCGACTTCAAGATCGTGTGAATTTTTGACTCTTTGACAACTTTGTTGAGCCCGTCAGTGCAAAGTAATAGACGGTCGCCAGAGGCGATTGTGCAGCGTGATTGATCGACTTGCAGTTCTTGGTTTTGACCGACGCACCGTGTCAGTGTATGTGAATACTCCGGCGGCATCAATGCGCTGTCAGCTTGCCCAATACGTTCGATGAAGTTTTGCTCCATGGTATGGTCAGTTGTGAGCTTATTAAAGTCGTCATCATGCAGGTGGTAAGTTGCAGAGTCTCCGACATGTGCGATGAATAATTGGTCACCGATGAGCTGGTTCATGGTCAGGGTGCTACCAAAACCGGTGGCTGGATACGTTACATTACCTTCTTTTGTGAGGCCACGGTTGATTTCGATGACCAATTCGCTCAGATCTGCGCGTTCTTCGTCGGCGTCGATATGTTTGTAGACTCGCTTAATCAGTTCAATGATTCGCTTGCTGGCCTCTGCGCCGCCTGGGAGTCCGCCCAGTCCGTCAGCGACGGCAAATATTTTATGAGCATCGTCGATTAGAAACGCGTCTTGATTAGACCTGCGCACTTTTCCTTGGTGTGTGATGCCGTATGATGAAATGTGCATAGTAGCTAAAATAGATTTGCAAAATAGTGAATCAATAGCGTGCTATATTATTGAAAGATATGGCTGCGGTTGTCGCGGTTAAAGCGCTTAAAGTCTTGCACCGGCAGCGCGTCGAGGAAGCGCTGACCATAGGTCTTAGATAAAATACGCGAATCGAGCACAATAATATTACCGGAGTCCTCGTGGCGCCGAATTAGGCGGCCGATGCCTTGACGGAATTTAACCAATGCCTCAGGAATGGTCATTTCAGCAAAGGGATTACCACCTTGCTCGCGAATATATTCGCTACGTGCCTCGCTGACGGGATGACTTGGGTTGTCAAATGGCAAACGAGTAATGATTACTTGAGAGAGCGCTGGGCCAGGGACATCGATGCCAGTCCAAAAGCTGTCAGTCCCAAAGAGCACACCGTTTCCAGCTTCGGCAAATTTACGGGTTAGCTCGCTACGATCGATGCCATGTCCTTGGCTAAAGAGCGGTCGTTCGATCTTATCGAAGAAAGTTTCAGTACGTTTGTGTACTTGGCGTAGGTCGAAGTGACTAGTGAAGAGTACGAGAGTGCCGCCGCTAACATTACGACTATGCCAACAGATCATATTTGCTAAGT
The DNA here is from genome assembly GCA_030829145.1 of Verrucomicrobiota bacterium. Classification (GTDB taxonomy): domain Bacteria; phylum Verrucomicrobiota; class Verrucomicrobiia; order Opitutales; family Coraliomargaritaceae; genus Lentimonas. Next base: position 55,604 of record JAURBE010000001.1, on the reverse strand, counting down.
AGTCGAGATCCAGTCGTCCTTGCCCAGGCTCAGGAGTAGGAGCATCACTGGCAATGTAAACGCGGCAGTTTTCTTTGTAGTTGAATGGTGAATACTCTACTTCAGCCTCGGCGATTTGACCGCCGACTTTTTCTTGGAAAGTATCGATACTGGTACCATCGGAGAGTGTGGCACTGGTAAGGATGGCTGCGGTTTGCCGACTGAAAAGTGCTTCGCGCAAATATGGGGCAACATTAAGTGGAGCGCTCCGCAGGGTGATGAGTTGACCTTTTTTACCACCACGCTCAAGCCAGTGCACGTGGTCGTCCTCTGCGAGAGTGACAAAGCCATTGATCGTATCGCGATAGCCGAGAATGCGACGGCGGTGATCTTTGAGCTCGTCTTGGACGCGTTCATTATCGCTTTTTTGAATAATGGCACCTAGGCGTTCCGCGACTTCTTTGAGTGGACCAGAAAGTATGTTATCGCAGAAGTCTGCTTGATGGATACGCAGAATGGAGCGTTGCGTCAGAAAGTTATCACCGAGATAGCTAAAGAATTCGCCTGCAGCATCGATCGCATTGTCGACTGCATCGTGATCCCACTTCTGCCCGTGTTTGCGCAGAATGCCGCGGTTGGTACGAGGGTTATAGATACGCTTGAGTGCACGATCGACCGCATATGAGCTGACATGGATGCCGAAATGGTCGGTTGCGATGGCAGGAATACGGTGCGCTTCATCGAGTACGACGAAATCATCGGGTAAGAGAATGCCGCGAGCATCCCCATTTGGCGGCATTCCTGCGTTTATAAGCGCAAAAAGTAAGCTATGATTAACGATGACACAGTTGGATGTGAGCAGCTTCTTGCGTGCGCGTTGGTAGAAGCAGGTGGCAGGATCGCAGTTCTTTTTCGAGCATGTCGAACTGTCTGCATTGACTATGTCCCACACATCGGGGAGTGGACTGGGTGAGAGTTCCTGAACGATCCCGTTTTTACTTGAAGCGGACCAGTTTGCTAAGCGGATAAGTTCTTTTTTGGCATCGTCCTCGAGTAATTCGGTTTGCTTGGAAGATTGAGCATCTTTGAGGGCATTGCCTAGACGGGTAGTACAGCAGTAGTTACCTTTGCCGACCATCAGTGCGGTCTTGAATTCCGCATAGTGCTTGAGCTCTGGGACCGCGTTAAAGAGTTGGCGGCAAATTTTAAGATCTTTGCTACGAATCTGCTCTTGCAGGGTGATCGTATGGCTGGAGACGATTAGTGGGCGTTCGGAGTTGATTGAGTGGATGAGTCCAGGGATGAGGTAGGCGAGACTTTTACCGACGCCAGTGCCAGCTTCGAAAAGGAGTGGCTTATTGGTCTCTAGGGATTGTGCCGTGGTTAGGGCCATTGCTGCTTGCTGCGGACGATGATCGAGGCCCAAGACATTTTGCAAATGCCCACCTTCTTTAAAAATCGAATCAACGAGCGTGACGAGGTAGCCCGCTGCCATGGGGGTGCCTCCTGCGTTTTCGATGAGTCCGATCATAGCGACTAGATCAACAATTTTTCAACGCATTGAAAAGCATAGAGCGATTCGGATTAAAAAAAGGTCTGCCAATTGCTCCTTAGCTACCCTTATGCAGTAGCCAAGCTGCGTAACTGAGATCCTCCGGCGTAGTCATCTTGATGTTTGGAGTGTCGTTGGGAACTAGAGTGGTCTTTAAGCCGATGCTGGCAACCGCAGCGGTATCGTCTGTGATATGCAGGTTGTTGATGCGCACATGCTTATATGCTTTGAGGATTTCGGGTAGCGCGAATGCTTGAGGGGTCTCCATTGCCCAGAGGCGGGAGCGCTCAAGATCTTCGAGTTCGGTTTGATTCAGTTGTTTGGCGTCAGCAATGCGTTTAATGGTGTCGACTACGGGGTGCGCTAGGACAGCAGCGCGGTCTCGGATGGCAGCGCGATGAAGCGCTCGGATGGATTTGATCGATACGAGTGGTCGCGCGCTGTCATGTATAAGTACATGAGTACAAGATGGTGGCTGTATGTGTAGCGCATTGTATACAGAGTCTTGGCGTTCGGCGCCGCCAAGTGTCCAATCAATCGGCGTGTTTTGTAGGTCAATGTCGCTCAATGCAGCGAGTAGTTTCGTCTTTTGTAACTCGTTTCGATAGACGATCGTGATGCGATCGATGCAATTACTGGCTAAAAAAGCGAGTACACTATGGCATAGCACTGGCAAACCGTTGAGTGGCTCCAGTATTTTATCTTGGACGGTATCTTGCATCCGCGAGCCGCTGCCGGCTGCGAGTAAGATGGCGGTGAATGAGTGTGTAGTAGTGATATTAAGGGGTGAGATTATGAGTGAGCGCGCTGGTCAGCAGTTGGCTGCTTGCGGTGATCGAGTGTATTCGTCAGATGTAGCGCTGATTCGCGAGGGTGTTACGAGACAACGTTTAGCTCTGCTCGTATGGCTGCTGCGGTTGCTGCAGGATCGTCAGCCTTAAGTATCGGACGCCCAACGACAATATAGCTGGATCCAGCGGCTGCAGCCGCGTGTGGCGTCATAATGCGCTTTTGTTCGTCTGCGGAACTGCCTTTAGGGCGAATGCCAGGTGTCACAATGATTGGGTCGTTGCCAAAGCGAACACGTAGGGGCGAAAGTTCTAGTGAAGAGCAGACCAAGCCTTGTATGCCTGCATTCAGGCTAAGGTCAGCCAAATGCTTTACGTGTGCCTCAGTGGTGGTGAGTACGTTAAGGCTGCGCAATTGTGCCTCGTCCATTGAAGTAAGTACAGTGACAGCAAGTAAATTTAGGTTTGGGGAATAGTCAGCACGAGCTTTGTTCGCCCATTGCAGCATCTCAGCTCCCCCGGAGGCATGGAGTGTGAGTAGTTCGACTGGTAGGGTCGCGATGCTTTGCACCGCTTTGGCTACGGTGTTGGGGATATCGTAGAGCTTTAAATCGAGAAATACTTTATAACCGCGGTCGGCAATTTCACGTACGAAATTTGGACCGTAGGCGGTAAAGAGCTGCAGGCCGACTTTGACCCACTCAAGGGAATCACCGAGGCGATCCAGCATCGCAAAGGCTTCTTCGCGTGTTTCGAGATCGAGTGCTAGGACAAGTTTACAAGGATTTTGGTCTGACATATTGCTAAACATGGGAAGTAGAGCGGGCGGAGGCAATTTGTAAAACTACGATTTTTTCTCGGCGCGGGTGAAAAGTCGCTTCATTAATAGAGCGTGTCCATCAATGCGAAAACTTCTGCCGGCGAATTGACGCTGCCATCGCCCGCTAAAATAAATTTAATGTTATCTGTACACGGAAAGCGTGCAGATGGATTTCATGCGCTGACTTCATTAGTTGTGGCTGTGGGCTTTGGGGACACGCTGACGATTCGCCTGAATGGGGCTGAAGACGTCCTGCATTGCTCCGATCCTGTGGTGCCGTTGGGTCCCGAAAACTTGATTTTGAAGGCGGCTGCGGCGATGCGTGAGCGTTTCGGCCGCGAGGTATTTTTTGAGTTTGCTTTAGACAAGCGAATTCCAATAGGTGCAGGGCTTGGTGGAGGCAGTGGTAATGCTGCAGTTGCGCTGCGTGGTATGAACCAACTTTTAGGTGTGCCGTTTAGTAATCCTGAGTTGTATGAGATTGCCGCTGAGTTGGGCTCAGATTGTCCGTTTTTTGTTGAGTCCACGCCAGCTCTGATGTCTGGACGTGGCGAGGTGATTGAGCCATTGGTCGCGCCTGTAGCAGCATGTTTGCGAGGTAAACGGGTGGTGTTGTTTCGTCCAGATTTCGCCGTGGAAACCCCATGGGCCTATGAGTGTTTAGCAGCAGGTGCGCCAGGAACTTACGAACCGGTGCCTAAAGCTGCGGCTCGTATTGAGCGCTACATACAACAGGGCGCTTTGGCAAATCTGCTATATAATTCGTTTGAAGTACCGGTGGGGCAAAAATACTTAGCGATTTCGACCTTATTAGAGCAACTACGTGATGCGGGAGTAGCGTGTTTGATGAGCGGTAGCGGGAGTTGCTGTTTTGCTTTGCTCGAAAAAAATGGCCCTGCAGCAGGGGAAATTGAACGAATTGTCCGGGATGCGTGGGGTGAAACTATCTTTTGGGTTGAAACTTCAATTAGCTGAGTTTAAAATCGTAGCTTTAGCTTTTCGGTTTAATCCAATCCTCATTTAACTCGGTCAGCCCATAATATTAGTGCCAGAACAATCAGCTAAAGACGAAATTGTCCTCGAAGGTATCGCTGCATCTCATGGGGTCGCCCATGGAACTGCATTGCTGTATCTTCAAAAGGAGTTAGATGTACCGTGTTATGATTTAAAGCCAGATGCAATTGATGCTGAGATTGAGCGCTTTGACCAAGCGATCATACGGACGCGTGAAGAGATCACCGGCGTGCGAAACAAGGTGGCAGCGTCTTTAGGTGAGGGGGAGGCACGTATTTTTGATGCGCACTTGATGGTATTGGAGGACATTGCCTTGCTGGATGAGGTCAACTCAGAGTTGCGTACGACCAACAAGAACGTCGAAAGTTGTTACAATAAAATCGCACAACGCTATATTTCGTTCTTCAGCTCGATGGAAGATGAGTACCTGAAAGAGCGTGTGACTGATATTCAGGATGTTTCGCGGCGCCTATTGCAGAATATGATTGGGTCAAAAAAGTCCAATCTAGGAGATTTGGCGGCTCAAAGTATTATAGTTTCTGAAGATATTACGCCGTCCGATACTGCGGATATGGATCGTAGCAAGTTATTGGGGTTTATCACAGATGCGGGTGGTCAAACCAGCCATTCAGTGATTATGGCACGTTCGCTGCGAATTCCGGCTGTGGTTGGTTTGCACGATGCGACGAAGAAGATACAAAGCGGTGATCGTATTTTGGTGGATGGATATGATGGCATCGTCGTGATCAATCCGTCTGAGGAGCGTCTATTAAACTATGGTAAACTAGCGAGCCAGCGCCGTAAGCTAGATGAGATTTACAATACTGTAATCTCAGAACCGAGCGAGACCAAGGATGGCACCGCGATCGCTTTAATGTCGAACATTGAGGGAGCGCAGGAGATGGACCAAGCTTTGGCAATGCGTTCAAATGGTGTTGGACTATTCCGGACTGAGGGTATTTTCTTGAGGCATCATGGCTACCCACCAGAGGCAGTGCAGTATGATGAATATGCGGCAGTGGCACAGGCGGCAGGTGATCAACCAGTAATTATTCGCACTCTAGATATTGGTGGCGATAAAACTCTGGGCGATGGGAATGAGCAGGAAGATAATTCGTTTATGGGATTCCGAGCGATTCGATTCTGCTTAGAGAATCAGGATATTTTCAACACTCAGTTACGAGCGATTCTTCGAGCCAGTGCGTTGGGTAATATTAAGATCATGTATCCAATGATCAGTGGTCTATCGGAGCTAAAGCGCGCCAACCAAATGCTGGAAATGGTTAAGTCGGATTTACGCGCTGAGAATATTGCTTTTGATGAATCGATCGAGGTGGGTGCAATGGTAGAAATTCCTAGTGCCGCAGCAATTATTGATCTACTTGCAGAAGAAGCTGACTTTTTCAGTATCGGTACTAATGATCTAATCCAATACTTAATGGCAGTGGATCGTTTGAATGATCGTGTGGCCCATCTTTATGAGCCTGCGCACCCTGCAGTGCTTCGTACCTTGAAGACTATTATTGATGAGGCCAACCGACTTGGTAAGGCCGTGAGTGTTTGTGGTGAGATTGCTGGTGACCCGTTGTATGCGAGTTTATTGGTGGGTATGGGGGCAAGCTCGTTGAGCCTAACCTCGTCGATGCTTCCTGAGGTCAAATATCTTATTTGTAATACAACAATGGCAGATGCGCAGGCGTTGGTCGAAGAGGTGCTGCAAATTAATGATCCTGCGGCAGTGGTGCGTCGATTGGAGGATTTTCGTATCGAAATGATCGGGCGTATGTAGGTTTCAGCACTGCTGGATAAATGAATCCTGCAAGATAGTGGTAAGTGTTAGACTATTTAAAGTGTCTTTAAGTATAGGAGTCTGATTTTTTTTCGAAGCGTAAATCTTAAGGAACTCAAATGCCTGATTTCTGTCGTTAATGAGCAATCAATTATCTTATGAAAAATACATCTCTTTTATTCTTTAGCAGTCTGATTGTTTCGTCGCTGGTTGCAGCGAATAAAAATCCGGTACTACGGATTCATCAAGACCCGCGGGCAGTGGCTACGGTCAAGGAAGTCCCGCTCGTTTCGTACGCGGATGTGTTAGCAGAAGCGACGCCTTCGGTTGTTGCCGTTTATACTTCGCGGATTGTACAACCCTCTTATTATCAACGTGCGCCAGAAGGTATGCAGGAGTTATTTCGCTACTTTGGTCGGCCGGTCCCGAAGTCTAGTGTAGACGTTGAGCCACAGGAGCGTTTACAGCAAGTCGGTGTTGGTTCAGGTGTGATTATTTCAGAAGATGGTTATATCGTAACCAATCATCATGTGGTTCAAGTACAACGTGGCCGAGCTGCAGATGAGATCCGTGTGCGCTTGAGTGATGGTGTCGAATATGTAGCGACTTTAGTTGGTTCAGATAAAAAGACTGATGTTGCGATTCTCAAAATCGAGCCTGAGGAAGCGTTGCCTGCTGTAACGGTTGCCGACAGTAGCAACTTACGTGTTGGAGATATAGTTTTTGCGATTGGTAATCCGTTGGATGTGGGTCTTACCGCCACGCAGGGAATTGTGTCTGCCCTGGGACGTGACTCCTTTGGAATATTAGGTGCGGGTTCGTATGAAAATTTCATCCAAACGGATGCGGCAGTCAATCAGGGGAACTCAGGGGGTGCATTGATCGATGCAGCTGGCCGGTTGGTCGGAATTAATACTGCAATTGTTTCACGTACTGGAGGTAGCATCGGCATCGGTTTTGCGATCCCTTCGGATATGGCACTTAATGTGGTAACGAATTTGATTGAGAGTGGTGAAGTCCCACGTGGCTTGCTCGGGTTGTTACCAGTTAATCTTACGCCTGACTTGGCTGATGCATTTAATTTACCGTCTACGCGGGGTGCTTTGGTGAATCAAGTGCAGTTGGGTTCCCCCGCAGATAAGGCAGGCATCAAGCACGGTGATATTATCATGCAAGTGGATGATGTTGAGATCGAATCAGCGCCACAGTTACGCTTGGTTGTTTCTCAAATGCGGCCGGGTCGAAAAGTGGCTGTGGAGCTTATTCGTGAAGGTAAATCCCTGCATCTGCCGGTTGTGCTCGGTAGTTTAACTGGTTCCCTCGTAAGCTCCGCAGCTGAACAGGAAATTCTCGAGGGTGTGTTACTTGAATCGATTGATCAAAGTAGTCGCGAGGCTCTCTCTATCCCAGATGAAGTGGAGGGTGTGTTGGTGAGTGATCTCCTTCCTGAGTCACCCTATGCAGCTCTGATGTCTGTTGGTATGGTAGTGCTGGAGGTCAATGGTCAGGCGGTCACTAGCCCCGCTGAACTTAACCAGCAACTCCAACAGGGTGTAAATCGCCTCTATATTTGGAGCTCTGGTAGTAAGCAATTTATGGTGATTCGTTTATGAGCGTCTAGGACTTCTCTGTGCGCTTCACGCGCTCAAAATAGTTGAATCAATGGGGTTGATCAATACTTCTGAAACCAAACACCGTTCTGGTGTGCTCCCCAGATTGATTGCTGTGTTGGATCGATAGCTACATCCACTTATTTCGCTCCGACTTCTTGCCAGAGCGATTCGATGAGGGCATAATCGACTTCTTCTGTTGTGATGGCTTCGCCGATTGTCTGCATGCTTACAAAGCGGAGTTTGCCAGCTCGATTCTTTTTATCTTTCTGCATCGCAGCCATTAGGTCGGTAATAGAGAGAGGGTTGTGCAGTTGTGTGGGGAGGTTGCACCGCTCAATCAGTGCTTTGACGCGATCAATATCAGCGGCCTTGAGTTGCCCGATTTTAACTGACAGTTGTGTGGCAAGGTTGAGTCCGATTGCGACCGCCTCGCCGTGCAAATAATGTCCATAGCCAGCCACGTTCTCGATGGCATGTGCAAAGGTGTGGCCAAGGTTTAAGAGTGCGCGTCCGCCAGAGCTGGCTGTCTCTTTTTCGTCGTTGGCTACAATCTCAGCTTTGATGGCGCAGCAGCGGCGAACGACACCGGCAAGTTCGGGAGCGCTGGCAGTGAGTGTATTCACTTCCTCTAGCTCTTTAAAAAAATCGAGGTCATAAAGCATGCCGTATTTGATGACTTCAGCCATGCCAGCGGCGAATTCACGAGGCGGTAAAGTCTCCAGTAGTGCAGTATTAATATACACCGCCTTGGGCTGCCAAAACGCGCCAACGAGGTTTTTACCTTCAGGTAGATTAATCCCTGTTTTTCCACCGACTGAGCTGTCGACCATTGAGAGAAGGGTCGTTGGAATTTGATAAAAATCAATGCCGCGAAGGTAGCTGGCAGCTACATAGCCAGCGAGATCGCCAATGACCCCACCTCCAAAGGCAAATAGGCTACAGTCACGATTCATCGAATCGGTTGCCAAAAAGCTGAGTGATTGACTCATGTGCTCGATTGATTTGGTTGTTTCCCCAGAGGGGAGGCTCAGAATCTCTTCTCGCTTGAAGCCGGCTTTGACCAGTATATCTGGCTGAGCATCTAGTACCTTGGCATCACTGAGCACTCGGATACTCCGATTAGCAGCACGCAATGCAGCGACATCCTTTTGCAGTGGGTTGAGACTGTTACAAAAATGAATAGGATAAGCGCGTTCAGCGAGTTCGACAGTGAGTTGTGCGGTGGTGCTCATAGTTAGTTATTAGCCGAGGCGAAAGCTTGATAGGTTTATAGTGTTTGGGTTGGGCGTGATTTTGCAAGCAAAGCCATTACGCTTCGTTATCAGTTATACCGAATATGGCGTTGGCATAGTTTTTCGCAGAAAAGGGCTGTAGGTCATCCGGTTGCTCACCGAGTCCGACGAAATAGATTGGTAGTTTTAGCTCACGGTAAATGCCGACGAGTGCACCGCCGCGACTGGTGCCATCGAGCTTAGTAATGATTAATCCTGTTAGCGGGAAGCTCTCATTAAAAACTCGCGCTTGCTCGATCGAGTTGGAGCCAAGACTGCCATCGACCACCAACCAGCTATGGTGAGGCGCGTCGGGATCTTGTTTCTGGATGACGCGTTTGAGCTTCTCCAGCTCCTTCATTAAATTACTTTTTGTGTGCAGGCGCCCGGCTGTGTCGAGAATGACGATATCGCGACCGCGACTTTGTGCAGCTTCATATGCATCAAAAGCAACGGCTGCGGAGTCTGCGCCGTGATGGCTGGCAACGATGTCAATATTAAGTTTATCTGCCCAGTGTTTAATTTGCTCGTTCGCTGCAGCGCGAAAGGTGTCGCATGCACCAATCAATAAGCTGTATCCTTCGTTCTGATACAGATAACCGAGCTTGGCGGTAGTAGTGGTTTTGCCAGATCCATTGACGCCGATCAGGCAAATTACTTCGGGTTTATTTTGTCCGACAACCACCGTTCCTTCAGCGCCTTCAAGCACGCGTGTGAGAACTGTGGCACCAATCTTGGCAGCTTCTTGGCTACGCATTTCTTTATCGGCTTTGTAGGCGACTTGGATTTCTTCGATTATTTCTTCTACAGTCTCGACGCCAAAGTCGGCGGTGTAGAGCGCTTCTTCGAGTTGGTCGAGCGCTTCTTGGTCCAATTTAGCACCAGAAAAGATATTCTCAAAAGCTTGGTGAAAAGTGGGGGTCTGGCGCTTGAGCCCCTCTTTGAATTTATTAAAGAGACTACGCATAGCAGTAATGAATTAGTCGACTGCCTTACGCAGTGGACGTGTAATTTTGCCTTTCATCTTATCTAGAATACCGTTTACGAAACGCTTCGAGTCTGGAGTGGAGAAAACTTTACTAAGGTCGATTGCTTCATTGATACTGACAATTGGTGGTATATCTGTGCGAAACAGCAGTTCGTAAATAGCTAGGCGAAGAATTGCGAGATCGACCTTGGCGATACGATCAAATGTCCAGTTGTTGGCATGCTCTTTAATATGTTTATCGATTTCTTCGATGTGTTCAATCGTGCCGATCGAGAGCTCTTCTGCAAAGGCGTAGTAAGCACGTTCTTCTTCTTGGTGTTCGAAGAACTGACAGATATCATCTGCAAGAATATCAGGCTTATTCGATTCCCACTGATAAAGGAATTGAATGGTGCTCATGCGGTTTTCACGGCGTTGTGAGCGGCGAGTTACTGGTTCGTGGTCTTCCATTTTTTTGTAAATTGAGCCATTTCTAGGGCTGCTTGGGCAAATTCTTTGCCGCGGTTGATGGTTTCGCCAGTACGGGCCTCTGCTTGGGCGAGATTATTAACAACGAGAATGCCATTAATGACAGGCACTTTCTGCGAAGTGCTAATATTGAGTAGTGCACTGGCAGTGCTATTGCCGATAATTTCGTGATGATTGGTGTCACCTGCGATGACGACTCCAATCACGATGATGGCATCGAATAAGGAATGGTGTGCGAGTGTTGAGGCTGCAAAGGGAAGTTCAGCGGCACCAGGAACACGCTCGATCAGTGGTGCTTCAGCGCCTGCTGCAGTTAGTGTGGTGCAGGCATGATGCACCAGCGAGTCGACTAGCGCCTCATTGTAGCGAGAGGCGATGATGGCGATGCGCAGGCCGTTGCCGTCAATTTCTTGGATGCTGGGAATGTCGAGACTCATAGGAATATTTCACTAAGAACGTCGAACCCTGAAGATTCAACGTCGAACTTCGAATACCTTTAAGCATAAAATTAAATAATTCGATGTTGGAAGTTGGACCTTGGGTGTTCAACGTTCGAAGCCATGTTTACTTTGCTTAAAGAATCTGGTTCGGCTCGTCGTGGTGTCTTGAAAACACGCCATGGTGATATTCAGACTCCGATATTCATGCCTGTCGGTACTCAGGCGACCGTCAAAGGAATGACGCCTGCGCAGATCGAAGCAGTTGGGTCGCAGATCATTTTGGGCAATACTTATCACCTAAATATCCGCCCTGGCTCTGAGCTAGTGCAGGAGATGGGCGGGTTGCACAAGTTCATGAACTGGAACGGGCCTATTTTGACTGATAGTGGTGGCTTTCAGGTATTTAGTCTTTCTAAATTACGCAAGATTACGGAGCAGGGCATCGAGTTTCGCTCACACTTGGATGGGCGTAAACTGTTCCTCGGACCGAAGAATTGCTACGAGATACAGAAAAATCTCGATACTGATATTGCTATGGTGCTCGACGAGTGCCCGCCGTATCCCTGTGAGCGCGAGGAGTGTGAAGCCGCGGTGGCTCGCACGATTCGCTGGGCTGGTGAGTTTTTGGAGCATGCGACCAAAGATGGTTTCCTAGAGTCTGGTCATCATGTGTTTGGAATCATCCAAGGCTCGGTGTATGATGATTTGCGTCAGCATTGTGGGCGCGAATTAGCAAAAATGGATTTTCCTGGTTACGCGATTGGCGGGGTTAGCGTTGGCGAGCCTGAGGAGGAGATGATTCGTCAGGTTGCTGCGACGGCGCCGGTGATGCCGAAGGGAAAACCGCGCTATGTGATGGGAGTGGGCACGCCACCTCAATTGTTGAAAATGGTGGGTCTAGGCATGGATATGTTCGATTGTGTGATGCCGACTCGACTGGCCCGCCACGCCTCGGTTTTCACGCCTGAAGGTGTCCTTAATTTAAAGAATGAACGCTTTAAACTCGACCCGAAGCCGATCATGGAGGCCGATAACTATACTTGTCGTAATTTTAGTCGCGCCTACTTGCGCCACTTGGTGATGGCTAAAGAACTACTGGCGCACACTTTACTCTCGATTCATAACACCCACTTTTTCCTAGATCTAATGGCGCAGGCTCGTGCACATATTGAGGTGGGTGATTACGATGCTTGGAGCACGACCTGGATTGAACGTTACAATGCGGGTGGTAAATAATTTAAGGAAGCCTTAGGCTCTAGATACAATTATTGTAGTCCGCTGGGCAGCATGAGGTCAGTTTCGCGGCGCAGCCAATGACAGAGGTGCTGGCTAATTTGTTCACATGCTTCAAGCCGCTCGGCTGTTGCGCTGTCTGGTGTGGGCTGATTAATGAGCTGTATAGCCGCTTCGCGTAGGTGACTGGGTAATTGTGGCCACCAAGATTCGCGTACCGGGTAGCCTTCGTCTTTAAGTAACAAGTAGATTGCTTTAAGAAAGACAATCGCTGGCATGTCTCGCTCGGTGAAAGCATTCAGCGTACGCTCAGTGATTTGATAGAGTAATACAGGGTCGGCCATGTGTGGGCCGTTGAGTGCGATCAGGGTACAAAAATCCGATGCGTATTGTAGTTTCCGGTAAGAGCGCCCAATCGCGCTGCGGCGGTGTATGAGTTCGTAGTCGTTTACAAAGCGCAGTGTCCCTTGTTTGGAAGTCTCGAGATGGATGTCTGCCGTGTCGAACAGGTCAGGCGCAGCGGTCTGCGCTTTTTTGGAGACTCGTTTCAGACATAAAAAGGCACCACTCTGGAGGCTCAGCAGATCGATTTTATGAAAGGATTCACCGCTGTGAGCGATCCGCAATACGAGTGCACGTTCGGTGATAGCTGGGCGACTCATGCGCTTGCAATCGGCTCGGCAGGATTATTGATCAGCACAGTGTTGTCGGCTTTGCCGTTGGGTACGACTGCACCACCTGAGATAATCAGTTTCATGCCGTCAGCAATGCTCATATCGAGGCGGGTAATGTCATCTTCAGGAAGCATGAGCAGGAATCCACTGGTTGGGTTCGGGGTCGTAGGGACGAAGACGTTGACGATGTGTTCAGTCGTGGCATCTTGAGTTTCGCCCATGGCGGTGCTGGTTAAAAAGCCGAGCACATAGCATTTCTTGCGTGGGTATTCGAGCAGGACAACTTCTTGAAAAACGGCTTTCTTTTGTTGGTTGAAGGACTGCACAATCTGTTTTACCGAGCGATAGATCGAGTTGATTAAGGGCACGCGGTTGAGAAGCAGTTCGAGGCTATTGAGTAACATACGCCCGAGGTAGATGCGTGAGCCATAGCCTAGTAGGGTGATGAGTAGTAGGACAAACAGCACCGAGATGAACTCAAGGGAGAGTTCTATAATAGGCATAGTTCGTACTTCTGTATCAAGAAACCAGAAGAAATAGCGACTTGCAGGTGTGCCGATTTTTTCGAGTAAGAATCGGATGACGATCATGGTGACGCCGAGTGGTAGAATAACGACGATGCCAGTGAAAAATGCGTTTCGTAGTGAGCGTAACATAGCAGTGTGATTTAAGTCACCTAACAGAAAGTAAAAAAATGCGAGTGGCGAGCCTTCTTCCTCAGGGGGTTTGCCTTGTTATGATGGGCCTGAGCTTGTTAGTAAGCCGCATGCAAAACCTGCACCATCAGTATGCTGGCTTAATCTTTGACCTAGACGGTACTTTAGCCGATACCATGCCGACGCATTTCGAAGCGTGGTCGCGATCAATGGCAGCGCATGGTCTGCGACTACCACTGGATCGTTTTTATGCACTTGGGGGTGTTCCGGCTGCCGAAATTATCGAATTATTGGCCCAAGAGCAGGGCTTGTCTGTGGATGCTGTGGCTATAGCAGATGCCAAGGAAAATTTATTTTTGGAGCTACTGAGTGAGGTGCAACCAGTGGTGCCAGTTAAAGCGATTGCAGAGGCGCATCGTGCACACATGCCAATGGCGATTGCTACGGGTAGCATGGGCTGGGTGGCAGAGATTATTTTAAAGTCACTGGGTATGCATGACTGGTTCGAGGCAGTTGTCGGTGCTGAGTGCGTGGTGCATTCAAAACCAGCGCCTGATACTTATTTACGAGCTGCAGGGCTGATCGGTGTCGACCCGAAACGATGCCATGCATTTGAGGATACCAAATTGGGTATGGAGTCTGCGATGAGTGCAGGCATGGCAGTCGTCGACATTCATACTTTGTTGTAACTGATTACTTGTAGATGTGCCAAGCTGTCGGCGATAGGCTTATGGTGATCGTCGACCTAGTTTTGCATGGAACTAACTTTCAGTTTTTACGGCGGCGGAAAATTGTGAAAGATAGTACATAGAGACTGCTTAGTAGCACGTATTGATTATTTTCAGGAACAACTGTTACTCCAAAGCCTTCAATTGCAAAGTCGCCATCAACATGGCGAATAGTAAAAGAATGAAGTGGTGAGACTTCGTTGTCGGAGGAAAAATCGATGATGTTGCTGGTCTTGTTGTCGAAATCTTCATCGGACAATGTGATTGTTGGATTCGTGTTTGAATACAAAATAGACACCATGTCTTCACCTAGTTGTCCTGTTCCTGTGAAATCACCCATTTTTAATGAGTCCAGCGTAATCGTTTGATTGAAACTAAATGTCAGAGCATCAGCGGAATGACTGAGAGTGCCACCAGAAGTAATTCCCAAGCCGTTTGCTGTATGACTGATATTGGATTGAGAAGCACTGACTGTAAGAGTAAGTCCCGCGACTATCGTACTTAGGTCAACTGTAGCATCTGCTTGACCATTCACTTCATTTTTAAAATTGGTGCCAAGTGTATTGTCACCATTGATAGTGCTATTAGTGAAGTTGAAATCGATTTCCACCGCAGTTGGAGGAGTCGTTGCGATTGCACTCAATGTAGCGGTAATCAACAAGAAGGAAGTAATGATTCTAATTTTCATAGGAAAAGTATATACGTTAAATAACGTTTAATAACTAAGTATTATTTCGCGATTATACAATTCCTAAAAAACAATCCTAAATATTTCCCGATGATCGAATCTGACTGGTCTTATCGAGAGTGCTTGGGTCTGTTAAATGCTATAAACAAGCAGTTTAACGAGTACTCGGTGCACAAAAAAAGCGGAACGTTTACATGTTCCGCCTTGTGAAATTTAAGCTAAAATAATTTAGATCAGCCCCAGCACCATTTTGCCTTCTTCTGTAATCATATCTTGGTTCCAAGGTGGATCCCAAACGATCTCAACGTCCGCTTCAGAGACACCGGGCACACTTTGGAGTCGCATTTGTGCGTCTTCTGCGATGACTGGCCCCATGCCACAACCTGGGGCGGTCAGTGTCATTTGCATATCGACTTTATGTCCGCCTTCTTCGCGTTCGTTACATTCGAGCGAATAGACTAGGCCGAGGTCGACGATGTTGACCGGTATTTCTGGGTCGAACACTGTCTTGAGCGCTTCCCAAAGGTCAGCGGTGTTGACTGGGCCATTGCCGCCTTCAGCTTCAGCAGACGTTGCAGCGCTGGAGACTTCTTCACCGAGTGCATCTGCGTTGGCTCCACTGACGCGAAACATCCCGTTGTGGGTCATGACGGTGAAGTTGCCGCCAAGCCGATGGGTGATGGTTACTGTCTCACCTTCGGGCAAGGTCATTGGTGTGCCTTGCGGGATGAGTGTGACTTCAACTTCGCGGGTGAGTGTGACTTGATCGTCCATTTAAAGTGGTGAGTAGTTTGTAGTGACTGGTGAAATGATTCAACTCCTGACCTTACGCTAAACAAAGTGCTGAGTAAGTACGAGATTAGTAGTCTGATGAAGCGTTTTAGTGGATTTTAGACTCAAATTTATTGCGTATGAGCTCACGGAGATTGTCGGCGAGTTCATCGCTGTCGACTTTTTCGATGACTTCTTCAAAGAAACCAAACACCATGAGTTTCATGGCATCACGCTTGGCGATCCCACGCTGCATCATGTAGAACAGTTCCTCAGCATCAACATTACCAGTAGTTGCGCCGTGTGAGCATTTCACATCATTGGCAAGAATCTCTAGGCCGGGGAGCGCATTGGCCTCGGCGGTTGGGTCGAGTAGCAAGTTGCGGTTGGTTTGGTATGCGTCGGTTTGTTGTGCACCTTCAGCGACTTTGATCAAACCGGAGAAGATGGTGCGCGCCTTGTCGAGTAGCGCATTTTTATAGAGTAGGTCGGAGACCGCATTACCAGCATTATGAGTCTGGAAGGTGCGTTGGTCAAATTCCTGCGATTCCTCAGCGACAGTGAGTGAGTACATCTTTACGTCAGCACCAGGGCCTTCGATACGTGTTTGGTTTTCAAAACGAGCGCGCTCTGCGCCAATGTTGACGGCGAGGTTTTTCACAAGGGTGTCACGATCGGCGACGGTGGTGTCGAGCTGGAAGGAGACAGTTTTTTCGTTCCAATCCTGCACCACCTTGCGGAATATATTTGCTCCGCTGGCTGCGTGGATGTTGGAGACAGAGACGTTCAAAGCTTGGTTGTCCTCCGTTTCGGAAAAGAAGATGTCGACTACAGATGCCTTGGCATTCTCCTCGGCAATGATCAGTGTATGTGGAAATACCGCTGCTCGCTCTCCGCTGGTCCAGTAATAGTTAACGAAGGGCTGTTCAATCTCGATGCCTTTAGGGACGTAGAGAATCGAGCCTGCTTTAACCAGTTGAGCGTGCAGACCAAAATATTTCTCAGAGCCAAGTTCAGTCGACTCTTGTAGGAAATATTTTTGCATTAATTCTGGGTGCTGTGCGACGGCTTCGAGTACAGGCAGGTAGATCACACCTTTTGCTGCAAGCGCTTCGCTGATGCCTTCAAACTGTGCCTGTGTGTCATCGGCGTAGACGAGTTGCCCCGCGCGCTCACTCACAAGGTTGGAGCGCTTGACGAGCTCGGCAAGTTTATCGGCTGTGGGGGCTGGAGCCGGCGCAAAGCCGTCGATGCTAAGCTTGCCGACGGAGGCAAAGCGCCAGCGCTCGTCCCGTGCGGTCGGTGCCGGAAGGATGTCGAACTGAGCCTTACCCTCATTGCGAAGGGTGGAGAGCCATTCAGGTTCGTTGGCAGAAAGCGTGTCTGTTGGAGTTTCCAAAGTGGTATTCATTCGATTTTCAAAAGTGTCTGTGCGCAGTTTGTGTTGAATCGGGCTTACCCGACCGAACCTTCCATTTCCATATCGATGAGTCGTTTGAGCTCAACAGAGTACTCCATTGGGAAGGCCTTCATCAGCTCGTTGACAAAGCCATTCACTGCGAGGCTCATCGCCTCACCTTCGGAGAGACCGCGCTGCATCATATAGAAGATTTGCTCGGCGCTCACTTTCGAAACACTGGCTTCATGCTGTACGGTGTTGTTTTCACCACGCGTGGTGATCGCAGGATAGGTGTCGGTGCGACTGTTGGTGTTGATTAACAATGCATCACACTCGGTATTATTCTTACAGTTCTTAAGGTGCTTGGGCATGTGTACCTGACCGCGGTAGGTGGAGCGTCCTTCGCCGATCGAGATCGACTTGGAGATGATGTTGCTTGTGGTGTTGTCCGCGAGGTGCATCATTTTCGCCCCAGTGTCTTGGTGCTGGCCGTCGTTGGCGAGTGCGATCGAGAGCACTTCACCACGTGCACCCTTGCCCTTGAGTACCACGCCAGGATATTTCATGGTCAGGCGAGATCCAATGTTACAGTCGATCCATTTCACCTCGGCACCTTCGTCAGCCATGCCACGCTTGGTGACTAGGTTGAAGACGTTAGAAGACCAATTTTGTACGGTGATATATTGAATTTTAGCATTTTTCAATGCGACTAGTTCAACCACAGCGCTGTGTAGCGTCGCAGTTTCAAACTTGGGAGCAGTGCAGCCCTCCATGTAGGTGATTTCGGAGTCTTCGTCAGCGATGATTAGCGTGCGCTCAAACTGTCCGAAGTTTTCCGCGTTGATTCGGAAATAGGCTTGTAGTGGTTGCTTAAGTTTTACGCCCTTGGGTACGTAGATGAAACTACCGCCAGAGAAGGTCGCACTGTTGAGTGCGGAGAACTTGTTGTCCGAAGTGGGGATGACTTTACCAAAATAAGGCTTAAATATCTCTGGGTACTTTTCGAGACCTTCGGATGAGCCGACAAAGATGACACCTTCTTTCTCCAAATCTTCTTTCATGCGAGAATAGGAAGCCTCTGAGTCGAACTGAGCCTCCACACCAGCAAGAAACTTGCGCTCTTGCTCAGGGATGCCAAGTCGCTCGAAGGTTTCCTTCACGTCGTCGGGTACGTCGTCCCAAGAACGAGCTGGCTGCTGTCCTTTGGACAGGTAGTAGCGGATCTCGTCAAATTTGATATTGTCGAGGTCTTGATCTGCCCACTTGGTAGGCATTGGCTTCTTGTTGAAGATTTCAAGTGCCTTGAGTCGAAAGTCCAAGATCCATGGAGCTTCTTTTTTGACTTTGGAGATGTATTTGACGGTGTCTTCATTGAGACCTACTCCAGCGTCGAACTCGTAGTTTTCAGGATACTTAAAGTTTCCTTTCTCGGTGTCGACGTTGATGGCTTCGTCTTGGATGTCTGTATCGGACATAATGTTTAAATTAAAAATTAGAAATTAGGAATGACGATGATTGATGCAGAATCCCGCTATGCAGTCGCGCCAGCGAATTCTTCTTTGACCCAGTCGTAGCCTTTGGACTCAAGTTCTTTTGCAAGTTCGGCATCGCCGCTATGAACAATGCGGCCGTCGAACATGACGTGGACCACGTCAGGGACGATGTAGTCAAGTAAGCGCTGGTAGTGGGTGATGATCAAAAAGGCACGATCTTCAGCACGCATCATATTGACTCCTTCCGAAACAATGCGGAGTGCATCGATGTCGAGGCCGGAATCGGTCTCATCCATGACGCAGTACTTAGGCTCAAGCATCGACATTTGTAAAATTTCACAGCGTTTCTTTTCGCCACCCGAAAATCCTTCATTGAGTGAGCGGGCAGTGAACTTGCGATCCATCTTGAGCGCGTCCATCTTCGCGTAGAGTTCCTTATAGTACTCGACCGCATTGATTTCTTCGCCCTCAGGCAGGCGTGCTTGGCGTGCGGCGCGGATGAAGTTGGCGATTGAGACGCCAGGAATTTCGAGCGGATATTGAAATGCAAGGAACAGGCCTGCTTTAGCGATTTCGTCTGGCTCCTCGCCGAGAATATTGACGCCGTCGAGCAGCACTTCGCCACTTTCGACAGTGTAATCCTCGTGGCCTGCCATCACCTTAGCGAGCGTACTCTTACCCGTACCATTTGGGCCCATGAGCGCATGCACTTCGCCTTTTGGAATGGTGAGGTTGAAATCTTTAAGGATGGCTTGGCCATCGATGGAGACATTGAGGTTTTTTATTTCGAGCGTGTTCATAAAATTGGTGAATTTAGAATGGTGAGTGTTGAATGAGTAAAAATTAGTCGTGGCAGTCACTACAGGAGCCATCGTAAGCAATATCAATGTGATGGGCTGAGAAACCTTCAGGCAGAGCTGCCATGAGCTCAGTGATCAGCTTTTCAGAGAGCTCAACGTCAACGATTTCGCCGCTTTCGCGGCAATAGAAGTGAGCATGCTGTGTAAGGTTAGGGCAGTAGCGAGTCGACTCACGCTCAAAATTGACCTGACGAATCAAGCTCGTTTCGGTCAGTGTTTCCAAGCAGTTATACACGGTCGCGAGAGATATTGAGGGCATACCTTGACGAGCGCGTGCAAAGATTTCATCTGCGGTCGGATGGTCACGCTTTTCCAGCAGGAGCGCAAACACGTGTTCGCGCTGCTTGGTTGAGCGCTGGCCACTGCGCTCCAGAGCGTCATCGAGGAGCTCTTTATATTGTGGCGAAAGTTGCATTTTTGAAAGTAGTGGAGTGTCTTTTTACCGCAAAGTCTGAGTCGGAATAACCTAACGAGCAGTCATAATGAGACCGAGTAGCAAGAAAGCCCGAAAGAAGGTAAAGGCAAGTGCTAATTAGAATAATTCTAAATAACTTCACAGAGGGTCGCTTGTATGACCTGATGATGCGCCATTTTGGTTTTTTGCTATGAGAGAGCTTATTTGATCCAGCATAAATAGTATTGTTATCATCCCTTAAAGTCTTCGAGAGTGGGGGCTTGTCTGTACTGAAAGAACGCGTCAAGTTGCTGCGATGGCACAATATCGATCCTTTTTATTTCCTGAAGCAATGGTAGGCGAGGGCTTTCTGATTTTGGATGCTCGGGAGAGTCACCATTTGGTGCGTGTATTTCGAGCCAAGGTGGGGGCGACGATTGAGGTGCTCGACGGTAAAGGGACTCGCTACCTCGGCACAATCGAACTCGCCGCTGCCAAGGCGGTGCGTGTGGCGGTGGAGTCAGTCAAGCGGCAGGCGGCTGTGACGCCGCGAGTAACACTACTGCAGTCTGTGGCTAAAGGCAGAGCGATGGATCTGATCCTGCGCATGGCGACAGAGATTGGCGTGTCGGTGATTCAACCAGTATTTACTGATCAAGGAGAGCACGGTGCGCAGAAGATGGAAAAGTGGCAACTGACGATGATCGAGGCCTGTAAACAGTGTGGGTTGAGTTACGTGCCCGACTTAGTCGAGCCATGCCGTATTGGCGATTGGCTGCAGTCAAATCCAGATACAGGTGGCTCGTTGCGGATCGTTGCCAGTCTGGAGGAGGGGAGTCGTCCTTTATTAGAAACGCTTAAGACTGCAGGACCACTCGACGAAGTGGTGGTTGCGGTCGGCCCCGCAGGAGATTTTTCGATTGCAGAGTATGAATTACTGCGTGCGTCGGGTTTTAACGCAGTGCGGCTTGGGGCGAACGTATTACGCACAGAAACCGCAGCAGCCTATATCTTGAGTGTCGTGGATCAGGCTGCGAAGTCCTAGTGTGGAGCACGCTAAGTTAGTGTATTTATAAACCACGGATGGACACCGATGAACACGGATATTCTGAATGAAACGAACTATTAAATCCGTGTTCATCGGTGTCCATCCGTGGTTCTAAAAGGCATTGAATCAGACATTTACCGAACAGTCAGAGCTATTAAAATAGCACCGTTCCATATCCCTTCGAAGGCCTCGTTATAATGTGGCGAATTTAGCGTACTTCACACTAGTAGTGCAAGTACCTTTCTACGTGCGCCAGCGCGTGAACTGGCTACGCTGTCGAGCAGATCGTCGGAGTCGCGCTGCAGTGGCTTTACTTGCCCGTTTTGGAGAAGATAAATATGATAAGCGAGTTTGAAGAAAATGTCGCGACCGTAGCTTTCTAGTAAGTCGGGTGTGCCGGGTTCGGGCTTGTGGATGAATTGATATGGATCTTCTAATAGCTTGGCTGCATCAAAGCTGAAGTCTTCTTTGCGGTAGTAATAGAGGCCGCTTGGGCGATCAGCGTTGCGAATCGATTCGGGAAGCTTCGCAGAATAATGAATTTGATAGGGGCATGTGTCGGGTCGGTTGTTGTCCACCCCTGTAAATTCCTTAAAGTGTGAGGTCATGTGATGTGTGGTGACACTGGCATCAAACAGGCGATCATCGTAAATGAGATTCCATGCATGGCCGAGCGGGATCGTCGCTAGGGTGTGATCGCCGTCTTGCATGATCAGCAGGCCGTCGACTACTTTCGACGGGTGCCCTAACATTTGTAGCACAGCGTCGACGACGACTGCATGTTCGCGGCTAAACCAGCCCCAGTCACCGTCTTCACCGGGTGCTTCATGTAGAATAAGGTTAAGTTCTTTGAGCGCGCTATCTCGGATCATAGATAAAAGCGCTAGAGTGGAATTAATCTCAGGGCAATGTTTGAGTCAAATATAGTACTGATGTTGCACGAGTAACCGAAAATCCTGACCATCGTGAAGTTGTGGCTTAGTCAATTTGAAGGGGCACCTGGCTACCATCATCGGCTGCTTCAATTAAATTTGTGCCCGCCTGTGCGGTGGCTATCATCGCTGAGTTGAGACGATTGCGCAGGATGAAATAGGCAATCATGGCAGGAATGCCGATGACGAGCCCGGTGGCAGTAGTGATCAGCGCTTCGCCGATATCGCCAGCTAATAACTCAGGTCGACCCATGCCGCCACGGCCAATCGTTTGGAACGCGCTGATCATACCACTGACAGTCCCCAGCAGCCCGATCATCGGTGCCACGGAGGCGACGACATTCAAATACGTCACCCACTGCGAGACGCCGTTTTCTTCGGCTTCCAAGTTTTCGATGAAGAGGTTCTCAGCTTTCTCGTGTCCTTTGTCGATTTTCTTTATGGCAGGAGCGAGCGCACGCGCGAGTAGGTTGTTGCTTGCTTTCAGCTGGCTACGGCCTTTGTCATGATCACCGCTTTCGAGTGCATCAATGGTTGCGCTCAATTGATCGGCGGTGAAGAATTTAGTCTGAGCGGTTTCCTTCCACGAGTAGAAGATAAGGAAAAACATGATCAATGAGCAGGTACCAAGTGGATACATTGCCCAGCCGCCCTGTTGAATAAGTCCCCATAGGTTGAGATTGTGGTCTACAACTTCCGCGGCTTCGGGTGAGGTATCTTGCCCGAGTAAGATGTGGGGTAGTGTGAGTGAGAGCAGTACTGTAGAGCCATGCCGCATGTACGCAAGCCAGTTGGATGTGAGTCGTTTCATAGTAAGATTATTCGGGATTATTGAAACGGACGATCGGGCTTGTCAGTCTCAGTGCTTGGTTGAGGTTGTGCGGGAGCCTCCTCCTCTAGATACTTGTTTAGTTGCTTAAAGTAGGGCTCGTAGGTTGGATCGGATTGTGGCCACTCGAATGAGCGCTCCAGCATTTCATTATAAAGGAGAATCGCGTAGTCTTTATCCCGCAGTCCCAGTGCAGCACAGATCGCAGATGCGTAGCACTCAGTAAGTTTATCGGGTGGATTGGGAGTCGAAAAAACAATGGGCTGTAATGCACTCTCAAGTGCCCCTTCGAAATCTTCGCGCCGCAGCAGATCCGCACTGTGCGTGTAGTAGCCGAGTGCCGAATCGCCATACGGGTTGCGTTCCTTTAGCCATACACTTGTGAGTGTGCGTGTTTGCTCGTAGAGTTGTAGCGTATTGTAGCTGTCGAGAATAGCATCGTCGAGTGCCTGAAGCGCTTTGGGGTGACTAATCTGAGGCTTCAGTACTTCGGAAATGGCGATGGCGCGCGCGGGATTTTCGGAGGTTAAGATCAACCTCACATAATAGATAAAAAAGTGCGACTCCAAGGCGGGTAAGAGTGGTAGGATTTTGACGCGTTGCAAATAGAGCATTTCCATCAGCTGGATAGCATGGTCGTTGTTGCCTAGCTCAATCCATTCGACCGCAAGGTTTTTATAACTGTCTCCAGGGATAGTGAAGCGATCGACTTGGTTGACGTTGAATGTATGAATGATTTCACCTGCCCCCTCCGAAGTGGCAATTTGTATCTGATTACCGGATACATCGATTGAGTGACCTGGAATGGTTTGGCCATTATATAAATGTACTAGAATGGGCTCGTGTAGTTCTGCGTAGATTACTTCGAGGTCGTTGGCTGGGATGGCTTCGGCGGTGAATGTGAAGCAGCAGAGACAGAGCATAATTAGAAGTTTACTAGTGGCAGTGACGAGCTCCGTCTCGTCCGCCGAATTCGTAGACGCTATGCGAGTAAAGACCGCCCCAGTCGCCTCGTCCCGTTCCCTCCGCACCGCGGACGAGGCGGAGCTCGTATCTTCCATAAAATAGTTCACTAGCCTCATGGTTGCACTTCTGTTGCGACATGGGTTGCTTGAATGGCGAGCTCACTTTGCGCCTTTACGAGAGTGTCCAGTTTGGAGAGTTTTGCTTGTGCAAGTGTAAACACTTCGAAGTCCTCGAGTCGTTCATCGCTGAGCATTTCACACAAGGTATTGCGTGCTGCGACAACGTCGCCGATTTGCTCAAAGAGCAGCGCACTCTGCCAGTAGGCATCGATAATGATTTCAGGGTAGGCGCGGTAGAGTGTGTAAATGCGTTGCCAGTAGGGAATTGCACGCTTCGGATTTTCGAGTTCAGTTTCGATACCAGCGAGACCAGCTAGGGCGCGAGCATGTGGCCGTCCACGCATGGTTTTAATTTGTAGAATTTCATTCAGGCTGGTGCGAGCACCATCGTAGATACCTTGTTGGGTGAGGATATTAGCGGTGAGCAACCGCACATCGATCGCCAGCCTATGGGTCGGCGTTTCTTCCAGAAAGCGCAATAACCAGCGTCGCGCTTCGGTCAGATGATCCGCATTAGCCGCGAGTTGCGCCTTACCGTAATATGCGGTGGCGCGTTCAAAATGCTGCGGATATTCGATCAGAAGTTGTTCGCAGTAGTCGTCTGCAGAGTCGTAGCCACCTCGCAAAAGAGCGAGGCCGACACTGGCGAGTGTTTCAGCATCTTGTTCAGCCATCGGCACGAAACGATGAATCGAGAGTAGTGTGGCGTCGGCTTGATCATTTCGGTGGGTTGTACGCTGACGTTGTGACTTAAATAGGGTGAGTCGTGCAAACCAAGTGAGTCGCCCTTCGGAGAGGCTTTGTTCACTCGCTTCTTGCAGCCAGACACAAAATACGGGCAGAGTGCGATCAGTCTTGCCTACGCGTTGATAAAGCTGCGCGTAAGCTGAGAGAATAGAACCAATCGCTCGCGCCTTGGGGTCATTACCAAAGCGGGTGAGAGCGTCTTCAAATAGAGGGAACGCATGGTCGCCACGTTGTTCTTGTTGAAGTGACCAGCCAATCCAATAGAGCGCTTCGCTGACTCGTGGACGTTGGTTGGCATCGTTGCGATCAATATAAGTCTGCAGGTGAGTGCGTAGTAAATCGTAGCGCTCAAGTGCTTTATAAATCTTAGCGGCTTGGAAGATTGCGTAGTCGTACAGTGGAGCATTGTCAGGTGAGACCTGGCGAAAAGCCGTGGCTGCAGTTGGTAGTTCACCGAGTCCCATAAAAATGTCACCCCGCAGTACTTGAGCTGCGGCGAAACGGTGGTGATCTGGGAATTTTTTAATGAACCGATCCACAGTCTTGAGTGCGCCTGAGTAGTTCTGCTGTGCGTAATAGATCGTTGCTATTCGATAGTTGATTTCTGGATACAGTGAGTGTTTATGCGTTTTCTTTTTTAATGAGAGTAATTCCTGAAGTGCACTGTCGTAGTTACGTTCGAAGAAAAAAGTCAGCCCGTGCCACAGTTTAAGTTGCACACTGAGATTGCTATCTGGATAGCGCTGCAGTGCGGTTTCGAAATTATTGCGTGCCGAGGCTTGTTGTTCCAGCGCGCTGTAATTATGGCCGCGAGTGAAATACCAGCGTGGGACGTGTTTATCATTAGGGAAGTGCTCGATTAGATCATCGAGCACGGCGATGGCTTCGAGGAATTGACCTTCGCTCTGAAACGTTCTTGCGATCAGGAAAAGGGCACGATTGGCGAGCGTGTGTGATGGATAGGTGAGGATGAATTGCTGAGCAACCGTACGAGCATTTTGCCAATCTCCCGCTTCGCTACAGGCAATGATCCAGCGGTAGTGGGCCTCCGCACGGATGTCGGTTTCGAATGATTCTGATTGTGCGACTGTGCGCAATAGAATCGTCGCCTCGCGGTACCGTTGACCAAGCAGATAGGCTTGCCCGGTGCGCAGGTAGAGCCCGGGTGTGTAGTCAGTCATAGTTTCAAGTATGAGTAGTTGCCTCTGAAGGCGTGCGATCAGTTGCCGACAGTGGCTTTTCCAGATTTCGGAGGTCAGTAGCGATGGTTGATTGAGAGCGATCTCCGCATTACGGAGTTGGGCGCGCTGCTGTTCGATGAGCACTGCGCGAGGTAATGTGAGTCGGTACGCCCGCACCGCATCAGTATAATGCCCTTCACTGAGCAGGAGATCGCCGATATCCAGCGCGGCAAAACTAAGCACCGCGATTTCAGGCATGGCCGCTACGTTCCACTCAGAGTTAAATAGGATAGTGCGAGCCCGCTCGGTTGAGCCGTTTTCTTCAGCGATTTGCAATGCCCGTAGGCGCGCCTGCAAGCGCAGCGATTCCGGAGCAGTGGATTGGTAGCAGTCTTCCAATAAGTTGTTCGCCTTAGCGCTGTCACCCATTTGGTAGTGAAGGTCGGCCTCCTGTAGTCGAGCCAGCGCCGCTTCGTTGGAGTTTGGGAAGTATTGTTGGAACACTCGAAACGTATCCGCTGCGGCAGCCAATGCCTGAGTTCGAGTTTGCGCAATCGCAGTATTATAAAATACGAAAGCTCGTAGTCGTGGATTTGGATCGTAGTTTTGAAGTAGTTCTCCGAAGTAAGTTAGCGCATCTGTGGGGCGATCTGCCATCAGAGCGGCATAGCCACGAACCGGCAGAATTGTTTGTTGGAATGTACGCGCCAGAAACTCAGGTTCGGAGCCATAATCGAGCGCCATACTTTCAAATTGCCAATAACTGGCTTCGTAATCGCCTTGGCTAAAGGCAGACACCGCCTGTTCTAATTGCTGCTGAAGTGTCGCTGCTGAAGCCATTGTACAGAGCAATAAAGTGAGGGCTACAGTCGCAAATCGTAAGACTGCAAAGATATGGACTAATAAAACACGTAGATCGCTCATGTAAAAAACGTGAGGATTGTAGGCTATCCAAAAAAGGGCGAACAAAAATTAATTAAAAATCTTTTGAAACAGCATTGACAGGCAGTCATTTTGTGATGGTTTGTCGTCTTCTTTTGGAAACGGGGCGTGGCGCAGCCTGGCTAGCGCATCTGCTTTGGGAGCAGAGGGTCGCAGGTTCGAATCCTGTCGCCCCGACCAAAAAAAGCCCTTCTCGCTTGCGAGGAGGGCTTTTTTTGGTCGGGGCGACAGGATTCGAAAGGAGCCACGTAGTGGCGATGCGGCGGTAGCCGCACCTCGGGTTCGACGAGCGCAGCGAGAAGGCGAAGCAATCCTGTCGCCCCGACCAAATACTCATGGAGCGACGGCGGGTCGCCCCAGCTACAAAGAAGAGCCCTTCTCGGCAACGAGAAGGGTTTCTTTGTGCTGTTAAGGGCGGATATTCATTTGGACGACTTCGTGCCATGGTAACACTTTTACTTCTGATCGCTGTCCCGTCCAGCTACCCCCATAGCAAAGCATTGGTTGAGTGCTGTTGGCGGCAAGCGAACACCACTTGTTTAGATTATTCAGCCAAGACGCGGTAAATGTTTCGCCTAACTTGATTTCTATAGGTTGTAGCTGGTTGCCATTCTCGAGAATTAGATCGATTTCAAGTCCAGCACTGTCTCTCCAAAAAAACATGGAAGGGTCGATTCCTTGATTTAATCTTGTTTTGAGCAGATCGGTGACGACCATATTCTCGAATAAACTGCCACGTAGAGGATGCGTGTTTATTTGGCTCTCCTCCTGTATTCCGAGGAGCCGGCAGGCAAGTCCAACGTCGTAGAAGTAGAGCTTTGGCGTCTTAACGATTCGTTTTCTGAAGTTGCTGGAATGTGGTTGGAGTGTGAAGCAAATGTAGGAGGCTTGCAGCACGCTTAGCCATGACTTTGCCGTGGGCACAGTGATGGAGCAATCAGTTGGTTGGATACGCTCAAGATCATTACACAACTGCCGATTTGGATTCGCTCTCTTCCAGTCTCTTACGCTTTACGCCGATTGTGGAATCACAAGTAGGCCTGCCGATCTTGATCGGTTCAAATTTGCACCTTTCGATTGGTGCGACAGAGATCGACAACATTCGCGTCTCTGCATCTACAGTGGAGATCGACCTCAGCGATGGCGGCGCGCAAGAGGGCAGTCTGACGTTCTACAGCAAGCAGGCCCTCAAAGCTGCAGGCTCTGAAAACTGTGAGATCGTCTCGGTCAAAGACCTCGGCGACGACATTTGGCAGGTCAACCTCACTGGTCGCCAGTGGGGCACCGCACAGTCGCTTGCGCTAACAATTCAATAGTCTGACACTGCTCGCAGTTTTCTCTGCGTAGCAAATCTAGATTCTTTCAGCCACTACCCTGCATATGGAGGGTAGTGGCTCCATTGTAGTTTGCTATGATGCGTCGTATGAAATTTAGCCATACGCTCTTTGCTCTGATCGCCTTGTGTATCTCCTTCGGAGTGAGTCCTTGTTTGGCTAAGAGCAGTCAGGTAAACGCGACTGAACTCTCTGAGGTTGCGACGCACCCCGCGAAGATGGATTGGTGGTTGGATGATAAGTTTGGGCTCTTCATTCACTGGGGCCCTTCGAGTGTTGCCAGCGTCGAAATCGGCTGGGCGCGTGCGTCGCATCCCTTTGATCATCAGGGCAAGCTCGAGTTGATGCCGGATGCCGAGTATGACGCCCTCTACAAGCAATTTAATCCGGTCGATTTCGATGCCGATCAGTTGGTGCGCACCGCCAAAGCGGCAGGCATGAAATACCTCGTCTTCACGGCCAAGCATCATGACGGATTTTCCAATTGGGCGACAGAGCTCTCGGATTATAATAGTATGAACGCGCCTTACGGTCGCGATATCTGTAAAGAACTGGCCGATGCGGTGCACAAGCACGGGCTCAAGCTCGGTTGGTATTACTCCACGCGTGACTGGTCGCATCCAGATTATCTGGTGGGCGATAACAGTCAATACAACGACTACTACCACGGTCAGATTCGCGAGTTGCTGACGAATTATGGTCAAGTCGACGTGCTCTGGTTTGACCATGTTGCCGGCAAGTGGTCGGACTATCGTTTCGAAGAGTTGTTTGAAATGATCTATGAGCTGCAGCCACAGATTTTGGTAAATAATCGTGCCGCCAAGTTTGTGTTTCGGCACAAGGCGGGCACGCCGACCCCAGAGCTGTTCGCATTGACCAAGGGCGACTACGAAACGCCCGAAGGTAAGATCGGTAACTTTCGAGTGGATTACCCATGGGAGACTTGCATGCCGATGTCGAAGGGCCCGGATGGGCACGGTGGCTGGTCGTATCGCCCGGAGGCTGTGACTGCGAGTTTTGAGAAGTGTGCGCAGATGTTGGCAGCGTGCGTGACGGGGGGTGGGAACATGCTGCTGAATGTGGGCCCGATGCCCAGCGGCGAACTGCGCTCGGAGGAGCTTGCTAACTTGAAAGCGTTGA
Source organism: Verrucomicrobiota bacterium (assembly GCA_030829145.1). Lineage (GTDB taxonomy): Bacteria > Verrucomicrobiota > Verrucomicrobiia > Opitutales > Coraliomargaritaceae > Lentimonas. The sequence continues at coordinate 26,748 of JAURBE010000001.1, read as the reverse complement.
AGCCATGGATGCAGACCTATGGTGAGAGTATTTATGGCACACGCGCAGGGCCCTATGTGAGTGGGCAGTGGGGGGGCGCATGCCACAAGGGAAATGTTATTTACCTACACGTGTTTGAATGGGCCGATGGCCAGCTCTCGCTTCCCACGCTACCACGGAAAGTGTTGCACTGTGAGGCGCTCGGCGGTGAGTCCGTGAGTTTTACCCAGAATGCAGATGCACTGACCATTCGATTGCACGAGTCAAAGATGCGATCACTACGACGCACGTTTAAACCCACAGAGCGCAGCTTGCACCGGGTGCTCAAGCTCACGCTGGAGCCGGGTGCTGATATGGCATTGATCCCAGTGGAGGGCCATGTCGCAAAGCAACAGCATGGCACATTGGTGAACCCGATGTGTGAATGAGCGGGGCGGGGCTTATTTTTTGGAGGGCAATGCTCCGTCATTGCCGTGCGTTGGTTTTGGCCTCGGTTCGGCGGCAATGACGGAGCATTGCCCTCCAGAATGGGTGACTAAATTAAAAATATAATGAAGGTTAACAAAAAAAATAGTCTAGGGTCTGCGCTACTTAGTGCCGCTGTATTGTTTTGTGTGTCAGGCTGTGCGAAACTAGGTCCGGAACCGGAATCAAAGGTCACTTCCGAACAGGGGCAGCGATTCCTTGCCGTGCTACAGGCGTCGAACTGGGTGGTTGAAGATGTTCAAGGGCAGGTCATTGCACCCGATCAAATTCAGGTCGAGCGCGTTTGGGACGGCACACGTTGCCGCGCCTCGGTGACGAATATGGGGGACACTCCCTTACGACTGAAAAGTGTCGTTTTGTTTGAAGTGGCTGAGCACGGGTTTTCGCCGGACACGCCGATCTACGGTGAGGGGTTTCAGATGCTGTATCAAAATGGCGGCACTTTGGGGCAGCGCGAAGACATCGGTAATAACTCTGACGTAAAGCACTACAAGATTCCTGACTTTAGGGGGCTGCCGACTGCCTATGGCGTGTTGAACCTCAATCTTACGGATACAGATAATCTTTTGCTAGGCTTCGCGGCGTGCGAGCGTTTTATCGGTCGAATCAGTTTTGATGCGCAGCAACTGTTGATCTCGATGGATACCGAAGGACTGGTGTTGCAGCCGGGGGAGCGTTGGTCGCTCGAAGAGTTTGTTGTGCTGAGCGGTGAGCGCCAGGGCGACTTGTTTAATGAACTGGCCCAGCGGATCAATCGCAATCATCCGCCACGTAAGGTGAGTCCGGTGGCGACGGGGTGGTGCTCTTGGTATTGCTACCGTATGGATGTGACGGATGAAATTATCCGCGACAATTTGGATATTTTTAAGGAGCAGGTGCCCGAGTTGAAATTCATTCAGTTGGATGATGGGTATCAGCCCTTTTTCGGCGATTGGTTTGACCCGAATCCAGAGTATGGCGACGTCAAGCAGACCATTGCCGATATTCGCGCAAAAGGGTTTGAGCCTGCGATTTGGGTGGCGCCCTTTATCGCGCAGAAGGATTCGCGTGTGTTGCGCGAGCATCCGGATTGGTTTGTGAAGAATGCCCACGGCGAGCCGCTCGATTCCAGCACGGTCTCGTTTGGCGGTTGGCGCTATGGCCCGTGGTATGCCTTGGACGGCACGCACCCGGAAGTGCAGCAGCATTTTGAAAACATCTTTCGCACGATGCGCGAAGAGTGGGGGGTGAACTATTTTAAACTGGATGCCAACTATTGGGGCGCGCTCCAAGGCGGTCGCCATTATCAGCCGAATGCCTCGCGTATCGAAGCGTATCGGCAGGGCATGGCAGCCGTGCTGCGCGGTTGTGATGACGAGACGGTCGTGCTGGGCTGTAATGCGCCGATATGGCCTTCCTTTGGACTAGTGACTGCAATGCGCACCAGTGGTGATATTCGCCGTGCATGGTGGTCGTTTAAATCACTGGCGCGTCAAAATCTGAGTCGTTGCTGGCAAAACGGAACGCTGTGGGACTCGGACCCGGATTGTATCGTCCTGACCACCGATAGCCCATGGAATATCAAAGGCGATGTCACGGACAACGAGTGGCTGTTTCACGCCACCTCGATCCACGCAGTGGGTGGGTTCATCTTGAGCGGGGACAAGGCCGAGCATTTGCATGCGAAGGAACTCGGGATTCTTAAAAAATTACTCAATCCCACGGGGCAGGGTGCACGGTTTACCAATACCAAATTGGAAACCGGTATCACTGACCTTGGCGACACTCAGTATTATTACTTCTTCAATTGGAGTGATACCGAAACCGTCGATCTTTCGGTCTCGCTAGTCCAGCTAGCCGAGTTGACTGACTTCTGGACGGATGAAACGCTCGGTCGCCATGAGACCTCTTATACTGTCCAGCAATTGTCTCCACGCTCCGCCCGTTTGATTGTGGCTCGGCCGGTGGAAGATTAGTGGAGGGAAACGTGCCATCTGGTGTAGCGGAATCCGCGAAGCGGTTTCGATCTATGCAGTGGCCGAGGTTGTGTGGTCGAAATGACACGTCGCCAGTCCGCTACGAGTGAGGGAGTGGTTCTGATAGTGTAGCGGAATCCGCGAAGCGGTTTCGATCTGTGCTATCGATTCGGCTTGAAGAGCCCTAGGCGGTGGGCGCGGTCGACGGCGGCTGGTGCGTTGGGGACTTCGAGTTTCTCGTAAACGTGTTGCACGTGGTAGGCCACCGTGGTTACGCTAATCTTTAGTTCGCTCGCAATTTCTTTTTTAGCCAAGCCTTGGCCGATGAGTTCGAGGACTTCCATTTCGCGCTCGGACAGTGTTTTCTCCGGGGGAGTCGGCTTGGGCTGGCTCCGTAAGGTATTGATGATAAAACGGGCCACCTCGGGGTCGAGTGTCGCACCGCCTTCCATCACGGTTTCGATGCCTTCAGTGATTTCCTTAAACGTGGCGGACTTGAGCAAATAACCTGCCGCGCCTTCGGAGATCGCCCGGGTGACGTCGGCGGCGTTGTCGGATTGTGTTAGTATAATGACCTCGGAGTTCGGGGCATAACCTTTAATCCACGGAAGTGCTTCGAGCCCTGACATGCCGGGGAGGTTGAGATCGAGCAGAATGACATCCGGCTGTTTGGGCGAGGCAGTGTTTTGCAGTGCACGTAGAGCGATTTCGGCTGTGCCGAACTGACTGCCCAACTGCATGTTATCGCTCTGCTCTAGGGCGATGGCGATCGTCTCGCGGTAACCGGCGTGATCTTCCACCAGCATAATGTGAATTTGCTTATTCATTATAGGATTCTAAATTTGTGGCGTTTTACGGACAGGTGGATGCAGGTGCCGCCTTCTTTCGGGTGCTCGGCTGTGACGCTGGCCCTTAAGAGGCGTGCTCGGCGTCGACTTGAAGCGGGGACTTGGTCTTTTCCAGAATCGATGCCGTGTCCATTATCGGTAATCGTTAGGCAGATATCCTTTGGGGTCGCGACTAAGCGTATTGAGACCTTGGTGGCTCCGGAGTGGCGCAGGATATTGATCAGGCATTCTTTGAAGAACAGAAAAATATCGATGCGCACACGGGGCTTGAGATCTTCTAAGAGTGCTTCGCCTGAAAACTCGATGTGATAGTCCAGGTCCGAAAGGAGTCGCCTGGACGAGCGGTTCATTTCTTCGACGAGATCTTCACAGATACCTTTGGCTTCGAGCATGTTGGTGCAGTAGCGCGCTGCGGTGCCACTGCGTTCGGTGAAGGTGCGGATACGATCGAGTAATTTGCTTAGTTTGTCGGGCGAATGCATCAACTCTTTGGACAGGTCGCTGAGTAGTCCGATGGTATGTAGGTTCGCGCCTAGCTCGTCGTGCAGGTCAGCCGCAAAGCGCTCTTTGATACGGGAGATTTTGCGTATTCGGCGGGTGCGTTCGATTAGAATGATGAAGCCGATCCCTACCACCAATAGCACTGTCAACCAGATGAAAATCTGCAGCATGATTTTCTGGCGGGCATAGCGGCGATTCAGTTCGGCAGCGACTTGAGGGCGTTCGTTTTCCAAGTTATGACGATGCGCCAGTTCCTCCACCCATTGTCGAACGGGTAGGATTTGGCCATACAGGTTGGTGCCGTCCGTCAACGCGGCGATGGAGCGCCCCGTGCCGTCGAGTAAGTGAGTGGTCGCTGGTTTGTGGAGTGCCACATTTTGATTGCCAGAAAATAGTTCAATTTCAGCGAATCCCACTCTAGCCTGGTGCTCATTGTCTTCATCGAACACATAGGGCTCCAGAGCCGTGAGGCGCACATAGCGGCACGGAGTCTCCGGGAATCGCTGGGTGAGAATCGGCCCCACATCATAGATCGACCCTCTACGATATTTAGTCAGTGGCACCGCATCGGAGAAATCGGCCTTTAGAGCACCTTCGACCAGTAGTCGGTTGGGCTGGCCGTAGCCCGCCGGTGTGGATTGGGGGATGGTGTCGTTAAAGTCGATCGCATGCAGCTGGATGCGATCCAAGGAATATGTGCGTTCGAGATCGATGGTGATGAAAGGCTGCGCATCGATGCGAGCCACTCCGATAAAGGCGACCGTGCCCTCACCGCGGCCCGCATCCATTAGAAAGGGCGTGAACCCATCGACCAGATAGCCCTTTTTGCGCGCACCGCTGTCTTTAATAATGATCGATGAGGTTGTCACCGGTTGATGCAGTGCCACATTCGTCGCACCGTTGAAAATCATGATTTCAGACAGCTCCAGGTTATATTTTCCGTCAAACTTGCGCGGTGACAATACCGAGGCCTCCACCCGCACCCAAGACGCCGTGGTTGCGCAAGGGATGAGCAAGGGGGCGATGCGTGGCAGGATTGTTGAATCCCCGTTGAATGAGGCGATGACGGTGCCTTCTGCGTCTTTTTTTGTGCCCGCTATAATCCGGAATTGTAAGGGGAAGCCATCGGCTTTGAAGCCGGCTTTCGTGTCGCGCCAGATGGAGGGCACCAGCACGATTTGATCAATGGGGGTGTCCGCTTCCAATTGAATTTGCACCCACTCCGTGTGCTCGGCTTCTAAATGAACATCGGAACGGTAGCCGATCGATCCGACGCCGCTGCGCAGGCTGTAGTGTGCCAGCTCGTCGAGCTCGGTATCAATTGCTGCGGCACGTTGCTGCAGTTGCGAGAGAGAGGCGTTGTGCAGGTCCGCTGGGGGCGTGTTCTGCGCTTCGCCGAAGGTCAACGCGGGGAAACAGCCTGCCAGCAGTAGCAGTATGGCGGTGCTATTTTGTTTAAGCTTCATGCGTTCGAGATACGGGGGCGGAGGTAGGGGAATACTTCGTTCGGTTGACGGGCTCAGGCAAGCCGGAGTCATTCTGTTTTTAGTAAGATAGCGTAGCAGATAGGTTACGACCACCCTATAAACAGAGGGTAGTCAAAAAGGAAGGCGGGGCGTATGATCGGTGCCACACATGTGGGAGGGTGCTCAATCGTCCCGGTGCATTGCGAATCAACAAATTCTTTTGAAAACAATACGACGCTCCATCGGCAGCCTGTTTGCCCTGACTTCACTTTTTCTGGCGAACATTAGCGATGCCGCCGATCTATCCGCCGCCGAGATTTTTACAGACGGTATGGTGCTGCAACAGCAAATGGATGTGCCGGTCTGGGGAAATGCCTCCGCGGGTGACACGATCCAGGTGAACTTCGGTGGGCAGGAAACAACAGCCACAGTCGATCAAGCTGGCAAATGGATGGCGAAGCTTAGCCCGATGAAGGCCTCCGCCGAATCCCGCACCATGGTCATCTCCTCTCAAGTGTCAGGTTCTAGCTTTCAGGTTTCCAATGTCCTAGTGGGCGAAGTCTGGCTGTGTGCCGGTCAGTCGAACATGGCGTGGACGCTGAGCAAATTGACTGCGAAACCGAATCCACAATCTGAATACGAGCCGTTGGCGGACTACCTGCATAATGAAATTCAAACAGCTAACGATCCGCTACTCCGGCAGTTTGCGGTCGTAGGCGTGGCGTCTCCCGGCAAGGAGGTGACTAGCATTCGCGGCAAGTCGGGCTGGCTTGCGGCAGTGCAGGGCAACACGGGCGATTTCTCTGGAACGGGCTATTTCTTCGGACGTGAACTGCGCACGCAACTCGGGGTGCCTGTCGGTCTTGTTTACAGTAACCGTGGTGGCACCGAAATTGAGCCATGGATTCCGAAGCGCGAATACTTGAACACCGCGGAGGGCAAAGCGTTCTACGAAAACGAAACCGCAAAACTCGCTCCTGCAGCGATGAAGCAACACCAGGCCGCTTATCAAAAGAAGCTGGCCGTATGGAAGCAGCAGGCCGCAGCGGCCAAGGCGGCGGGGAAGCGAGCACCGCGCAAGCCGTCCGACACGTTCAACGCCAACCGGATACCGGCCGCGCTCTATAATGGATTTATCCATTCACTGGCACCCTATGCCATGCAGGGCACCATCTGGTATCAGGGCGAGAGCAACACGAACTACCGCACGGAGCATTACCGCGACAGTATGCTGGCCTTGATCAACGGCTGGCGCTCACATTGGGGGCAAGAGACGTTCTACTTTATCTGGTGTCAGCTGGCCAACAAGCACGCGGCCAACGCGGAGCCTATTGATCAGGACAATTGGGCGGAGATTCAAAACCAGCAGCGCGAGGTGCTGGCGCTGACAGACGATACCGGTATGGCCGTGCTCAATGATATCGGTGAGGCCAATAATATACATCCCAAGAATAAAGTGGGTGCCGGTAAACGCCTGGCACTCTGGGCATTAAAGCAGGCCTATGGACAAGAACTGGTTTGTAGCGGTCCGCTCTACAACAGTGCCCACGTCGACGGTATCCGAGTCATAGTCACCTTTGATCATGTCGGTTCGGGCTTGATGGTCGGCAATAAGTATTTGATGGAGCCGACAGAAGCCGTGCAGGTGCCACTGCAACGTTTTCAGATTCGTGGTGCAGACAAACAGTGGCAATGGGCCGAAGCGAAAATCGTCGGCGCTGATACGGTGGCCGTGTGGCACCCGAACATTCCAGCGCCAGTCGAGGTGCGCTACGCCTGGTCGGCCAATCCCGAAGGCGCCAATCTCTACAACAAAGAGGGACTGCCCGCATCGCTTTTTAAAGCAACGGTGGAGTGATTCTGACGACAGATTTTTAGTGGAGGGAAACGCTCCGTCGTTTCCGCGTCAGGATGGGCGGTGCTGATGGCTTCGGTTCGGTGGCAATGACGGAGCATTGCCCTCCAGCTAAAGCGCCGAGATACCCGATGCAGGCGGCACAAATGGTCTCACACGGAGGCACAAAGACACGGAGCTTTTGGATAGTGCATTGGAAGAGCCTCCGTGTCTCCGCGCCTCCGTGTGAGAAATAGCGTCGTGTTGGTTTATATACCTGACTCGGCGGACGGCGCGGAGGCCATCCCTCCGATCAACCCAAAGCATTGACTCTGAGGGAGGGACCACCTCCGCGTGGTCCGCAGTGTGCCAGGGCGGCCGCATAGCCTTGGCGACCGTGGGAGCATTGCCCCCCAGCTAAAACGATTGGTCGGGCAACTTCTTTGAAGATCAGTCGATCATCTCGTGCCTGATTTATTTAACCGCAGATGCACGCGGATGCACGCAGATGCTCAATAGGTTGCTTTAATCTGCGTGAATCGGCGTGCATCTGCGGTCACTTTAAGGTGCCTCGTCGATTCGCGTGAAATGGGCGCATCGGTAGTGAATCTCTGAGATGGAATGAAGTTCGACTCTGTTGTGGAACGGGCTTCTCGAAGAGAGCCTGTTTTACGTTGTCGAGGGCATGCCCGCCTGCAAGCAGGAGAAGCATGCACCACAACCTATAATAAGGGTTTTTTATGCCGGCCACATCCAAAAACCTGCTCACTACCCTCTAAATGTAGGGTATTCAAAATAAATAAAAGCGCCATAGTAGTGCTTTCAAACCTGTCAGAACCTCTGAATGGAACCTCCCAATACCCTAAAAAATACATATGAAAACAACCACAAAGACTCTATTCGCACTCAGCGCCCTCGCTGGTTTATCGTTCACTACTGCGCAGGCCGTGACGATTACCTGGGATGACGGCGCTGGGAATGACAATTGGTCTGACGGAGCCAACTGGGTCGGTGATCCTGCAAATGGCCCGCAAGACGGTGACTCCGTCGTTCTCACAACGACGGCACAGAGCCGGCTGGATTACGCGTGGACTATCGAAAACGGAGCATCCCTGACTTCGACGGCCACGGCCTTAGATGATGAATTGGTCTTACAGTCTGATTCTGTTTTGACCTTGGCAACAGGAGGCACCATGGACATCGCTTTCATGCGGCCTCGTTTCACTGCTGGTGGCGATTTTAATATCTACGCTGGTGCCAGTCTGAATACGGGATATTATGGATTGGCCAACATTTCGGCCGACATTAAATACATCGCTGATGCTACGAGTGTCACGACGTGGAGCAACGCAAATACGTTTGATGTTGGGGCAGACAACTTGACTGTTGATCTGACTGCCTACACTATTGTAGGGGCTAGTTCGCTGACACTAGTGGACTACACGGGCGGCTCTTTGTCTAACACATTTGCTAGTGTCACAGTGACTGATAGTTCGGGAACTCTTACCGAAGGCGTTGATTACACGCTTGATTACACCACCGGTAGCAACATCACGCTGAACGTCGTCCCAGAACCCGGCACTTACGCGCTCATCGGCGGCATGCTGGCGCTCGGTTACGTGATGGTTCGCCGTCGTCGCGCATAGTTTTTCATATTATAGGGGAATCGGTTGGGGAACCGATTTATATTAGGGGAAGACACCCGGAGCAATCCGGGCGTTTTTTTGCGTGTGTCGGGCAGGGCTGAGGCGGTTGTTCTGTATCACGTCGTGCTCGCCGTTGATCGCAGAGCTGGCAGGATGAGGTTTTCACACGGAGACACGAAGACACGGAGCGACTTTGATGTGTTCAGGGGAGGGCACCAACAGCGCGCAACGCTTCCCACTTCTTAACCTACGTAGCTCTTGGAGTTTAAGTGCTTTATCTTTCCTTGGATCAGTTTGTTTTTACAACCGCTTCGCTAGAGAGCCCAAGGGCGAGGGGGGGGAGCTTATACCGTGAGGTTTTCTTTCTTCTCCTAAAACTCCCCTCTCTAGCGAAGCGGTTGTGAACATTCATTCCTTTCCCATATCGTCGAGCGTAAGTCTACGGCCTTGGTTGAACCCTCAAATCCAGGATGATCCACTGAAAATGTCGAAGAACCAACTTGCGACGCCATCTCCAGCAGACTTGGGGCTTCGTCATACTACGCCCACACGTCGTAACACTGCGCCTCACAAGTCGCTCCACCGCGTAAAGAGCTGCGCCCCACGCGGTAGACTGCGGTGAACTGCAGCTTTGCTGGAGGCTCGCTTACCGAGGAAAGCTCAAGGCCTCCAAACGATCATGGTATACTTCAACTAAATCATTTGATTCCAGCATCAACTGCACCGCAGGCCAGCGCGAGAGCAACAGCTCAATCAAAGCATTCTTGCGAATATTCCCCAAACGCACCCAAATTACTTTAGGTGGTGCGCCATGCACCAGTAAGCGATCGAAGAAGTCAGTGTTTCGCGTCAGGACCCTCCAATTATTTTGGCGAGCCGTGTTCCACAATAACGTATCCGAAGCCTGAGCTGCAATTTCAGAAGCATGCACACAATCCACTTTCAGAAGCCGAACGAGCGAAAACGGTAGGTTCTCGTCAATCAACAATCGACTCATGAAACAAGCTCGATACTGGAATGAATTTCTCCGACCCGAGCCGCATAGGACAAGCAAGCTAAAACATCATCACGGCACAGTTGAGGAAATGCCTCCAGCACTTCTTCAGTGGAATCGCCCGCACTCAGGTGTGATAATACAGTTTGCACAGTAATTCGTGTGCCTTGCACAACAGGCTTCCCATTACAAACATCCGCAGACCATTCGATTCGATTCATATACTATCAATGGGTCAGAATACTTGAAAAATCAAGCTGTTAACGGCAATCGGAAATCAGAGCACTTATTTGCGTCTACACATGTGCTCACTAATGACCGCAGGGCGCGGGTGGTTGAAATCCAAATGTGAGCCGTTTCGACAGGGCTCAAGGTCCTGGTGGTCTTTGGATACGTGCAACATGCTCGGCAAGAACCCTTCCGTCTCGCTTCGCGAGCCACCTTCCCTTCGCAGGGAAGGAGCTGGCAACTTTTCCCGCCTTCATACCCTTTCCACACCAGCATCGCTGGTTTCCCCTCTAAATGGAGGGTAGTCAAACAATCCAGCAGGTGTAGAATAGCGTGCATATTTGAACAGACTGCGTGCGCATTCGGGACGTAGTGACTACAACGAATTTCTGTTATTTTATCAGTCATATGAAGAACACCTTTTATTCAATCTGTGCCGTCGTCGGCCTGAGTGTTGCCACGGCCCCTGTGCTCGCGAATGCGAAGCCACCTGTTGTGAGCCTGCCTGCCGTGAGCGTAGTCGAACGGTCGCAACCAAACATTGTGCACATCCTCGTCGATGACCTCGGCTGGCAGGATGTCGCGTGTTATTATGACGCGCTGCATGCTGAGCCGGGGCTGTATGAGACGCCGAATATTGACCGCGTGGCGGAGCGGGGCATTCGCTTTATGCAGGCCTACTCGCCGTCGCCGACGTGTTCGCCCTCGCGGGCTGCGTATTTGAGCGGTCAGTTTGGCGTGAAAAATGGCGTCTATCATGTCAAAGGCAGTCGCGTGCCACGCGCATGGGGCGAGCGTCCTGAGTTGACCCCATACTATTCCGCACGGCTCGATCCGTCCAAGACTATTATTCCACAGGAATTGAAGAAGGCGGGCTATACCACTGCGCATGTGGGCAAGTGGCATGTGTGTGGGGAAAACATGGTGCCGACCCCGCTGCAGCTGGGCTTTGATTTTTCCTATGGCCGTGATCATGTGTATAATGATCCGGAGATCGTCGATCCCAAGGATAAGAAGATCAACAACAAGGAGGGCATCTTTTCGCAGCCTCGCAACAACCGCCTGACGGACTTTGATAATCCGTTGTTTTTGCCGTTGATCGATGATGAGCGGCCCTATGATAGCCTGACGGATATTTCGTTGCGGTGGTTGAATAAGGTCGGCCGTCAGGATCAGCCGTTCTTCCTGAATTTTTGCCCTAAGCTGGTGCATGGCCCGATCATGACGCGCGACCGCAAGCGCTTGGCGTATTATTGTGAAAAGCTCGGCATCGATTTTCCGACCGACTCCGGTTCGATTGCGGATCCCGATGCGCCCGGGCAAAACAATCCGTATTATGCGAGCATGGTCGATTCGGTCGACTGGATGGTCAGCAAAGTGGTTCAGACGCTGGAGTCCATCGATGATCCACGCAATCCGGGCCACAAGTTGATCGATAATACCTATTTGATTATCAGCTCCGACAATGGCGGCTCGCAGCGCCTGGCGACCTGGGCGAGTGCCGACGGCAAGCGTCGCTTCGAGAAGGTCACAGACAATGCGCCGCTACGTGAAGGGAAGAGTTGGATGTATGAGGGCGGCGTTAAAATACCATTCATTGTGATTGGCCCAGGCGTGCAGCCAGGCTCGGTCAACGAAACGACCCCCGTGACACTGTTGGATCTTTTTCCCACCTTCATGGCGATGGGCGGCATGCAACCAGACCCTGCATTGGATCTGGACGGGTGTAATATTTTACCGGTCATTCAAGGCCAGGCAAGCGAAGCGAAATTCGCCGATGGCACTGCGCGTGACACGTTGTTTTTTCACCATCCCGCCGATGATAAATCCTTTTCGGTGATTCAGCGCAAAGGCTGGAAGCTGATGAAGAATACGGGCCCCCGACTGACCGAAGCGCCGGACTTACAATTGTTCAAGCTCTACAACGAAGATGGCACGCGCAATGATATTGGCGAAGCCAACAACTTGGTGGATCAATATCCTGAAATGACGCAACAGTTGCTGGGAGATCTGACCACTTGGATGGCGGGCAACGATGCGCGGGTGCCGTATTTGAATCCCGATTCCGGGGAGGCGCTAGAAGGGCAGCAGGATGTGCCGGTCGTGACTGCCCTGGGCAGTGAGCACACACAAATTTGGGCGACCTTCGATACCACTGGAAAGTCAAAAGTCGTGGATGCGTTTTTGGTGTATAGCCTCAACGGCGGCACCGAGCTCAAGTATCGTGCGCCTCGCCTCGAAGAGTGGGACCGGGCACCGGCGAAATTGACCGATGGTCGGGTGGAAGCCATTGCCCCTCCGGGGATGACGCACGGTGTGTTTTGCTTGATCGATGCAAATAACTATTTGGTGTATTCCGAGCCAGTGCCACCGGTTGGCAAGGTGCGCATTGATGGCGCAGTGACCCTCGAGCTCACAGATGGATTTGCTTACAAGCCAGGCTTGCTGTCGTTGATCAAGGTCGGGCATGAAGCGCGCGGAAAATTGATGCAGCAAGGCGTCGATGTGACTGTGCTCACTCAAGCGCTTAAAGATGCGCGTGCCGTGGTGAAACAGCCCGTCGAAGAACAACCGTATGCCGTCGCGATTCGTAATCTGCGCCATGCGATCCGCGCCTTTGATGGCAAGGTGTCCGAAGCCGGGCTGAAAGATCTGAATGCGCTGAATCTGGGCAAGTGGTAAGTGTGATTTTGTAGCCTCGATCAGTTCACCGCGTGGAGCGCAGCTCTTTACGCGGTGAGATCGGGGAGCGTTGGAGTTGCGCAGCACCCCCGTCTAATGACGGTATATCCTTATACACAAGTCTGAGCCTATGAAGTTCGCGGTAAAAAAAACTCCTTCCCTGCGAAGGGAAGGTGGTCGGCTCGCCCGACCGGAAGGGTTTGGGGCCGAGCCTCCGCTTTTGTTAACTGCCGTGCGAATCTGTTCTAATACCCACTCTGGGTGGTCGAAGACAGTCTTGTTTTCAAATCGAATCACTTGAATACCTGTCGCTTGAAGGAAGAGTGTGCGCTCGTGGTCGTATTCGGCAGCCATCGCGCTGTTATGCGCCTGCCCGTCCAGTTCAATAGCCAGCTTTGATGCTGGACAGTAAAAATCCAAAATATACTGGCTGACACTGTGCTGGCGGCGAAACTTTCGACCTTCGAGTTGCTTGCCTTTCAGGTAAGTCCAGAGTCTTGCCTCAGCAGGCGTCATATGACTCCGTAGTTTTCTGCGGAAATGCTTTAGCGCAGGCAAGTTGTTGAGTCGCTCTTGGTCACTAACAGACATACATTACAGATTACTTCAAGGGATGGACATTGCCAGCGAAAACCCCTCCGTCTCGGCAGACCGAGCCACCTTCCCTTCGCAGGGGAGGAGCTTTAAATAGGCAATTCATAGCGTCAACTTAAATAGACAAAGACATGTATAAGGATATGCTTTTCAAGGAGGATCTCTTTACGCGGTCAGATCAGGTAGCACCTTCGCACCTTCATACTTTTCATACATTTCCACACCAGCTTTGCTGGTTCCCCCCTCCGAAAGTAGGGTAGTCAAGAATACGAATGACGGGTATTATGGGTTCAAGCACTGGAACGTGCTGTTGGGATTCGAAGTCCTGAATCGCGCTGAATCATTTTTAAAGTTATACCTCATGAAGAAGACAATCAGAACCCTATTCGCACTCAGTGCGTTCATTGGCTTGAGCTCAATTTCTCAGGCAGCAGCGATTGCTACGGTCGATGATAGCGCCACGCAAAATGCGTTTGCGGGTGGTATCGTTGCGAACGACTTGGTGAATCAGGGGCAAAGCACACTGTCTAGCTATGATGCCGGAGCGGAGACCTTCGGCCCTGATGGCCTGAATGACGGATCGGGAGACATTGCCAGCACGACTGAGAATACTTACTACAATAACGACGGTGTGGCACAAACGATTCAGTTCGATCTGAATACAGCCGTCAATACGCAGGGGTATGATCTGACATCGATTATCGCGATTTCGGGGTGGGCGAGCGACACGAACTTTAATTACCATGATTACACGGTTCAGGTCAGTGTGGTGGGCAGCGCTACGTATACCGATTTGGTGACGGTTGATACCACAGCGACAACCGCCTCACGGCGTGTTACGATTACAGATGATGCCACTGGCGTGCTCGCGTCCGGCGTTGATTCCATCCGGTTCGTGATGCCAGCAGATCATGGTAGAATTGTCATGCAGGAGATCGATGTCATTGGGACGGCTACGGCTTCGATGGCATCGCCCGTGACATGGGACGACGGCGCTGCGGATGATAACTGGAGCTCCACTGCCAACTGGGACGGCGATGTCGCCCCGGTCAACGGTGATTCGGTGGTGCTTACAGCTACGACGCAGAGTTTTTTGGATTACGCATGGACGATTGAAAGCGGCGAGTCTTTGACTGCGGAAACTGCGGTGCTCACTGGTAACGGCTATGGGGATGATTTAAGTATCGTAACGGGGGGAACAGTAACGTTGGCGACCGGAGGCACGATGAATATCGGCTTTATGCGACCTCGCTCGGATGCAACGAGCGGTGGCGATTTTATGATCCAGCCTGGAGCATCGTTGAATACGATGGTGTATGGCTTATCCAGTAAAGAACTGAACATCACCTACATCGCTGATGCGGCAGGCGTGACTACGTGGACCAACTCTCTCTCGGGGGCAGGCATATTTAACATTGGTGGAGACCATTTGACGGTCGATCTGACCAACTACGACATCGCGAACGGCAGCACGTTGATTCTTGCTGATTATGCTGCGGCGGGCGACTTGAACGGCACCACGTTTGCCAGCGTCACCCTGACCGAGGGATGGAATGGAACGATCGACTACGCTTATGACCAAGGCAGCGGTGATCTCGCGATCGCTTTAAAAAATATCACTCCTCCTGGACCACCCATCACTTGGGACAATTCCGGAAATGGCAATTGGACCGATGCCACAATGTGGGTCGGTGATGTAGCTCCCGTTACCGGGGACGGCAAGGATGTAGATATTGACTTTGGAACCGGCAATTATGACGTGAATTTTAATACCACTTATACTGTTGAAAGTGGTCGAACCCTTGAATCAGGGACAAGAAAAACAGGATTTCACCCTGAACTGGCAATCCAAGCCGGGAGCGCTTTGACGTTGGCGACTGGTGGAACCATCGACCTTGCTTTCATGAGGCCTCGTGCGACTGCTGACTTTACTATCGAAGCGGGTGCCACTTTGAATACGGACATTTATGGCTTGGGGAATAACACTTTGAATATCACTTATACTGCGGATGCTGCAGGGGTGACTACGTGGAACAACTCAGACATTTTTGATCCGAGACTCGACAACCTGATTGTTGACCTGAGCAACTATGATACCGCGAACGGAGACACGCTGGTGCTTGTCGACTATGGCTCATTGGTAAACGGTTATGAGTTCGCGTCGGTTACTCTTACAGAGAGTTGGTCGGGCACGATCGACTACGCATATGATCAAGGCGGCGGCGATTTGGCGATTGCGCTGACAAATATTTCGATTCAAGCACTCGACGAGACCGCACAGGGAACCCCGCACAGTTGGCTCGATTTGTATGGTCTCGTCACTGGCGGCGATTATGAAGCGGCCGATCTGCTCGATTCTGATGGTGACGGCAAACTCAATTGGGAGGAATACCGGGATGGCACCGATCCGACGGGCGTGGGCGTGGCCGCACCGATTCCTTTCACTTTGGTGGAGGGCACGAACGGCGATCCAGATACGCTGACTTTTTCGCCGCCCAATACGGCATGGCATATCGAAGCGTCGACCGACGACACCGTATGGGGTGTGGTGCCGCACATGACCTTTGTCGTGAATGCCGACGGAACGATTACGGCGAGTGTTGAAGCGCTGCCTGCCTTGAATGCTGGTGGAACGTATCGCGTGATCGAAACGCAAAAAAACCGCAAGCTGGTCATCTTCTTGACCGAAGGGCAGTCGAATATGGAGGGCGCCAGCAGCAATGCATCGTCGAATGTGTATGGGATGGAGGATCACCCGCTGCCGAATATGCTGCAGCTGTCCCGTGCCCGTCCGAGAGATTTTTATGACGTAGGCGCAGAGAATGAGTTGATTCGGGCATTTCAACCCTTGCAAACAACCTTCTATGATAACTCAGTCGCTGAGGCTCAATACAAATCCAATTCGTATACCGCTCTCGATTTCTATTTTGCGCGTGCGTATGCCGCGGATCATCCTGATGAGGATGTTCTCATTCTTAAAAATGCCGTGGGCGGCACTGGCTTCCGAAATAATAATTGGAATGACGGAGACGTGCTGGATTTGAATGTGACGCCTTTTCTCCAGACGGCCTTGGCTCAGGTGAGCGGTGAATATACGACGATTGAATTCGGCGGTATTCTCTGGCACCAAGGGGAAGCCGATGCGAGCGCATCTGAAGTATATGGGGCCAATCTGGTTGCGCTGGTCGCGAGACATCGGGGCTACGTCGAAGCCGAGATCGCAAACAGCAGCGCGCCGTTTATCTGCGGAACCATGGTGTCCCGCTGGATTGAGGATCGCTCTTTAAATTATGAGGTGGATGCGGTTCATCGCGATATCGCCAACCTGGTCCCAAATGCCGACTTCGTCGATTTGAGCGATTTGGACCAGGAGGGTTGGTCGCTCACCAATCACTTCCTAGTGGATGAATATAAAACCATCGGAGCGCGCTACTATCAGAAGTGGCTCGAAGTGCAGGGCATCACAGGCAAGGGCACACCACGGGCGTGGTTGGATGCCTACGGACTGGTTGTCGACGGCGACTATGCGGCTGCCGATGTGCTTGATTCCGACGGCGACGGTAAACTCAATTGGGAGGAGTCTCAGTATGGAACGAACCCTGCAGGGCATTTGCCGACCGAGCCATCTGTGCTGAACTTGCAAGTAGGCAACCCCAGCTCCGATGACAGCCTCACATTTATGCCGCCCAATACCGCGTGGGTGCTTAAAGTCTCTGCAGACCTGAGCCAGTGGGATGACGTCAGCGAAGCCTTATTTACGATTAATGCCGATGGTTCGGTCACCGTGAATGCCGAGCACAATGGAGCGCTTTCAAAGCGCTTCTATAAACTGGTTGAGACCGGTTGGTAGGGGGGGCGTTGGAAGTTGAAAGTTGAGCGTTGGCCAGAGTACTTCAGTGAGGAGTGAGGAGTGGTCTATGGTTAAAATCACTTCCCAGCAACCAACATCGATCTCTCAAACCACCATTCAAACTTTCATACCCTTCGCACCTTCCCACTTTCATACCCTTCCCACACCAGCAACGCTGGTTTGCCCCCTCTAAACAGAGGGTAGGCAGTGCCCCGCAGTCGGGCTATTATGAAGGCACTCTCGGAATACGCAGCGCTTCCTTTGTCGCTCGTATTCGGAAAATTTCGATTCATTTAAGATATTTATGAAGCATCTCGTTTATTCCATCAGTGCGGCCCTGTTTGTGGGGCTTTCCGCAGCACCTCTTGTGGCAGAGGCATCGCCACAGCCAAACATTGTGCATATCATGGTCGATGACCTTGGTTCACAAGATATTGAGAGCCACAGAATCAATGGGGATCCGGTCTATGAAACGCCGCACTTGGATCGTTTGACACGCATGGGGCGTCGCTTCACGCATGCATATTCGCCGGCTCCGAGTTGTGCACCCTCGCGCGTGGCCTTTTTGCGCGGTCAGCACCCGGTCAATACCGGCGTGTATCATGTATCTGGCGGGCGGATCCCGCGCGCATGGCATCCTCAGAGCCAGCGTGTCTGCCCTTACTATGTGTATGGATTACCGCTGGAGGAACCGATGATTCCTGAGACATTAAAGCGGGCGGGCTATTACAGTGGGCACGTGGGGAAATGGCATGCTGGGGGCAAGTCGGCTGGCTATCCGTTTCCTCTGGATCAGGGATTTGATTTCGGATTTACCGAAAACGAGCGCGGGCATAAATATTATAACGATCCTGATCTGTGGGATCCCAAAGATGGTAACAAAAATGCGTTCTTTGGCTCGTGGGGCCGGATGCAACCCGATCGCTTATCCGATTTCGCCACGACGGACCCTCAGGACCGTTTTCAACTGAACGCCGAAGGGCGTCCGTTTGATAAGCCACTCGATTTGGCGCTCGGGTTTATCAAAAAAAATAAAAACAAGCCGTTCTTTTTGAATTATTGCCCGTATTATGTGCATGGCCCGATTCAGGCACGTAACCGCGAGCGCTTTGAGCACTATCTGGAAAAAATGGGCTACCCCTTTCCGACGGACCCCGGCACGATCTACAAAGATATTCTCGGGCATAGTAACCCGTATTATGCAAGTATGGTGGACGAAGTGGATTGGATGATCGGTCAAGTGATCGAGTATTTGGAAGTGACCGATGATCCGCGCAATCCGGGACATAAGCTGATTGAGAACACCTATGTGATTGTGGATTCGGACAACGGCGGTGTGCTGCCCTATACTGACAATCTACCCTTGCGCGGCGGGAAGCAAAACACCTGGGAGGGTGGGGTGCGCATCCCATTTCTCGTCCGTGGCCCTGGCGTCCCTGCCGGCACGGTGTGTGACACACCGATCAACCTGATTGATTTATACCCCACCTTTATGGCAATGGCCGGAGTGGCACCAGATCCATCCCTCGAATTGGATGGCTGTGACCTCTTACCCTTGATCCACGGTGAGTCAGATCGCGCGCTACTGAGCGATGGCACCGAGCGTGAGTCGTTGTTTTGGTATTTCCCCTGGGATGCGCATATGTCGGCAGCGATTCGTAAGGGCGACTGGAAACTGGTGAATCACTACGTCGCCCCGCAGGGTGGAAAGGCCAAGCATGCGGCTCAATTGTTTCGTCTCTATGATGGCGCCGATACAACGATGGACTTGAGTGAGGCCAACAATGTGGCGGATCAATATCCCGAAAAACTGGCCGAATTGCTGAGTGATTTGAACGAGCAAATCGCAGCCCCCGGTGCGCCGCTGCCGTATCGCAATGCCAGCGCCGATTTTGAGTCTGAGGCTCAAGCATGCCCAGCCATACTGGAATTGGGCTCTGTGGAGGATCGTGTGTGGGCGACCTTTGAAACTGGCGCAGGCAAAAGTCCAATCGTGAGCGCACAACTCATCTATACGCTGAACCCGAAACAGTTTGATACGACCCGAGGCAATCGAGAAGAATGGTTTGCGGCTCCCGCGATCGTCTCTACTGGGCGGGTCGAAGCGACCATGCCCCCAGGGGCAACGCATGCCACCTTCAGTATGGTGGACGCGAATGGCTTCTTGCTCACCGCCGAAGAGATGCCTGCAGTGACGGACGTCGGGCACCAAGTGCACGACTCGGCGATTTTGCAAGATGGCTATGCGTACCGGCCAGGGATGTTCGCTTTGATTCGACTCGGCGAAAAAGCGCAGGCAGCCGCGCGCCAGCAGGGGGCGGATACCTCCGCATTGAATGCTGCGCTCGCACAAGCAAAGGCACAGCTTGCAGTGGATCCCGTGCAGGAGACAGCAATGACGGATGCGATTCGCAGTCTGCGTGCAGCGATTCGCACTCAGGCGGGCGCACCGCAATCCAAGCATCCATTGATCAACCGCTTTCCGACCGATCCACGTTTTTAGCAGCCATGTGCCTTCGCGCGCGACGCTTACCCTTTAATCGCGGCCTAACGCCTGCAACGACCTTTCCCGACACAAACACCTATGTTCGAACAAGCCTTTAGAAATATTGATGACATCCTCCACAAGGATGCCGGTTGCACCCGCGAAGAACGAGCCACCAAAGCAAAGGTAGAGATCAGCAGCCAATTCAACCCCAAGCAGCAAGCCTTCCTGGACTTCGTCCTGTCCCACTACGTTAACGTAGGGGTAGAGGATTTAGATCAAGGCAAGCTGACTCCACTGCTACGCCTCAAGTATAACGACTCACTCCCCGACGCCGTAGCCGACCTAGGCCCCGCCAAAGCCATCAACGAAGTCTTCAGCGGCTTTCAGAAATTCCTCTACGCCGAGGATGTTGCGTAGGCGACTTCCGAACCGTGTCGGCATTACTTATCTTTAAATAAAACATCATGCTAAAAGGACTATTCAAACGTTTCTCAAACTCACGAATTCCATTGGCAGCAAAAGAGTTGAAGTGGGAAGTTGAATTTCCAATTTTGGGACTATTTGTATGAATGCTTTAATAAAAGCTGCTTTGGATACTGGTTTCATAGATCTCGGTTTTGCCGAATGGCTTCCTATGAAAGGCCTACAGATAAAGAATCTTGAGAAGCTAGATCAAAGCGCGTCTGGGGTGTATATCATGCATTTTGATAACAAGATCCAGAAGATCGGTAAATCTAGTGCTTCATTATATCGAAGATTGAAAGGTTACGCCCGTTTTGATTCAGATTCATTAGCTCACCCTGTCACGGGTAGCGATAAGACGTCGCAGCGGCAAAGGAAAGCAATTGCTGAAGCCGGTTTATCAGGACTTTATGTGCTTGCATTACAGCCTAACAGGACGCTGCTCGACTTCAATATGCTTCAGATAAAGGAGGTCCAAGTGCTTAGCTTCGATGCGCACAGTTTTGAGCAGAAGCTGATTAGACGGGCCAGAGCCGACGTTTCTAATAATCCTCTCAAGTTCGGGAGTTAATGTCGCAACTTTGGCCGCCGCCGTAGCTGGGTATGCCAAAAAAGTGATAAGTGTCGCAGATAGAGCGAGGTCTTCATAATTATTTAGTCTAACTTATGTGGATCGAGCGAGTCGGCCTATCTTTTAAGGGGAAACAGCCAAGACGTTTCTTAATCCTTCGCTACTTAGAAGCCCATCAGCGTTCCATCGTTTTGCTAAGTCGATTTGCCTCTGTCCGATCTTCGCGCTCTTCTTCTGGTTGAGCGTTAGCGGCATCATCTCAAGGTTGTAGAGGGCGTTATCCAGTTCGGGACAAACAGAACGTGGAATGATGTGATCGCCAGTAACAATCTCGCCGGCGTATGGCCATTTCGTGATGGTCGGAGCGTTGCCTTTACGCAAGTTTAGCGAGGCCGGCTTCATCGAGGCATCCAAGGCGTTCAAGGATCAAACGCACGAAGGTCGCCAACGGATCAAGCCCACGATCAAAAGACCTTCAGTTATCAATTAAGAAACAGTGACTTTAATTTAAATTTCTAACTAAAGAATACTCTAATATTTCAAAAAATGATTTCTGCTTGAGCTCTTCTTCATCTAAATAAACAGAATGATCTCGATTTTTTAAAAGTTGAGACAGTTTTTTATTATTAAAAGTACCCAAAAGCCTCATAATAAAATAATAAAATCCTATTTTATCGCTTAGGCTTGTTAATCGGCCTTTGCTATATTCACTCATTGAATAATACGGCGGCGTAGTAACTAACGCCTCTCGTCCATTCCGAAATTGAATTAAACTTGGTTCGAAATCAATTACCTTATAGCCGTCTATTGTTTTAATTATATTTTTTCTGTTCAAGTCTCCATGAACAAAACCGATTCGCTCTAGATAATCCAGCGTTTTAGACAGTTGGCAAAGCGAACCATGATCGATATGATTTACCAAACTTTTAGTGATAAATTTTTGCTTATAAAGTACGATGTCATTATTAATGCTTATATAGGTCGGCGTTAAGCACGGATAATTTTGATATTCAAAACTATTTATTAAATCGATTCTTGATAAGTATGATGAATCCTTATCTCGTAATTGGGAAGTATTGTACCTTTTAAATAAAAAGCCACCGACAACATATCGTTCAGCTCGCCGGGGCTCATACTCAATTTTACTCTTCAACAAAAACTATCGAACATATTTTGAAATTAATTGCATGACGGGCTCTCCACCTTCACCTAGCTCGGCTTCCCATGGTTCACTCGATTCAAACTCACCATCTTCATACATACAAGTGACATATTCACTACCATTAAAATAGTATGCTTTTATTGGCGTTCCTATAAGTTCAGATAAAGTGAAAAAGATTTGATCATCGGCTTCTGCAACATTGGTGAAGAATACAAGACCACTCTCCTCTTCTAGCCCATTTTTATCAACCTCTGTGAAAAATTGAACAGAATCAAAGTCATCATCAGAAAACACGCCTTCATCAATTTTAATAACCTGTCCATTATGAACAAGTAAGCAATTAAAAGCGTTTAAGTCCTGACTTTTTAGAATGCGGTTAAATTCACGCGCAAGCTTTATCAAAGTGTTATTAAGTTTTTTAATCTCATCTTCCGAAGTTATGTCACCAATTTGATTTAATCCATCAAATGCGATTAACTCAACTGGTTCCATACATTTATCTTCTTCGATTGCTGAAATATCACCCATAATCTGATTCATTTTATTACCCTTCATTACTATAAAATTGTTCTCGTTGGTATTTTTAATAATGCATGTACTTAAATAAGTTATTAATGATACTTTACTAGTAGGTTCAACTGAACGCGGTCAACTCAAAAGACATTTTTATTTTTAACTGGTAGGAATTTGCTTTCTGGCGGCGTTAGCGTCCGGGGGTGAGGGTTGACTGGAGATGGGGAATTGGAAGTTTGAAGGGGGAAGTTTGAAGGATGAAAGGTGCTCTTCGGCTATGGTTTAAAATTTGGGGATAGAAAACGCCATCGATTAAGAGTTTATCTATTTTATTATGCCTTTGAAAAACTTCCACATTTTGACGGTCGCGTAGGTGTCGAGTTTACAGTATTCGAGCATGCGGTCACGTAGTTCTTGTTTGCGCTCAGGCGTGGTATCCGAGTTGATCGCTTCCTTGTAAGCATCGACAGCGGCCATGCCGTTCTGCACCTCTTCTAGGTCTGAATATCTGAGTTCAGAGATAGCAGGAAGCACTGCCTTTAGGCTCCAGCTGCCCTTTTGTGAGGGGTGATAATAACAGTCCCGAGCAATCGGCAGTAGGTCGTCCAAGCGACGGATGATACTGTTCAACTGACTGGTATACTCGGGGAAAGATTCTGCCAGGCTCTTCAGCACGCCTTTCTCGAATCCGGCATTATAAGCAAAGATCACTCCATCATTACCGCAGTCTTGTATAAGTTGCTCGGCCAGCGCTTTGCGAGGATCGTCACCACTGGTATCGAGGAACTCAGCATGACGTAGTCCGCCGCTCTTGTGGACCAAATGTAGGCTGTATTGAAAGGGGAGCTGCTGATAGGGACGGGTGCCCTTCCAGATCGGAACGGGGAAGGTCACGGTTTCAAAGTCTAGGAAGTAGGTGTGGGTGGCTTGGGCTCCGAGTGCGGTTGCCGCGCCTACTGCATCAAAGTAGGTCTCACCTGATAGAGTGGCTGCCTTTACCCGTTGTTGAATCAGGTTGAGCTCATCGTCTGGAGTGTCGTGTAGTTCGGTGATTCCACGCCTCTCCCAGTCGCTCACTTTGGCAGTATGAATTCGGGGGAGGATATTTGTCGGGATCTCTGGTTGAGTGGCATCTTTCCGGCAGTAGTCGTAGAATCCGCAGGTGAAAGGTTCGCGGCAATGGCCGCCGATCTTGATAATTGGTTCGACTTCCTGTGCCGCGGTGGATTGTGCGTCCGCAATCCACAGTTCCACCTCCGCGTGCCGGCCTTTCGCTTCTTCAGTCAAATCTTCCACATGCAACAGGCCATCGTAGTTCTCATTCCCGGGATAGATGAACTGATTGTTGATGTGTGCAACGCCCACCTTCGATAGCGCGAGTCCACTGCGTTGGGCGATGTAGGTCTGAATCGCGACATCATCACGGTGGTAGTCTTTCACGCTGGTCGAAGACTTAACCTCGATCATCTGCCAGCGTAGAGCAGCAGATGCAAAGTCCGGCAGCATGATATCCGCAATGGCGAGTGAACCTGGGATACTAAACAACGCCTCGAAGATAAGTCCCTTTCCAGTTTGCAGCAATGCCTCAGTTTGAGCCGCAGATTCATCCCAGCCAATATCAATGGGATCTACGTTGATGCCAGTTCCGTCAGGATCAAAAAACCTCTGCGCAATGTCACCCACCTGATTGCCAATGTTAAAGGCTGCTTGCGAACCGCTATCATCTATGAGCCCGGGCTTCTTGAGCTCAAGCCATAACCGCTTCGGGCATTGTCGGAAGGCGATGAGTTTTGATTTAGAAAGTTTGTGCATGGTGAAAGTCACTGCTACGATTAAGAAACTCGGGTCCCCTTGCGGAAAATAGATGGCTAAAATATGGTGACCTCCAAGTAGCAATCAAGGGTGAAAATTCGCGCTTTGGAACTAATTATAACGCTTTTCGGGGTGTAGGTATGATCCGAGGACATAGGTAACAAATCTTCTAAGGACATCGGTAACACTTCAAGTTGGCATTTATGCCATGGAAGGAAACCAAACCGATGACCGAAAAAGAACGTTTTGCAACACTCGCGCAGACTGGCCGCTTCACTGTGGGCGAGCTGTGCGCTGATTTTGGGATTAGTCGCAAGACTGGCCACAAATATCTTAAACGCTATCGATCTGAGGGCCGCGATGGGCTAGCAGATCGAAGTCGTCGGCCACGGAACAGTCCGAATGCGACAGTAAGATCGGTGGAATCTCTGATATTAAAAGAGCGCCGCAAGCATCCGACTTGGGGCCCGAAGAAAATCCGTGATCTATTACTGAAGGTTCATGGAATTTATCACCCTCCTCACGAGAGCACCATTGCCTTAGTGCTGAGTCGACACGGATTAAGCCAGAGGCGTAAACGCAAGATCGGCGTGCACCGCGTGCGCCCTGAACACCTGACAGAGCCGACGCGGCCCAATGAAGTATGGACCGTGGACTTTAAGGGTTGGTTCACTTTGAAGGACGGCCAACGCTGCGATCCGTTGACCGTGTGTGATCGTTACAGTCGCTATATCATCTGCTGCCACGGTTGCGCGAATCAGCAATTTAAAGGGACGCTACGCGTCTTCAAAAAGTTAATGCGTCATCATGGATTGCCCGAGATCATACGGGTGGACAATGGCACGCCCTTCGCATCGGTTGCGCTTGGAGGCTTATCGCAACTGAGTGTCTGGTGGATTGAGCAAGGCATCCGTGTTGAGTTCATGACACCTGCCTCACCTCAGGAGAACGGCTCCCATGAGCGTATGCATCGTGATCTAAAAGCGGAAGCGACGAAGCCACCATCGAAGAACCTACCAGCCCAAAGGAAACGCCTGGAGCGTTGGCGGCATGAATATAATAATGATCGCCCCCACGAGAGTTTGGACATGCTCTGACCTGCCGAGATTTACCGCAAGAGCGCTAAGCGCCTCGGCGAAACATACAAGATACGCTATCCTCAAAACTATAAATTGGTGCGTGTCAGCGAGTCCGGGCACATCTCCCATCAAAGCTCAAACTTCTATATGAGCGAGATCTATGCGGGGCGTCAGGTCGGGCCCTGCTGTAGTGATAATACATTTCCTGGCCTCGAAAAAATTGAACTGAGAAAACCGCTTCCTGCGGGTCTTTGAGGCCGCTCGCTTGGCGTGCCAGCTGCTAACGCTGCTAATCTAAGTGCGTGTATTTTTTAATTGCAAAATAATAATTAACGTTCCTTGTTGACGAATACACCATTAAGTGAGTTAATTTTACGCCGATTAAAATAGGTTGCTATCAAAAAATATTATACAATCTCGAGAATACGTTAATCACACAATGAGAATAGTTTCTATATTCATCTTCATTGCCCTCACGGGCGTTAGTACGCACGCCTATGATCGCAGCCCGTCTCGGCTTACAGTCACTGGTAACTCTGATAGGGATCGCGTCATTACATATGGCGGCATTGGTGCCGCAGCCGGTGCTGTTATCGGCAATCAGATGGACGGCGATCGCTCAGAGAAGCGGGCGATTGGCGCGGGAGTCGGTGCGGTGACTGGTGCAATTTTAGCCAACAGCGAAAATAATCGCCAGCGAGATATTCAGGAGCGAGAAGATCAACGTGAATATGATCTCGAAAACCGCAAAATTGCAGAAGAACGTCGGCGCGATATTATTCTCGGCCGAACTGTTTCAGATGCTGAAATTCTACGCGAAGAGCACGAAGTGGAAAAGCTTGAAAATGAGGTAGCCCGGATGGAACAAGAGAGGGCGACAGCCGAAGCACGCGCCCGGCGCATCCGCGAGCTGAAGCAGCAGAAAGCAGTATTAAAAAAAGAGTTAGGTGACCTCAACTCTATCAAGTAAGTGCTTCGTAGCTATAACTAGTCCCATACCGTTTATAATATAGTTACAGTGAAGTGAACTCGAAGAAACGTGCAATGGGTTTAGTTGGAGTGATGATACAAAAACTCGAAAACATTGCTTACCCAACTCATGCCAAACTAATCTGCCCCAGTTTTGTCCAGGAGGTGCCCTACTTTCCTCCTATCGTTCTTTAAAACTCTAGCGTCGTTAAACGCATCTTGAAGTGTCCCGCTTGCGGGATAACGCCAACCGGGTCTCCATCTAGGAGAGTCACCACGGTGGTCCAATGATGTGCAGCCTGACGCAACTGAACCCAAGCACTCTCCTGCACGTATTGATCGTCCCGCAGGGTCGATCTTTTTTTGTGCCCGGCGAGTGCGTGAACCTTCAACCACGCACCACATGACTATTCATAAAAACGACCAAGCCTCGGTACGCATCTGGGCCCACAACCCAGACCACCACCTCTACAATAATAACGGCACCTGGTGGCTGCACTACACCGCCTACCCGACCCCGCTGACGACTCAACGACTGCGCCGCTCGCTCAAGACCCGCGATGTCACGCTCGCCCGCTCGCGGCGCGATGCCTGCTTCGGCAAGCTCTTTGCCAACGGAAAGGCCACAG
>JAURBE010000019.1 GCA_030829145.1 Verrucomicrobiota bacterium | reverse complement strand
CGTATCGCGCCACGCCAAGACAGCATCGGGCCTGACAATGCCGTTGCTGCATCTGACGCCATAGTCAAACAAACAGCATCAGCTAAATCCGGCGAACGCAAGCCACGCTTACGCATGCTGTCTTTGCTCTCGGCTGAAAGTGGCAGGTCTGCTTGTTGAGACCACAGCGCCATGGCTTTGTCAGCAAGGTCACGAGCGACGGGCACTTCATAAATCGGATCTTCGGTAAGCGAGACACGAATGGTGTCGCCTAGTCCATCGTTGAGTAGGGTGCCGATACCGATCGCGCTCTTAACACGGGCGTCTTCGCCGTCGCCAGCCTCAGTCACGCCGAGGTGGAGCGGATAGTTCATGCCTTCCTCAGCCATGCGTGCGGCGGCGAGGCGGTAGGCCTCGATCATCACCTTTGGATTGCTGGCTTTCATTGAGAGGCAAATGTCATGATAGTGATGACTCTCGGCGATGCGGATAAATTCGAGCGCACTTTCGACCATGCCCAGCGGCGAGTCGCCATAACGATTCATGAGGCGATCGGCAAGTGAGCCGTGATTGGTACCGATACGCATAGCGCGGCCGAGCTCTTTGCAGCGAAGTACTATCGGGGTAAAGGCTTCGTGCAACCGTTCGAGTTCTTCGGCGTAAGCAGCATCGGTATATTCGAGGACGGCGAATTTCTTTTTGTCCGCGTAGTTGCCTGGATTGATACGTACCTTATCGACGTGGAGGGCGGCCTCCATCGCAGCGGCGGGGAGGAAGTGAATGTCAGCGACCAATGGTACGTCACATTTCGCGGCGCGGAGTTGTTTAGAGATTTCGCCGAGCGCCTTGGCGGCGGCTTTGTTTGGCGCGGTGATACGGACGATCTCGCAGCCCGCTTCAGCGAGGGCAAGGGTTTGCGCCACGGTAGCATCGACGTCCTGTGTGTTGGTCGTCGTCATCGATTGGATGCGGACTGGATTGTCGCCACCGATGGCGACGTTGCCGACATGGATGATGCGTGACTCGCGGCGTGTTGCCTGAAATCGAGAAGCGCAGTAATCGAGATTAGAAAGAGAGGGCTGAGACATTACTGATGACAGTGGCTACGTGATCTGTTGAAACCACATGTAGATCCCCCGGAGATGGCGGAGCAATGAGTACGCATATACGCAGATAAGAGAATGGGTTATTCCGAGTGCTGAGTGGCTTCAGTAACTTCCTCGATTTCAGTTGTTTCAATAGGTGTAGGCGATGTTTCCATACTTTGTCCGATACCGATATCTTGACCGACGCGTTTTACGTCGAAAAAGGAAATATAGAGTGCAAAAGAAATTAGCAGGACAAAGCATGCAGTGAAGGCACCCTCCATCACTTTGCGTGGGATAGGGCGACCAGTGATTTTCGCGATGGTGGCAAACAGCATGTGTCCGCCATCGAGTACGGGAACTGGCAAGACGTTGAAGATCGCCAGATTGACGTTGATTAGAGCTAAAAACCAGATCAAGTCGACCCAGCCGTAACGTGCCATTGTCGTCAGTCCATGGACGATGCCGACAGGTCCGCTCATGTTGCGCACTTTGACGTCTGATTGGGGGCTGATGAGTGCCACGAGTGTCATTTTCATGGTATTAGCCATGATCGTGAGTTGCTCGATCGGCGTGCGGTGCACGCGCTCTGTTTCTGTTTCGTAATAGTAAGCAAAGCCAAAGCGTGGCGACGCTTCTCCGGGGGCAATACGTGGCTCAATAGGTAGGGTGATCTCTTCGCCCTCCCGTATGACAGTGACGTCAATACTGCCGCCAGGATGGTTTTGTAAATATACGCTGAGAAATGCGGAGGAGGTGATTGCTTCGCCGTTGAGCTTGATGGGTTGGTCGCCTGCAAGCATACCCGCTTCAAAGGCAGGCATATTTTCTTGTACCATGCTGACCACAAGCTCGGTGCCGGGTTGCACGCCGAGGGTGCGAATGTCTTCGGAGGTGATGAGCACAGGATGGGCCGTCATCGTGAGCTCTGTATCATCCCTACGAAGCATCACTTTAGTGGTAGGGATTCCCTCAGCATTGCGGCCAGTACTGGTCATCACCGCATTTTGCAGCTGCATCCAGTCGCCGATATGCTCGTTATCGACTTTGAGAATTGTATCGCCTGGTAGAATGCCTGCTTCGAATGCTGGGCCTGGGACAACTTCACCTCTGGAATTAACGATTTGAGCTGGGACGGCGTCGACTGTGGTCGATTTGACAATCTCTCGTCCCACACCCCAGAGAATCAGTGACAAGCAGAAGGCTAGGATGATGTTAAAAACTGCGCCCATGACGGCGACGATCATTTTATCGGTATATGAAATCGGCGGGAGGGTGTCAGATTCACCACCCTCGCCACCTTCCAGCCTGCCCATGTCCGCGAGTTGCGGAAGAGAGACGTAACCACCGAATGGCAGTAGGGAAATGCGGAAGTCGGTGCCGCGCCAGTTCCAGCCGAATAGGCGGGGGCCGAAGCCGATGGAAAAGCGATCCGCGATCAGACCGCGTTTTTTGGCCGCAATGAAGTGCCCGAGCTCGTGAATAAAAATACAGAAACTCAGTGATAGGAGTCCGACTATGATACAGAAGATGTTAAATAGCATGGGATGGAAATTTTGAACGGTGAACTCAAAGCGTTCACGGTTGGATATCTATAATGTTAAAAAAGTTATCTGCTGGGACGTTGCGGGTTGGGTTTAGAATAGTGTCCGACGATATACTCTATGTTCAACGTGCGGTGCTTGTAAAGCTGCTCGCTACGTTACGCGCCTCAGCATCGACTTGTAAGAGTGCTTCAAGATTGGTCGCAGGAGCGGCATTGACGGCACTCAATGTATGCCCGATGACACGCGGAATGTCGAGGTAGGCGAGTTCGTGGGCAAGAAAGCGTTCAACGGCAATTTCATTCGCGGCATTAAAAATGGCAGGTGCGCTGCCGCTGGTGCGCATCGCGTCGTAGGCGAGTTGCAGGCAGGGAAAGCGGGCGATGTCGGGTGCTTTGAAGTCGAGTTGCAATGCTTTGCTGAAGTCGGTGGTGGCGTCGACCCCTGGCGCACGGTCGGGGTAGAGGAGGCAGTGTTGAATCGCAAAGGTCATGGAAGGCGGGCTGAGTTGCGCGAGGATAGAGCCATCGATCAATTGTGCGAAGGAGTGGACGATGCTCTGTGGATGAATGACCACTTCGAGGCGATCTGGTTCCAGTCCAAAGAGCCATTGTGCTTCGATTAGCTCTAGGCCTTTATTCGCCATCGTTGCCGAGTCGACTGTAATCTTTGGGCCCATCGACCAGTTGGGGTGCTGGGTGGCGTCAGCGGGCGTGACGTTGGCTAGCTGTTCGAGCGGGGTATCACGAAATTGCCCGCCAGATGCGGTGAGAATTAGCTTTTGCAGATGTGCATGCGAGTGGCCTTCAATGCACTGAAAGATGGCGTTGTGTTCACTGTCGGTGGGGAGCAGGCGCACGCCGTTGCGCTTGGCAGCTTCGATTACGAAGGCGCCACCGAGCACGAGGAGCTCTTTGTTGGCCAATGCGATGTCTTTGCCGGCTTCGATCGCGGCGAGGGTGGGTTTGAGGCCACAGGCGCCGACCACGGCGACGAGCACGATATCGGCCTCGGGCAAAGTGGAGACTTCGAGCAGGCCTGCATCGCCGCAGTGCAATTGGGTACTGCTGGGGAAGTTGCCGCCTGCTTTGGCTGCCGTGTAGGCGCTTTCGCTGGAGAGGGTGGCGTGGGGCACGTGGAACTCTGCACAGATTGCGGCGAGCTCATTGTGGCTCGAGTGAGCCGCGACGCCGACTAGCTCGAGGCGATCAGAGTGGGCCCGCAAAACACGTAGTGTGCTAGTACCGATGGAGCCCGTCGCACCCAAGAGCACGACTTTCTTTTTAGCAGACTCTGCCATTTAGAAGATGAAGTATTTGAACATCAAATAGCCGAGCGGTGCGGTGAGTAGGAGGCTGTCGGTAAGATCGAAGATGCCGCCGATCCCAGGGATGATATTACCCGAGTCTTTGACGTCGGCTTGTCGTTTGAAAGCGGACTCAACGAGATCGGAAGCGATCGAGGCAATGCCGATCGGGATCGCCATGAGTGCCGAGCGCCACCAAGTGAAGCCTTCGGGTGCATAAACATTAAAGACACCAAGAATAAAGAGGCCGATGAGCATGGCAAAAACAATCCCGCCTGCGCCCCCTTCGACTGTTTTTTTAGGGCTAATCACGGAGAGTGGGGTCTTACCCATTTGCATCCCAACGAGTAGACCGCCGACATCAGTACATTTGGCGACGGCGACGATCCAAACAGTGAGGAAGATACTGGTGGCATCGCTGTAGCCGTTCAACTCCGCAAGTTTAACGACTTTGACGAAAAAATGTAGCATGAAGGGCACATAGAGTAGCCCGAAGAGTGTCGGCATGAAGCTGCGTAAGCGGCCTGCTTGTAGATCTTTGATGATGATCGTCAGTGCTAGGGCCAAAAAGCAGAAGATAAAGATGTCGGTACCCGCATCAAGACCGTCCATGTAGTAAGCGCAGAAGATCAGAATTGGAGCGCAAAGAACACCCAGCGATTTGTAGGGCTTGAGTCC
Source organism: Verrucomicrobiota bacterium (assembly GCA_030829145.1). Classification (GTDB taxonomy): domain Bacteria; phylum Verrucomicrobiota; class Verrucomicrobiia; order Opitutales; family Coraliomargaritaceae; genus Lentimonas. Next base: position 20,477 of record JAURBE010000019.1, on the reverse strand, counting down.
CATCTTGTCGAACAATTGGTAGAGTTCCAGCTGTGTAAAAAAAGCAAGTGCTGCGATGAGCCAGACGCCTGCATCGATGCCGAATATAAGGAGAGAGACAGTGACGATCAACCAGAGGATCGTGAAGCTGAAGATACGTTGCTTCATAGAAATAAAAGAGTTAAGGTGAGGGTAATAGGTTCGGTGAAGAGTTACGATTGGCAGCCTTGTAATTGCTCGGCAGTTTGCCCATAGCGGCGTTCGCGTGCCGCATAATCCGTCAGGGCTAGTTTAAATTGTTTTTCGTCAAAATCGGGCCAGAGCACGGGAGTGAAATAGATCTCAGCGTAGGCAGCTTGTAGCAGCAGAAAGTTACTTAGACGCGCTTCGCCAGAGGTGCGTATTACAAGGTCTGGATCGGGCAGGTCTTTGGTGTAAAGGTGCTGAGCGAACTGCTCGTAGTCGAGCTCGTCTGGGTTGATTTTACCTGCTTGGGCTGCTTGGGCGATGGCCCGTGCGGCGTCGACCACTTCAGTTCTGGCGCCATAGTTGAGCGCGAGTGCGAGGGTGTAATCAGTAAATTCAGCGGTGGCCGCTTCGACGTGACTCAAGCGCTCGCGGATATGCTCTGGGAGCTCTTGGTAGCGACCGACGACGCGCAGGCGAATTTTACGTTTAACGAGTTCAGTGAGTTGGTCTTTAAGAAAACGATCCAACAGCTGCATGAGTGCATCCACTTCATCTTTTGGCCGATTCCAATTTTCCACGCTAAATGCATAGAGAGTAATGATTTTAACGCCGTTTTCCTGAGCAGCTTTGAGTGCGCGCTTGACGGCGTCAGCCCCACGACGATGCCCCTCAATACGGGGCAGGCCGCGTTCATTCGCCCAACGCCCATTGCCGTCCATAATGATGGCAACGTGCTTTGGAGTATTATGTATTGCAGATGAAGATGATTTCACGGTGCTGAATCAGAGAAGGCGTAAAGAATAGTTCGTTATAGTGTGTGTACTAAACTCAGTATGAAACTTGATAAAAAGACCTCTTCGCTCAGGTGCAAGGGTAGAGCACCTCGACTTGCAGCTAGCTTTGGCTTTTATTGAGGAAATAACAAGTGCCAGATCTTCGGACTGCTGAATGGCTGATTTGGGTCGCTGTGTGGCTGAATGTGCGCTTACCCAATACGCATTTAGCGGTTAGATCTGGTAGTCAGATCCAGCGTTAGATTCGTGCAGTCCGCACTCGCGCTTGAGACCGCCAAAACGCGTTTCTTCGGCATTCATGCCTTGACCGAGCTTGCTGGTGCTGTGCCAGTCGCCGACAGAAACATAGCCCTTTTCCCATAGTGGGTGATATGGTAAGTTGTTCTCAGTGAGATAATTGTAGATCTCTCTATCGTTCCAATCGATGATTGGGTAAACCTTCATTATCTGGTTTTGCTGCTCTATCACGGTACGCTTTTTACGCGAGGAAGATTGGTGCCTACGCAGGCCAGAGAGCCACGCGGTTGCACCGAGTTCTTGGACGGCGCGGTTCATGGGTTCCACCTTATTGCTGAGATTGTATTGAGTGAGGCCATCGATGCCTTGTTCCCAGAGCTTGCCGTGGACCGCTTCTTGGTGAGCTGCAGATTGCTTGGGTAGGTAGGTCTTTAGGTTTAAATCAAGCCGCTCTGTGAGTGCTTCAGCGAAATGGTATGTTTCAGTAAATAGGTAACCCGTGTCGATGAAGACGACTGGAATTTTTGGAATTTGTGTGGTGACTAAATGCAGCATAACAGCGCTTTGGATGCCAAAGCTAGTGCTCAAAACTAGCTTGTCGCCATATTCCTCGTACGCCCAACGCACACGATCCACAGCAGACGCATTTTCCAAGTCCGGCTGTGTGGTGCTTTGAGTTTCAACTGCTTGTACCTCTTCCATTACCCCTTATCTTTATTTCTTGACTCAGAAAGTCAAGATTAGGAATAGTCTATTTTAAAAACAGTTAAATCATTGATTATTAGAGCTTTATGGGATATATACTTAAGCTCGATGAATCCCCTGGAGATGCCTTGCGGGCTTCTAATTCGAAAATACGCGAATTTGTGGCACACGGTTACGAGAGGCCGAGGCGGCCATCAGTGTTGGGGCGCTTAGGACTGCGCTAAGCGGTATTTTGATTACTTCAATGTCAGATGAAGCACTCTCCACTGCGGTTTTATCAATCAGCGGGCGACACTCGCAGCGGTGCTGTGGTAATGCCATCGACAGTGCGGCAGGAGTGAATTGCAAATTCATCCGCAAATGCGGGATGGCAGATTGGATAGGCTGCCTCGACTGTCGCCTTGAGCGCATCAAATGTATCTGCTTTGATCAGTGCGCCACTGGCTCCCTTGTCGCCACCACCGAGCATCCGTTCGCCGAGCACGCCGGGCACGCTGCGGGCGATGTCGCACATCGTCTCTAATTCGGGGCCACTGATTCTATAGTCATCACGGAGGCCAATGCCATCAGCTCGGAAGTTTTTACCAACTTGTTCAATGTCGCCACTGCGCCACGCTGCGAGGGTTTCTGCGAAGCGTGTTTGGGCTTCATATAGATACTTTAGACGGCCAACACTGGCTGGAGCTAGCGCTTTAATATAAGCAGCAGCTGCAGCAAACTTCTCGGCGGTGTTGACTTCTGCGAGTGATGCGTAGCCAAATTTTTCAGTGAGCAGTGCCTTCATCTGATCACACTCATCGCGGCGAATTTTGTAAGTCGATTTCTCTAAGCCCGGCCGTTTAGTGCCTGTATCCAAACTGACAATACGAAAGTCGTCTGTATCACCTCCGAACGGGATGTGATCGATTGTGCCTTTGTTGGGGTTGAAGTAGGTGCCCATGCCCGCTTTTGCGAAGTAGATCATGATCTGATCGAGTTTACCGCACGGTGAGCCAATGTAATCCGTCTCAACCATCTGCGCGAGATCCACGATGCGCATGCCATCTTCGACTTCGATTTGGTTGACTACAAAAAAGGTCAGGATCAAATTTAGTGCAAGTGATGCTGAGCGAGACATACCACCCCCGGGGATGTTACCGTACAATACCGCATCAAACCCTGTGGTGAGTACGTAACCTTCGCGGCGTAAGATGGACTCGACCCCATGTGGGAAACGCCCCCAGCTATTTTTCAATGCTTCGGGTTGTGCAGATTCACCAAGGGCAAAATCGACCACACCATCTGCAGGAAAGTTTTCACTCAAGATACGCACCCGTCCACTAGCGTTTGGTTTAAATGCTAACCAGATAAAGCGATCTGTGCCGACACCGAAGAGCTCCATACCATTGTAGTCGCCGTGTTCAACACCGAAGCAGAAACGTGATGAGCTGCGGCGCACTTGACCGCCTTCAATATCGAGGCCAAATTTTTTCGCTGAACGCGCGAGTTGGTTGTGAATAGCTTGTTCCATTGTATGTTGTTCGATTAGTCTTGGTAGCCTTTGGGGTGTGCTTGGTGCCACGCCCATGCGCTGGCAATGATCGATTTTAAATCCGGAAATTTTGGCTCCCATTTGAGCTCACGAGTGATCTTGCCACTGGCTGCGATTAGTGTCGCGGGGTCGCCTGCACGGCGCGGCTTTACGTCTGCAGGGATTGCGTGACCAGTGACCTCGCGTGCAGTTTCGATGACTTGCTTCACCGAGTAGCCTTGGCCATTGCCGAGGTTGTAGATTTTATCTTCGTTCTCGATCGCGCCGAGTGCGAGGATGTGTGCCTGCGCGAGATCGATCACGTGGATGTAGTCACGCACGCAAGTGCCGTCTGGAGTGTCATAGTCGTCCCCAAACATGAAGATTTGTTCGCGTTGGCCGAGTGCGACTTGAAGTACCAAGGGAATGAGGTGTAGCTCGGGAGTATGATCCTCGCCACGTTCAGGGCTTGCGCCTGCGGCGTTGAAGTAGCGCAGTGCTGCGTAGTTAAAGAATGGGTATACGCGCGACATCCAATGCAAATAGCGTTCGATGATATACTTCGACTCACCGTATGGGCTGCCAGGAATAATGCGCTCATCTTCAGCGATTGGCATACGTTCGGGGTCGTCGAACAGATTGGCAGTGGAAGAGAGGATGAAACGTGGCACCTCGAATTCGACGACACATTTGAGTAGGTTCAGTGCGTTGGAGACATTGTCACCCAAATAGAGAAAGGGGTCTTCCATTGATTCGCCGACTAAGGATTTAGCGGCGAAGTGCATGATTGCCTCTGGCTTGAAACGTCCCATCGCTTCGCGGATAGAATCGATATTCGCCAAGTCGCCAACGACTAGCTCTGCGTCCGGATGCACTGCGGTGCGATGGCCGAGCGATAGATTATCAAATACCATCACATCATGCCCTGCTAGGACGAGTTGTTCCACTGCGACACTGCCGATATAACCGGCGCCTCCTGTTACAAATACTTTCATACTATTTAATCTATTTTTTGGTGTAATGAATTTCTGAGAGTGCCGCTAACTGAGTGGCGGCCTGTTCTGCAGTTAAATCACGTTGTGCATTGGCGAGCATCTCATAGCCCACCATGAATTTCTTAACGGTAGCAGAGCGCAATAGTGGTGGATAAAAGTGCGCATGCAACTGCCAATGATCGATTGCATCTGTTTGAAATGGAGCACCGTGCCAGCCCATTGAGTAGGGAAAAGATGTTTCGAATAAATTGTCGTAGCGCGTGAGCAAACGTTTGAGGATGTCGGCTAAGTGGTCGCGCTGAGAATCCGTTAAATCGCTCAAGCGCTTGATCGGGGTACGCGGTAGTAAGAGTGTCTCAAAGGGCCAAGTCGCCCAGTAGGGAACGACGACTACCCAATCGTCATTGATTGCGACAATGCGTTGGTTTTTCTCTATTTCGGATTGCGCATAGTCTAGTAGTAAGTTGCTCCCATGCCTTTTCAAATAAGCGGCTTGGTGGATGTCTTCCTTGGTCGCTTCATTCGGCAGAAAGTCGCTGGCCCAGATTTGTCCGTGTGGGTGCGGGTTTGAGCAGCCCATTGCCGCACCTTTGTTTTCAAAGATTTGTACCCAGCGATATGTATTGCCGAGTTCTGTGGTTTGATCTGACCAGAGATCGACCACCTCTCGAATCGCGGGCAATTCCATCTCCGGTAGGCTTAAGTCGTGGCGCGGGGAGAAGCAGATCACGCGACATTCACCGTGCGCGGCTTCCCGCTGAAACAGCTCGTCTGAATGGTTGTGGTTGGACGCGGTGTCTGTGGCGGTCAATAACGCGGCAAAGTCATTTTTAAAGACATAAGGTCCGGTATAGACTGGGTTTTTTTCACCACCAATACGCTCGTTGCCTGGACAGAGGTAGCATGTTTCGTCGTAGGCAGGTTTGACCTCCTTAGAAACCGTCTCCTTCGCGCCTTGCCAAGGGCGAAGTGCGCGGTGTGGCGATACCAAGAGCCATTCACCACTGAGTGGATTATGGCGGCGGTGCGGATGATGCTCGGTCGGGTTCATTGCTAGCATGGCATACAGTTTTGTATGTATGGAGCGTTTAATATTAATGATTAGGGTCTATGAAGACCGATCTAAGGTTCCTTTAGACTAGACAATAGCAGATAATTAGGGCTCTTTTTAAGACACAATTGGCTCATTTTTTTAAGTAATTAGGTCAAATTGATTATGAAACGTATTGCGATACTAGCCGAAACCTCGCTCGCATCAGGGCGACAGATTGTGACGGGAATCTCCCGTTTTCTCGATGAGCGCACTGATTGGTCGGTTTTTCAGCATTCTGGTCCTTTAGGTGCGATGGATCCGAACGCGATCAGTCAATGGCAGGGCGATGGTATTATAGCGCGTATTGCGAATCCTGACTTGCTCGCGCTGATTCAAGCAAAAGGACTACCGACGGTAGATGTACTAGGCAATGTGAGTCCACAAGCGTTCCCCTTAGTTAAATGTAACGATCAATTGATCGGAGCTTCAGTTGCGAAGCATTTTATCACGAATACTCACCGGCACTTTGCATTCGTTGGTTTGGGGAATGAGCGCTGGTCGGTCGAGCGTGAGAAAGGGTTCAAGGATGCGCTTATGACGCATGAGGGGTCGGTGCAGACCTTACACATTGATCAACAGCGATCGCACGATCAGTCTCTGGGTGATAGTTTGCATAGGGTTAAAGCGTGGCTTTCAAAGTTGCCGGCTCCCAGTGGGCTAATGGTCGCCAGCGATCAACTCGCTCCGATTGTGTTTGAAGCGTGTCATCAACTCGGTCTAGCGATCCCGGAGCATGTAAGTGTGGTGGGCGTTGATAACGACCGACCATTTTGCAATCTCTGCCGTCCACGGCTCAGTAGTGTCGAGCCCAATCATGAATTGGTCGGCTACCGCGCCGCACAAACTTTAGAACGGTTGATGCATGGCGAAACGCTTGAGCACGCAGTGATTGAAGTCAGCCCATACACTTTGCATCAACGACTTTCTAGTGACTTGGTTGCGATTGATGACCCCGCGCTGTTAAAAGCGCTCAATTACATTCGAGAGCACGCGAGCACGGGAGTTAACTTAAATACGATTGCTCAAGCAGCGGGACTTTCGCGAAGCGTGCTGCAGCGTCGCTTTCGTCACAGGCTTAACCGCACGGTAGGAGATGTGGTGCTCAACGAAAAACTTCGCGTTGCGCGGGAGATGTTAACTGAGACAGAGCTCTCGATTACACTCGTTGCGGAACGCAGCGGATTTAATTGCCAGGAATACATGAACCACATCTTCAAGAAACACCTGCAAACGACTCCACGTAAATACCGTCTGCGGTAATATTGTATTTTGGTTTTATCTTGTTTCAGATGAGCAGCGTTGCCTCGATTCCTACTAGCTGTCGGTTTAATTAAAAGTATTAGTGTGAAATTAAGGACGGCGTTAGCTTGTTTACCGTGAATGTTTTACAGCATAGCCACGGTGCTTAGCGATCAAGGGTGGTGGGCCGATTATTCTTTTTTCTGAAATTTATTTTTGCCAGCTGTGTATTCGTTCCATGTACGAAGACAATGGATATACGTAGAATGTTGGGACTAAACAGTTAAATGTGGTGATGTAATATATGATAATTCATAATAGACAGATCTATAGTAGCTTCAACACAGATCGCAAGCACAGGTGTTCAAGTAAAAGTGGATCTAATTAGCAGGTTAGATTCTAACAGAACTCTTTGTAATGATTCACATTTTCGAGCTTCCGTCTTATTCTGGTTCGCAGTAATAACTTTCAGTATGTCAAAATCTTTTCCGTCTAACCGCCGTCAATTTGTTAAACAGCTCGGGCTTACTGGTATCGCAGCTACTTTAGGAAGCAATGCTGCGGCAAGCGAACATCGGCGTGAACCAAAGCCAAGGTTGGCGAAGAATATGATTTTTTTGGTAGTCGATGGTATGTGCACCGGCACCTTTGGCTTCGCACATCATTGGAGTCTTCGAAATTGCAATGCACCCTTGCAATGGATGCAGCTCTTTGAGCAGCCAGACCTTGCGCGTGCGCTACAAGATACCGCTTCAGCCAGCTCACCTGTGACTGATTCTGCTGCTGCCGCAAGTGCGTGGGGCTGTGGTCAGCGCGTAATGAATGGTGCGATTAATGTGGATGCTGAGGGGAATTCGTTAACGCCATTACTGACGCATGCAAAAGCGGCTGGTAAGGCAACTGGCCTTGTCACAACATGTCGTGTAACACATGCGACGTCAGCGGGGTTTGCGGCCAATGTCGAACAACGCGCAATGGAAAATGAAATCGCGCAGCAATATTTGCAGCGTGATGTTGATGTGCTGCTGGGCGGCGGTTTGGATTATTTTCAAGGAGAGTCGTTGGTAAGTATCGAAGATTTCAAGGCAAAGGGCTATCAGTGCGTGCGGAATCAGGCCGAGCTCATTGCACATGCGACCCACCCGCAGTTGTTGGGACTCTTTGCTAATTCGCACATGCCTTATGTGATAGACCGTACCAATGATGCCAGTCTGGCAGAGGTGCCGAGCTTGCCGGATATGTTTCGTGCGGCGTTGCAGAGCCTCAGTCAGGCACAGGATGGATTTGTCTTACAAGTCGAGGCGGGGCGCGTCGATCATGCAGGCCATGTCAATGATCCTGCGGCAATATTACATGAACTATTAGAGTTTGATGAGTGTATCCCGCTCGCGCTGGAATACATAAAAAATGATCCTGATACACTGTTGATCATTACCACCGATCACGGCACCGGCGGCTGTCAGCTAGATGGAGCAGGTGCGGCGTATGAAGACAGTGGCCCAGCCTTGGAGCGGATTAATACGATGACAGCCAGTTTTGAGTCCATGGCGCGTGCTTTCAGCGCGACTGGTCGATTTGATCCGGATCTTTTTGAGCAGGGTACTGGTATGATTGCAACCAAAGCTCAAGCAGATGCGATTCAAACCACCATCGATGACCCAGAGACAGTGTATCTCTCTAGCGCGATGGCGAACATTGTTGGAGACTCGCTGGTGGCCAAGACGGCAGTTGGGTGGAGTTCGAATAATCATACATCCGAATGTGTGGATGTATTTGCCTGTGGCCCGGGATCTGAGCGCTTACCGTCTTTTATCAAGAATTACGAATTGTTCGGCATTATGACTCAGGCACTTGGCTTGAGCACATGAGTGTCGCGGGTTGCAGTGACCCGATGCGATCAAGTGATTGTGGCTTGGATTTGTTCCAATGTTTGAATGCCACTTGAGGTTTCAAAGTAGAGTGCGTTTTACGGGGCTTCAAAATCGCGCAGCAGATCGTTATCGATGAGCATGAGCGCAGTCGACCACGCGTCGGCCAGTGCAGAACAGTTGCAGGGCCACGGTCGTATGATGCGATTGTTGGAGGCTTATATGTATGACAATGATGCGTCTGAATGGGAGCAGTGTCATACTCATGTATTGGCCTATGTGCAGTAGTTTCGGACGCTTTCAGCAGCTGAGTTGGAGCAGCAGCCTCAGGCGGTGCTCAACGCCCACAATGCACTGTCTTATCTAAAGCACTTCTCGATGATTGCCGCTAATTATACGCCAGAAACCGAGTTAAAGAACATCGCCGTTCGGCAAGGATGGGTAAAGTCTGAGTAACACGGAATGTGCTCGCTTTGAGGAGAGCGGCATTGAATTCGAGGATTTTTTGCTAGGCGCAGCCCAATCTTTCCGATACACCTCCCGCTCAATCTATGTCGCACGCAGACGTGCGATTGCGTGCTTCGGGAGCAATCCGACTTTTTGAGCAGGCATCTATTATCCAAGCTGAGGTTAAATACACCCAGCTAGCAAAGAGTCGCATGATCGGAGAATCGCCTCATTTAAGGCGAGCAGAGCGTCTCAGTACTCAAAGCACATCGTTATGTTATTTTCTGAAATGGGACTACTTCCCGAACTCGTAGCAGCTGTTGAGGCGAAGGGCTATACCAAGCCGTCGCCGATTCAAGCACGCTCCATTCCTGCGGTCCTCGAGGGCCGCGATGTCCTCGGCGGTGCTCAAACCGGTACGGGTAAGACTGCTGCCTTCAGCCTGCCATTGTTGCAGATTCTATCGAAGTCCGAATTTAAAGGGCAAAACAAGCGCCCCCGTGCCTTGGTTCTGGCACCGACCCGCGAGCTCGCAGCTCAGGTGCATCAAAGCATCCTTGATTACGGCAAAGGCATGCACATGCGCTCGGCGGTGATCTTTGGTGGTGTTGGTTTTCAGCCGCAAATTAATCTCTTACGCCGCGGTCTTGATATCATCGTCGCGACACCGGGACGCCTGTTGGATCTTTGCCAGCGTGGCGATGCACAGCTCTCTGGGGTTGAGATTTTGGTACTCGATGAGGCCGACCGTATGTTGGATATGGGCTTCATTCACGACATTAAGAAGATCCTGCAGCTGATCCCCGAGAAGCGACAGAATTTGTTCTTTTCTGCCACTTATTCAAAGGACGTGAAAAAGCTCGCGGATTCGATGTTGCACAACCCTGTCGAAGTTGAAGTGGCGGCGCGTAATGCCACAGCCGATCGCGTTGACCAAGAGGCCTATGTCGTCGGCCAGAAAGCTAAACCAAGGTTTCTAATCGATTTAATTAAAGGCGACAACTGGTCGCAGGTACTCGTCTTTACGCGCACCAAACACGGTGCCAACCGTTTAGCGACGCAGCTTGATAAATCGGGCATTGGTGCGATGGCGATTCATGGTAATAAGAGTCAATCCGCTCGTGAGCGTGCACTGGCATCTTTTAAGGCCAATAAGATTCGCGTACTGGTTGCCACCGATATCGCGGCCCGCGGTTTGGATATTGCCGATCTCCCACATGTGGTGAATTACGAGCTACCAAATATTCCTGAGGACTATGTGCACCGTATCGGTCGTACTGGACGAGCCGGTAAAGCAGGCAACGCGGTATCACTCGTCAGCGATGTTGAGGAAGGCTATCTATGGGATATCGAGAAGACGATGAAGAAGCACATCCCGCTCTTCAAAATCGACGATCGTGGCGAAAAAATTGCGCTGCCCCGGCCGGCAACACGTTCAAAACTTTCGCGTCCTGCGCCCGGGCAACAATCGCGTGGCGGTCGCAGTCGTCAAGGCGGCGGCGGTAAAGGTCGTCCGCAGGGTGGCGGTCGCGGCAAGCCGCAGGGCAAGCGTAGTGGCGGCGGTCGACCACAAGGCGGGAGTCGCTCTGGTGGCGGCGGTTCTAGATCAGCTTCATCGCAAGGCGGTGGGTCCAGCACAGGCCCACGGAAGCGTAATCGCTAGAGAATCTTTGATAAACGTCCGCCTAGAAAAGGCGGGCGTTTTTTATGGATTAGTGTGGACGTCGTGAGTTATATTCACGGATCGAAAATGTTTTATTAAGGTAGCTTCAAAGGAGGTGCATTATTAGTCCTCACAGCGGGTAGACAGTGCATATTTAGCCTGCTCAGGCTTACATGTTTTTTAGTTTAGTTGTGAGATCAGAACTCATTTTATTCAAACCCTCGGCGTTATTGAGATATGTGAGTGCTCTATGGTGTTTCATGTCGGATGGAATGTCGCTTACAGATTGTGCAACAGGAATCACTATCTTTCCCAAAGTATGCGCAATGCCTGTTTCATACATAACATTAGGATTTTTGGTGGAGAAGTCTACTATTACAATTTTAGACCTGTAGATTAGGTTGAAGATGTCTTGTATTATTGTGTGCTCATCCCAGATGTTATCTGCTCTTAAACAGTCTTTTCCTGCTTCAATACACGCTTCTTTTATTGCTTTTTGTACAGGGTCGAAGTCCGAGTCATATGGCATCATCAGTGCCACTAAATTTGGATGTATTTCAGTTTGCGGTATGGAGAATACATTAGGTGCAAATGTTATTTTCTTTTCCGATGGTTTTGCTGAAATGTAAGTTGATTCAATGCTCGTAAAGGTCGAATCAATATAGTCTTGGATTTCTTGTAGGCTTTCTGGCCGAGATTCGGAAATGCGTCTAAGAACTGCTAAAACACAGCTTCCATAGTCTTCGTCGCCAAAACTTAAACTGCGAAAAAGTCTGCTATGCCCAGATATAAGGTCCGAGCCCCCAGTGATGAGGCCGATTTCTTCCCAATTTGCATGGGTGAAATTTTCTTCGATGATAGGCCTGAGCCTAATGATTTCTTTACCGATGGAGTTGTTCATTTTCTTTCACCTATTGCCGTGATCGTATTTATTGCATGCGCTTATTCTATGTCAAACGGTTTTATGAGTAGATAGATCAAACTTTTCTTCATCCCTTTCTTGGTGATCTGACCAGTGGGTCCTGCGCTTTTGATTCGCCAAATGGGCAGTCGCTATTTAAGGCAGTAAGGGATGAGTTCTATTGATGATTTATTACAAACTGTCGCAGCGCTGCGTGAGCCAGAGACAGGATGCCCTTGGGATATTGAGCAGGATCACCAATCGCTGGCGGAGTGTCTGGTCGATGAGTGCTGTGAGTTGTTACAGACGATCGATCGGCTCGACATGAATCATATGGAAGAGGAGCTGGGCGATGTGCTATTGCAAGTGGTGATGCATGCGCAGATTGCCAAGGAGTCAGCACATTTTGATTTTGAGGCGGTTTGCCGCGTGGTGAATGAGAAACTGGTGACGCGCCATCCGCATGTGTTTGGTGATAATGCGAATTTGGGTGACTCGGAGGCTGTCCTTAAGCAGTGGGATGCGATCAAGGCCGCCGAGAAAAAGCGTGGTCCGCAACAGGTCGGACGTTTTAAGGACCTGCCGAAGCAGCTGCCCGCGTTGATGTTTGCGCAGGATGTGTACAAGCAGATACAGAAACAGCAGATGGATGCGTCGGAGGTGCTGGATGAGGGTGGTATTGCGATGACTGCCACAGCGCTGGCAGCAGATGAGGCTGCCCTCGGGAAGCAATTGTTCGAGATTGCGGCTGCTTGTAGAATTAAGAAAATTGATCCAGAGTCGGCGCTGCGTCGTTATACCCAAAATGTGATGGATCAGTTGGAAAAAGCGCATTAGGCGTTTCTTCGAATGGCTGATTAGTAAGGAATCATGGGGAATGCATTTCATTTTACGGAGGGACGACCTCGGTGTTGTCCGTGCAATGGCTTGAACTTACGCGGACGACACGGAGGTCGTCCCTCCCGACTACTGTTGAATGTTTAGCATCTTGATCAACGATGAGCCGGTGCCAGTCGAAGTGAAACGGCGCAAGCGCACACGGCACTTGCGGCTGAGCTTGAATCATCATAACGTGGCGGTGGTTTCGGTACCGTGGCAGTGCTCGGATCGAGAGGCGCTTAAGTTTGTTGAAAAACAGCGTGCGTGGTTGGAGCAGCAGTTAGCGCGGACGCCGCAGACACGCACTTTATGTCAGTGGCTGACAGAGCATCCTCAGCTTTCGGGGAGTGGCGATCGATTTGTCGTGCGAATTGAGTCTGCAGAGCGTTTGCGGGCAGACTATATTTTTGATGCCGGGGGAGCGGAGATTGTGTTGCGACTGCCTAAGACGAGTCACGATACTGATTTGGCATTATTACAGTTGGTGAAGCGTTTCGCCAAAGATGCGTTGGGTTGCCGTGTCGCTTATCATGCCAAGCGGCTGGACTTAAAAGTTTCGAAGTTGAGCGTACGCGACCAAGTCAGTCGCTGGGGTTCGTGCTCAACCAGCGGCGGAATTTCCCTCAATTGGCGCTTAGTACTCGTTGCGCCCGAGTTGCAGGACTATGTGATTCTGCATGAGTTGGCGCATTTGACCGAGATGAATCACTCGCTTCGCTTCTGGTCACTACTGGATCACTACGATCCAAATCGAGCGGTGCATGAGGCGCAATTGGATGCGCAGACTGCCGAGATCATGCGAGTGGGGCGGTGTGAGCTTTGAACATTAAACGCTGATCGCCAGTGAAGCCTCAGGAATATATATGATTCTGAACAGATTTGTGGTTTCGAACTCTGAGCCTATCGCTAATGCATGGGATGCAGGATATTTGACGTTGAATGTTTATCGCTCATTTCCGGGCAGGGGCACAAAGCGTACACCGACCATATTATAGTCCGCGTGGGTGCCATCGGCGAAGTTGGCATCTTTTGGTGGATTGAGCATGCGGCCTTCAGCGATCATGATTAGCTCGACACTTTGGTAGTCCTCGCTGCTCAAGCGCAGAGTGTAGGGGCCGTTGGATAAATGGCTAATAGGGACAAGGTTGCGTCCCATCGCGAGGCGCTCGACGCGATGCGGTATGCTGCCATCCTCGGCAATAAATTCAATCTGTGCGCCAGGTCCTGTTTTGGGGTATTGGGTAAATTCAATCATATGCTCGTTGGCATAGCGGATGCCGACGTGCAGGATGCCGGGAGTCTTTTCCGTAGCCTTCGGTCCTAGGTAAATAAACAGGCTGCCGACTAGGGCGGTAAATAGGACTAGCCCGAAGGCGACATATTTTCCGGGAGTCCCCTTCGCTGGTTTGATGTATGGTGTGTCGGTCATATGTGCTGTTATGGGCTAGGATCAGCGTCTGAGAAGTCTGAAATATATGTTTTAACGGTTAAACCAAAGGAGGGGGGTGATTCAAAGCAGATTAGTTTGTATAATTTCAACTAATCACTATCATTGTTTCTGCTAATTGTTGCTGGTAGAGGGAACAAGTCGTTGCGTCAAAAAATCTATCCTACTAATGCTCTGCAATGTATTTACATCTACCTTGTTGGATCTCTATTTAATCGGGATTTGCACCACATTCACTACACTTTACCAACGCATTAAATAGCGTGTGTTTGGCTGTTTTATTCTCGGCGAATTGAAATTGCTGATAAAAAACGGTTGCCATGCCAATTAGGCACACTTTTAACAGTGCGCTTCAACACTGATGAACAGCGAAAAAACTACTACTCGCAAAGGATTTTTGACACGAGCAGGCTTGGCATTTGTCGGAGCGTTCGCGCTCACTCGCGCAGCTAGCTCTGAATCAAAGTCCAAACCTACTCAATTTGCCTCCACTACAGAGCCGCGTGCGATGTCTCGCATACGACCTGCTAAGGGAGCAGTTGAGCGTAAAAGCGTCTAATTAGGCGTGGATAATTTTTTTAATATATAAGCGATGGCGAACGTATTTCCGAGGTGGGTCAACACGATCCCTATTAAAGTAATCGTAGCACTGGTGCTCATAGTGACTACTGTCACTGTGGGGATTACTTACTATGCAACTCCCAAGTATACTCGGGTAGGCTATGCGCCGACACAGCCAGTGGCGTTCAGCCACGCGCTGCACGCCGGGCAACTGGAGCTCGACTGCCGCTACTGCCACACATTTGTGGACCGCTCTGAGCACTCTAATGTACCGGCTTCGAATGTCTGCATGACCTGCCACAGCATGGTCAAAAAAGACAGTGCGACGCTTGCTCCGGTACGTGAAAGTTATGAGTCCGGGGAGCCGATCCCATGGGTGCGTGTGCACAAGACGCCTGACTACGTCTATTTCAATCACTCGGTGCACGTGAATCGCGGTATCAGTTGTGTGGAATGTCATGGTCGTGTAGACCAGATGGAGGTGGTCGAACACGCCAAGTCCTTTAGTATGTCTTTCTGCTTGGACTGTCACCGCAATCCCGAAGATAGCATTCGCCCAGTCGAAGAAGTTTATAACCTAGACTGGGAGCGTCCTACAGGCCCTGAAGCACAAGCCGAATTTGAAGGCTTTGTTCACGACTGGAAGGTCAACCCGCCACAAAGCTGTTCTGGCTGCCACCGTTAATCGCCACTTTTTAGACAATGAAGAACTCTGAATTCTCAGGCCCACGTTACTGGAAAAGCCTCGACGATCTTGCGGAAACTCCCGCTTTTAAGGATTGGATCGAGCGTGAATTCCCTGCCGGCGCTGCCGATATGGAAGGTGTCAACCGTCGCCATTTCATGAAGGTCATGGCTGCCTCCTTTGGTCTTGCTGGCCTTGGTATGGCGGGTTGCCGTCGTCCGGAACAAAACATCCTCCCTTATTCCAAACAGCCTGAGAATGTGATTCCAGGTGTGCCGGTCTATTACACGTCTTCGATGCCGAGCGCGCGTGATAATGTGCCAGTGATCGTAGAGACCCATACAGGTCGTCCAACTAAGATCGAGGGTAACCCAAGCTTTGAGCCATATGGCGGCGCTACCACTGTCTACACGCAGGCAAGTATTCTGGATCTATATGATCCTGATCGTGCGACGAAGAGTAAAGCCAGCGGAGCCACACTTTCGCCAGCTGCGGTGCGTGATCGTCTCGATGCGCTTCGCCAAACAAACGGGGCAAACCAAGGCGCAGGCCTGGTCTTCCTTGCAGAGCCGAGCACCTCGCCGAGCCGTGCGAAGTTGGTTAAACAAATCAAGCAGGCTTTTCCGAAAGCAACTTGGGCTGAGAACACGGCGATTGATCAAAGCACCTCCGAGCAAGCCGCGCAGGCTGTTTTCGGCCAGTCGCTTCGTTCACTGCCAGAGTTTACCAAAGCTAAGCGCGTCCTTGCGCTAGATGCTGAGTTCCTGATGAATGCGGATGGCTCGCTGAGCCAAGCGCGTGATTTCACCAAGACTCGCAAGGTCAAAGATTCCAAGGACGCTAAGAAAATGAGCCGTCTCTATTCTGTAGAGAGCACATTGACCTCGACTGGCTCGATGGCCGATCACCGTCTACGTCTTAGCTCTAGCCAAATGGGGGCATTTATTGCCCAAGTCGGTGCTGCAGTGCTGAATAAAAAGCATGTAGGCGGCCCATTGGCTGCTGAGCTCGCCAAAATTGGCGGATCTCTTAAAGTAGACGCCCAATGGGTCGACGCTTGTGCGACTGACCTCGTTGAAAATGCGGGTCACTCGATCATTATTGCAGGCGAGCATCTACCGAAGTCGGTACATGCGATCGTCATCGCGATCAACGAAGCGCTTTCCGCTCCGATTAATTATGTTGCAGTGCCGACTGCAGAGCAGGGTATCGCAGCCGCGGTGGCGCGTCTGAACAAGGGTACTGTTGAGACTTTGGTAATCCTTGGTGGTAACCCTGTCTACGACGCCCCGATCGATCTTGATTGGTCCGCAGCTCAAGCGCAAGCAACTGAGACTATCTACATCGGTGGTTCCGCGAACGAGACTTCTGAAGCTGCCAGCCTCTTCATTGCACGCTCTCACTACCTTGAAACATGGGGTGATGGTCGCACATTCGACGGTACGCTGGTGCCAGTGCAGCCAATGATCGAGCCGCTATTTGAGACATTCAACGAGCTTGAAATTCTTGCGCGCCTTGCTGGGGAGTCTGTCACGGACGGCTACTCCATCACTCAAGCGACCTTCGCTGAGCTCGGTGGCAGTGATTTTAACAAGTTCCTAAGCGATGGCGTGTTGGACGGTTCCGCTTATAACAGCGCATCGCCAGTGCTCGACTACCTTCAGGTTGCATCTGCAATTAAGTCGGACGAGCTGAAGGCATTTGAACTCAGTGCGGATCAGCTGGAAGTGCGTTTCGCCCCGAGCTCGCATGCATATGACGGACGTTTCGCGAATAATGGTTGGATGATGGAGTGCCCGGATCCGATTACCAAGTTGACTTGGGATAATGCGATTCAGATCAGCCCATCACTTGCGCGTGAACTCGAGAGTACGCAAGGTATTCAGATTTTCCCAAGTAAGAAGCCGATGAACAAGCAGAGCGACTTCTTCGAAGGCGCCAAGGGGACGCTGCAAACCAACAAGGCGAATTTCCGTCGCGGTAAGGAAGACGCAGTGGTGGTTGAGTTGACAGTCAATGGCGTTACGATCGAAGCACCGATTCACGTCGTACCTGGTCTTGCCAATTACACGGTGGTGTTATCACTCGGTATGGGCCGTAAAGTGGTCGGCCGTGTGGGCCAAGGTGTTGGGTTTGATGCCTATGCTGCGCGTACTTCCAGCAGTCTCGGTTGCGCTCTAGGCGCATCGATCAAGCTCACTGAGAAGACTTTTTTCCTGGCGAACACCCAAGAACACTGGTCGATGGAAGGCCGTGCACTGGTGCGCGAGAATACCGCTACCGGCTATGCAAAGAAGCCTGACTTCGTAAATAAGGTAGGTGTGGAGTCGCATGCTCCGTTGAATTATGGCAAAGATGCGGATAAATCGCTGCAGGAGCAGTCGGTGAACCAGTACCGCGGTAATTCTGCCTACGACCACATCTCGTTCTCCAAGCCGGCACCTAACGTCAAGGTCTGGAAGGGCAACGAGGATAAGTTTCCCGTACCACAGCAGTGGGGGATGGCAATTGATATGAATAGCTGCATCGGCTGTTCTGCTTGTGTGGTTGCCTGCCAAAGTGAGAACAATGTGCCGATCGTCGGTAAAGATCAGGTCCTGCGTGGCCGTGAAATGCACTGGATGCGTATCGATCGTTATTTCTCAGCGGAACAATACGACCAAACTGAAGTGCCCGATGATGTGCAAGTGTCCTACATGGGCATGATGTGTCAGCACTGTGAGAATGCGCCGTGTGAGCAAGTTTGTCCGGTCAATGCGACGGTACACGACACTTCCGGCCTCAACACGATGGCGTATAACCGTTGCGTGGGTACTCGCTACTGCGCGAACAACTGTCCTTACAAGGTTCGTCGCTTTAACTTCCTCGATTGGAACAAGCGCCAGATCGGTGAATTCTATAAGGGTCCACTCGGCCCAGTTGACGAGCCTGAGCTGGAAAAGATGAATGCGAATCCAAATGTCACAGTGCGTATGCGCGGTGTGATGGAGAAGTGTACCTTCTGCACGCAGCGTATCGAAGCTGCTAAGATCGAGCAAAAACGCCTCGCTGGCGCTTCCGATGATATTCGTATCGCCGATGGTAACATCAAAGTCGCTTGCCAACAGGTCTGCCCAACAGATGCGATTACCTTCGGTGATATCTCCGACGCGGACTCTGAAGTATCGAAGATGAAGGCCAATGATCGTAATTACTCGGTATTGGGCTATCTCAATGCGCGTCCACGTACCACCTATCTTGCCCGTCTGCGTAATCCGAATCCAGAGATGCCGGATGCTTATGAAAAACCATACGCGTATGCTCAATACGACGAGCGCTACGGG
The DNA here is from genome assembly GCA_030829145.1 of Verrucomicrobiota bacterium. Classification (GTDB taxonomy): domain Bacteria; phylum Verrucomicrobiota; class Verrucomicrobiia; order Opitutales; family Coraliomargaritaceae; genus Lentimonas. The sequence continues at coordinate 1,962 of JAURBE010000019.1, read as the reverse complement.
CATGGTAGCCATGGCGCCCACGCAGACGATCACGGAGCAGGCCATGACGATCATCATGGGCATGATCACTCCTCTCACTCAGAAGACGCGCCCGCCGCTCACTAATTTCTAACTTGCGAACCTATAAAAATGGCTACGACTACTCAAGATAGCTCGCTCGACGCGACACAGGCCGCTCTGTTGGCCAAAGTGCAACCGGCGGAGCTTCACGAACAAGCCCTTGTCACGAACGATCGTGATTTTAACTGGGTCACCGATAAGATCTGTCGCATCGTTGAGACCAAAACACCGATGTGGTGGTGGGTCTGCATGGCGATTGCATTGATCACCGCATCGTTCACCGGCATGGGACTGGTATGGCTGGTCAGTACCGGTGTGGGTGTCTGGGGCTTGGCGAATCCGATCAATTGGGGTTGGGCGATTGTTAACTTCGTTTTCTGGATTGGTATTGGCCACGCCGGAACACTGATTTCTGCCGTGCTGTGTTTGCTCAAACAAGGCTGGCGCACCTCGATTAACCGGGCCGCCGAGGCGATGACAATTTTCGCGGTGGTGTGCGCGGGTATTTTCCCGTTGTTTCACGTCGGTCGTGTTTGGTTTGGCTGGTGGCTGTTTCCGATTCCTAACTCGAATGGCATTTGGCCGCAGTTCCGCTCGCCCCTTGAATGGGATGTGTTTGCGGTATCGACTTATGGTACCGTTTCGGTGCTTTTCTGGTACATGGGTATGATCCCTGACTTGGGTGTGTTACGTGATCGTGCAATCCAACGCCTGAAGGCCGGTGGCTACGAAGGCACGTCTGAGTTGCAGAAGAAGATGGCAGAGGGCATGGATGTGTTCCGCAAATATCTCTATGCAATTTTTGCAATGGGCTGGCGCAATGCTGGTAACCACTGGCGCAACTACGAAATGGCGTACCTCATCCTAGCCGGTATCTCCACGCCACTGGTGCTATCGGTGCATACGATCGTGTCGTTTGACTTCGCCCTCGCGGTATTGCCTGGGTGGCACACGACGATTTTCCCACCTTACTTCGTGGCAGGTGCGATTTTCTCGGGCTTCGGCATGGTGCTGACCTTGATGCTACCACTGCGTGCGCTGTACGGCTTACATGATTTGATCACGCAGCGTCACATCGACAACATGTGCAAGATTTGCTTAGGCACTGGCTCGATCGTTGGATACGCTTATATCATGGAGTTTTTCATCGCATGGTATGGTGCGAATCCCTACGAGAGCTTCGCCTTTATCAACCGTGCATTCGGCCAATACTGGTGGGCCTATTTGATGATGTTCAGCTGCAACGTGTTCACCCCTCAGCTCTTTTGGTTCAAGAAGGTACGCTGTAATACAGCGATGGTTTGGATCATGTCGATTTTCATTAATGTGGGTATGTGGTTCGAGCGCTTCGTGATCACTGTGACTTCACTGGCCAATGACTTTATGCCAAGTAGTTGGGGGTACTATTCACCGACAATGGTCGATATCCTGACCTTCTTCGGAACTTTTGGTTTGTTCAGCGTCTTGTTCCTCTTGTTCCTTCGCTTCTTACCAATTATGCCGATCGCCGAAGTTAAATTTGTGATGCCTGCAGCCGACCCGCATGGCCATCACGACGATAAAAAAGGAGGGCAACACTAATGTCTGAAACACACGGAATTATCGCAACCTTCCCAGATACACCTGCTTTCTTCCACGCGGCAGAAAAGGTGAGGGATGCTGGTTACAAAAAATGGGACACGTATTCATCGTTCCCAGTTCACGGAATGCCTGCTGCGCAAGGTCAGCCGCGCTCCAAGGTGCCTGTATTTACCTTTTTCGGTGGTATCAGCGGCTTTTCACTGGGCTTGTTCATCGTTTGGTTTATGAATGCCTATGAATACCCACTGATCGTCGGTGGTCAGCCGTACTTCAGCCCGGTGTTCCCATTCCCGATTATGTATGAGTTAACCATCTTGCTGT
>JAURBE010000018.1 GCA_030829145.1 Verrucomicrobiota bacterium | reverse complement strand
GGCGTCGCGCAATCACTCATAAATTTTGGTGCCTGATAAATAAATGCGTAATCTGCCAGCCTGCGCTCCAAGATACTTGAGGCGAGCGTTGGCCCGGTCTCCACATAGACGCCGCAAAGCCCTTCATCCGCACAACGCTGCAGGAATGCCTCCCAATCGAGGTGTCCATCCTCCTCCGCCAACTCCCAAATAGCGACGCCTTGAGCAGACAACTTGCCTCGTAATCCGACCTCCGCGCCAGCACCGCATAGCACCGTGGTGCGCCCCTTATACGGATCGGTATAGAGCTTCGGCATCTGGCTGCTTTGCAAAGTCTTCAGGCTGCGGTCGAACACAAAACGGCGCGGGCACCAAATCGTGTCGTCGATCCGGCTCGTCAAGTTAGGATCATCCCGCAGCACTGTATTCGCACCCACAGCAATCGCAGGGAAATAGCGTCGCCAGCGCATCACATCGGCACGCGCCAATTCTCCAGTCACCCATTGTGAATGCCCCGAAGCCGCTGCGAATTTGCCATCCAGCGTCAGTGCCATCTTAGTCGCTACCAACGTACGCTGCGCGACGATCCAATGGTTGAATATCAAATTCAAATCTGTACAGGCTTGCGCCAATACGCCTGCAACCACATCCACACCGGCGGCGCGCAGTATGTCTAAACCCTTACCCGCATGTTCGGGATTTGGATCGACTGCACCGACAACGACTTTGCGAATACCCGCATCGAGGATGGCACTGGTACAGGCGCCAGTGCAGCCACAAGTACTGCAGGGCTCGAGTGTCACATATAGCGTCGCACCATCGTTTGGCTTACGTCCGAGTGCGTTCATGGCTTCAATTTCAGCATGTGGTTGACCTGCTGCATGATGCCAACCCTCCGCCACTATTTGGCCATCCTCAACGATCACTGCTCCCACCATTGGGTTTGGATGCGTCTGTCCCCATGCACCTCGCGCCAGTTCCAGCGCACGCAGCATATATCCCTCATGTAATGGATCAGCGATACTCATGCGCGTACAAATGGGTTGCTCCGCTTTTCTTGGCCGACAGATGTCGTCTGCCCATGTCCGGGATAAATTGTGGTCGCGTCTGGTAATGTATAAACTTGGGTCTTGATTGATTCCTCAAGCACAGAGAAGTCTCCTCCTGGGAAATCATATCGGCCGACACTGCCAGCAAAAATCACATCGCCCACAATCGCTGCTTGCTCGCTAGCGAGATAGACTAGGATATTGCCAGGGCAGTGCCCAGGCACATGACGGATCTCAAGCTGATCACCTAACAGGTCGAGCAAATCGCCCGCCTTGATCCAATGATCAATCGGCACTGGCAACATCTCGAGCCCAGGGATCGCATAGCTCGCCATTTTGGCCGGCGTTGCAAACATCTCGGTGTCATCTATATGTCCATAAGTCGGAATGCCAGCCGCCACGAACTGATAGCCATCTAATATATGATCCCAATGGCCATGTGTCAGAATCAACGCGACAATCTTACAGTCATGCTGCTGCGCAATTTCAGTCGCCCAAGCGAAGGCTTCCTGCGGCGCATCAATGATGACGCACTCCTTACGGCTTGGCTCAATCAGAGCAATCGCATTAGTCCCGATCGGTGGCAGTTCTTGAGATTCGATAATCATGTGCGTTTCACGATGCATCGCAGGCGCAAGGTTTCAACTCAGAAGCGCAGTGCGGTGGGTAGTCGGAATCGGAATCATCAAGTATGCATACATTAAGATTATAAATGGGCGGTTTTTTAGACATATCATCGCCGTCAATCACTCTGAAAAGCTCCCTAAAAATTGGCATTGTCCCCATGTCACTGTATGCTAAATTGTGTTTTTATGCGTTCATCCGACAATAGATTCTCAGCTTCAGCAATGAGTCGATTCGCCCGTTCACTCTGTATCATCAGCATCGTTGCAGCATTCAGCCTGCTCAATGCAGAAACTGCTAGCGACTTCACACTCAGTGACAATCCGTTAGTGTCTGAGGGCTACGCTCAACTTGAGGCCGGACAACCGGACAACGCACTCATCGCCTTTGGCAAAGCGCTTGAAGTCGACAGTAACGATCTCTCTGCCCGCCTCGGCCAAGCTTTGATTTATGCTGATATGGAGCGCCACCATGATGCACTTGCCTCTTATGATCTAATTATTAAACGCTACCCCAACCATGCCTTCGCATGGAATGGTCACGGCCTTGCCGCGTTTAATCTAGGAGACTTTGATACCGCACTCTCCTCCTTTCAAATGGCCACTGTGGATCAACCGGTGAATGGATTTTTTTACGAATCAATCGCCTGGACTCAAATGTGCCGTGGTGAATTCTCCGCCGCTGCCGAGTCTGCAAAAATCGCCTCGCTCATGTACTCACGCAAAGGTGAAACCTCTGCATACCCGCTGCTAATTGCTTATTTTTCGTATCACGAAACTGGCAATGCAAAAAATGCACTGACCACCTTGCGCTATGCCAACAAAAACAAGCCAGTCAATCAATGGCCTGCCCCAGTGATCGACTATTTAAGCGAAAAAATTGACGAGTCGGATCTTATCAGCTTTGTCACTAACTCGGCTGAAGAAACTGAGGCTCATACCTATATTGGCCTTTACCTCCGCCTCCTTGGTCAAAATGACGAAGCCAGCCAACACCTCAACTGGGTCAGCAATTACGGCAACCCGAATGTCTTTGAATATACATTGGCCCGCGCGATCAGTCTACAAACCAACGTCGCAGCAATCGCCCATTAAACTCTGCTGATCCATGCGCCTGTTCCTTCGTCTGCTCATACTCGTTGTGTGTGGCGCACAACTTACCGCTAAAGCGCCCGATGCATTACGCACTTGGACTAGTCAAGAAGGCCAACAACTGCGCGCGCAACTACTAGATAGCGATACCAGCGCCAACAGCTCGCGCATGCGCCGCGATGACGGACGCATCATCACGATCCCATGGAGCCGTCTCTCAATCGATGACCAAGCATTCATCCAAACTGCTCTGAAAAACGTCGAGGTCAGCCCAGAAACACCAGCTGAACAGACCGCTACATCCACCACACTGCCGCGCGCTATCAAACTCAAGCGCATGCCAATGGTTACACAGAAAGGGAATTTCTGTGTACCCGCATCCGCCGCAATGATTGCCGGCTTCCACGGGATCAAAACCGACCAAGACCAAATCGCGCAACTCTCATCAGAGTCGTCCATCTCCAACGAAGGCACCTATCCGAGCGATATGGCTCTCGCCATGAGAAAGCTTGGCTTCGAAGGCCGCACACTGCATTGGAAGTCTGAAGATGATTTCATTGTTGATACCCTGCCTGCAATTCAGCACGCCCTCGTTGACTCTGGCCCGATCTATATATCATTCAAACCAGGTGTGTTTGGTAGCATGGGGCACGGCTGTGTCATTGTGGGCTACGATGATCGCCGCCAAGAAATGCACTTCTACAATCCATGGGGTAATGAGTTCAAAAAAGAGTATATGGAGGTCGCCTTGCACGGCTATGGCATCGTGCTATTTAACCCACCACGTCCCGCTCCCATTGCATCTGAAGCCTTCATCGCAGAAATCAAACATAGTCTGCCGCACTTCAAAGGCGACTTTTTAAAACTCGCCAACCATCTCCAACAAACAGGCCTAGACTTTGAGCTCATTTGGTGTAATCGGCGTGACACGCGCGACGACAAACGCTTCGCAGTCGACACGGCGCGCGACGATGGTCGCACAATCCTCGAGCTCTCCTTCCGCCGTAATCCAGCAGTACTCTTACCTATCAGTCCCGACGGAAAAACTCAAAAATATTATTTTGTCACACGTAGGCCCGAAGGCGGCGCCAGCTTCCTCGTACGGGAAATAGCCGAACATGGATGGAGCCCTGAAAGCACCAAAACCCTCGGCAGCCTGACCCGTCAATGGCCAACGGCTTTTACCCTGCCCGACCAAACCGATCCCATCTGGGAACTGCCGATGATCGAGCTACATTCATCGGAATGAATGAAAAGGCCGAGACTCACAACACTTCGACTACTTCCGACAAACTATCAGTCGGTGGTAGACATTGAGGGCCAATACACACTTGGTACTCAGCAGACTGCATCTGACTGGCAGACTGAATAAACACCCGACGCCATGGCGCGTCAACCAGAGCCGCTTGAAGTGGCGCTAAGGGAACTCCGTCCTTCACTTTAATGACAACAATACCAACGGCATGCGTAGTCGCTGCCTCAAGCGCATGCGCTACACCTGCAGCAACTTTTTGGGCATAATCCGTGTAGGCTGGGAGTATCGAACGAAACGCCGCTTCATAGCGTCCATCCCCAGTCAATGTATATAGACCAGATAGGGCATGTAGCAGCACCGCATTGCCAGACGGTGTGGCGTTATCAAACCATTCCTTACGACGCGCAACCGGTGTCTCGACATCAGTAGCCGTAAAGAAGCAACCCGCGGCATGTGGATCCTCAAACCACTGCAAAGCACTGTCTACATAGGCTTGAGCACGTGCCTGATAGGTCGCAGACGCACCGGCTTCGAGCACATCTATCTTTGCTGCGACACTTAATGAGGCATCAGCAGCGAGCGCGTAATCATGCAAAAAACCATCCACCTGCGAACCCGCACCTTCATAGTATACCGCTTTCAATCGTACGGCTCCGTCATGCTCTAGGGTCAACTGTTCCCAGATAAAATCAGCCGCCTTACGTGCACGTTGTAACCACTCGGGGCGATTAAAATAGAATCCAGCATCTGCCATTGAACGGATCAACATACAATTCCACGCAGTGCTAATCTTGGTATCTTTCCCCGGGCGTACCCGATTGGCTTCGCGATAAGCCAGCAATTTTCCTCGAGCAACTACCAAACGCTCACGCAGTTCAAAATCGCCGTCAACGAGTGCGGGGTTCGAGCTGCCGTGTTCAAAGTTACCCTCGGCGGTGATATTATAAGCCAAACGGATTTCGCGAGCCTCTTCAGTCGGCCCCAGTACCGTGTCAATTTCCTCCGGCGTCCATACATAGTAGCGCCCTTCTTCGCCTTCACTATCTGCATCCAGAGCCGCGTAGAAGCCGCCATTTTCAGCAAGCATCTCACGCTCTAACCAGCCAATCGTCTCTTCCACCACTGCTGCATAGAGCGGGTCTTGGTTATCGAGCCACGCACGCGTGTAAGCATCGATCAGCAAGGCGTTATCATAGAGCATCTTCTCAAAATGCGGAATCAACCAATGCGGGTCGACACTGTAGCGGGCAAAGCCGCCGCCGAATTGATCAAACAGCCCGCCGTGCGCCATGGCACGTAAGGTCGTATGACAAACCGTATCAATCCGTTCGCCAAGCTCCGGCTTTGCCTGAAGTGCGGCACTGTGGCGAATCGAACGTAAAAAATTCAACGTCATCGACGGCGGGAACTTAGGAGCGCCACCAAAACCACCATATTGGTCGTCGTGTGTGCCACAGATACCATCTGCCGCATCAACAAGCAAGGTATTGTCCCACGCACCCTGCGCACCGCCTGTGCTTGCTGCCTGGATGGCAGCCATAATGTTTTTTTGAATCGCATCGGCATTCTCTTCCAACTCTGCACGTGAACGCTTGAAGTGGTCGGCAATACGCATCAACACTTGCGGCCAAGGAATCATACCTTGCCCACGCTCTTCTGGTGGGCAATAGGTGCCACCAAAAAATGGTCGCCCGTCGGGCAAACAAAAGACATTGAGAGGCCAACCGCCAGACTGTTGGATCATTTGTACCGCTTCCATGTAGACCTGATCCACATCCGGACGCTCTTCGCGGTCCACTTTCACACAGATGAAGTGCTGATTCATCAGCTTGGCAATATAGTCACTCTCAAAACTCTCATGCGCCATCACATGACACCAGTGGCAGGCAGAATAGCCGATCGAAACCAGCAGTGGCTTACCCGAGGCTTCGGCAGCGGCGAAGGCCTCTTCGCCCCATGGATACCAATCCACTGGGTTGTCGGCATGCTGTTTGAGATAAAGGCTATTCTCCTTGGAGAGTCGATTTGGCATCTGGCTAGAGTGAGGTCGTTTAAAGAAAATGGGCAGTTCCCAACCCGCAATTTGTCCGAACGTATGGGAGACTTCGTCTAAGTAAACTCGTTTATGCAGACAATTTGTTTTGCAGGAGAGCACTCCTGTTTCACATTATAGCGCTTTTACACTGTCAATGTCATCGATCCGCATATTATCCGACCGAGTCGCCAACCAAATCGCCGCTGGCGAGGTCATTGAGCGCCCAGTCGCAGTGGTCAAGGAATTGGTCGAAAACAGTATCGATGCCGGCGCCACGCGTATTGAGATCGAATTCCGCAACGGCGGCAAATCCTACATCCGTATCGAAGATAATGGCAAGGGCATGTCGCCAGACGAAGCACAGCTCAGCCTAGAGCGCCACGCCACCAGTAAAATCCGTGAAGCCAGTGACCTCAACGAAGTTTGCAGTTTCGGCTTTCGCGGCGAAGCGCTGCCATCGATTGCATCAGTCTCCAAATTTACCCTGCGCACACGGGCCAAAGACTGGGAGCATGGCACCGAGATCCTCATCAATGGCGGCAAGATGCTGGAAAAGAAAGACTGCGGCATGCCTGTCGGCACCGTAATCGAAGTTGCACACTTATTTAACGCTGTGCCCGCGCGGCGTAAATTCCTTAAAACCGATCCCACCGAGACGGCACACATTACCTACAACTGCCGACTGTTCGCGGTGGCACACCCAAACGTCGCCTTTCGGGTCCTCGAAAATGGCCGCACCGTCTTTCAGTCTCCAGCTTGCGACAATTTACGCGACCGAATCGCCGAGATCTGGGGCCGCCGTCTCGCCGATGATTTGATCCCTGTCGATGTCAACGACTCCAAGACTGGCTTTCGCCTCACCGGGCTCACCGCCAAGCCGGGAATCGGGCGTTCGACCAGACGCGAACTAGTGACACTTGTTAATCGCCGGCCTGTGGATAGTCGCACGCTGAGTCTGGCAGTACTCGATGCCTACCATGGCCGCATTCAAAAAGGCCGCTTCCCACCAGCATTTTTATTTCTGGAGATCCAACCCTGCGAGGTCGACGTCAATGTACATCCTGCAAAGCGTGAAGTACGCTTCCGAGATGATGGTGCGATTCGCCGTTTTGTGCTCAATGCTGTCACCGAAACACTGGCCGACAGTCGCTCAAAGGACATGGCACAAACAGTCGCACCAAATTCTCCAGTAAAGTCAGAGCCGCCCCTGGCAGTGAGCCCGAAGAGGTCACCCAAATCGATCCCCGTGCCTCAGGCAACAGCGATAGAGACGCCCGCAATCGCAACACGGCCGGCTGCTGCTCAAGCCAACTCCACAATTGACAACGCTGTAACAGGCGGCGCGCCTGCACAAACACCTAGCACCAAAACTGCCAGCCCAAAGGAAACTACCGTTCAAGCCAAAGCCGCAGACCAAAAGTCACCTGCTAAGCAGTCTCAAACTACCAACTGGCGCCTCATTACCCTACTAAAGAAACGCTATGCCTTATTTGATACAGCGCGCGGGCTGGTGATGCTGCACCTGCGCCATGCAGATCAACGGGTGCGTTATGAACGCATCAGCCAAGAATTTAATAAACAAGCGCCCCTCAGCCAACCGCTACTGATACCGCAACCTATAGAGCTGGAACCGCTGGCGGCCGAATCGCTAAAGTCACAGCTACAGCAATTAAATGCACAAGGCTTTGAAGTGGTAGAATTTGGTCGTAACTTTTATCGTATTGAAGCCGTACCAGCATGGCTTACCCCGGAGCAAGCGGAGCCATTTATCCGCGACCTTGTCGACTTAGTGCGCCAGCGCAGTGGCATGCGTAAACAAACTGCTCTCAGTTGGGAAGCAATCGCTCAACTAGCTAGCCAAAACAGCTACCGCAGTAGCGACACCATGACTGAGCAAGCTGTTGAGCAACTGGCCAAAGACTTGCTCGCCTGTGACACTCCGCACACCTCGCCCTTCGGCAAACCCACCTTCAGCGAAGTCAGCTGGAATGAGTGGCAGCGACGCTTTGGTAGCGACTCATAACAACTATTTCTTCGCTTAAAATGGTGAGTGTATTCGGGCTTTACCGAATACTAGTACAACTTTTTGCAGCTTTAAACTCTCCGATGTTATGAGGTTCAGTTGAATGCCGTTCTTATCCTAACAGATTGGCTATTCGGTCATCTAAATCAATGCGATGACTCCAGCCAGTAAATCGGCAAATTGTAAACGCACACGGTCGGCCGTCTGGGCGACCTCCGCATGGGTTAAAGGGCCGGATGAAATACCTGCGGCAGCATTAGTGATGCAGGAGATTCCGACCACTCGCATCCCTAACTGACGTGCTACAATCGCTTCAGGCACCGTCGACATACCCACCGCATCGGCGCCCAATGTAGCGAACGCACGAATTTCGGCTGGGGTTTCAAAACTCGGTCCAGTGGTGGCTAAGTATATACCCTCCTGCAGCGATATATCCTGAGTCCGTGCCCAATCGCGAATCTGATGACGCAGGCTTTTATCATAGACCTCGGACATGTCAGGAAAACGCAACTCTCCATCAACTGAAGGACCAATCAACGGATTAGTGCCGAGAAAATTCATATGATCATGAATCAACATAAAATCTCCGGGGACATAGCACGGATTAATACCACCTGCGGCATTCGTCACACAGAGGTCCTGCACGCCCAATTGGTGCATCATCCGAACCGGCAAGGTCAACTGATCCATCCGATAGCCTTCATAAAAATGGAATCGCCCCTGCATACAAAGTACTCGCTGGCCATTTAGATCGCCGTAAACAAATTGACCAGCATGCCCCTCTACAGTGGAAATGGGGAACCCCTCGATTGCATCATAAGGCAAACGCCCAATAACATCGATCCGATCATCTGCAAAAAAACCAAGCCCTGAACCTAAGATCAGTCCTATTTCTGGTTTAAAATCAGTCAGTTCAACAGGTAATTCAGGGAGCATTATACTTTAAAAAATTGAGGATTCGCTACTTCAGTCAATGAATACATTCGCGCCTGCGATTGACTCAGGCGAATAAAAAAAATCCGCACAAACATCCAACCATTTAGTGCACAGTGAATGCAGATATAACTTGGAATTTACAAATGCATTGGAATAATCCGCGGCATAACTGTACACCCATTGAAACCATGACTCCTCAAGAATTTGCCGCAACACTCGATGCCACGAATCTGAAGCTGGACGCTAGTGATGGCGAAATCTGCGCGCTATGCGATGAAGCTGCTCACTCTAGATTCGCATCTGTTTGCGTCTACCCAACGAGTGTGTCGATCTGCTCTGATATTTTGTATAGTTCTCAGGCACGAGTGTGCACCGTGATTGGTTTCCCTCATGGCCGCTCGAGCCTAGAGGCCAAACGCGAAGAAATTATTCGCGCTCAAGAGCATGGTGCCAACGAAGTCGATATCGTCATGAATTACGCTGCACTGCGCGCAAGCGACAAGACGATCGTGACCGAAGAAATCGTACGCCTTTGTGAAGTAGCCCGCAAGTCTGACCTATTGACCAAAATCATTGTCGAGACTTGCTTTTTAACTAATACACAGAAATTAACCGCACTCGGAATCTGCGAAACAGCTGGTGCCGACTTCATTAAGACTTCCACTGGCTTCGGCTCAGCCGGCGCGACAATAGAAGATGTAAAACGCTTCGCGGACCACCGCAAAAGCGCAATTAAGATCAAAGCTAGTGGCGGCATACGTACACTGAGCGATGCCCTAGCACTGCTCGAAGCGGGCGCAGAGCGACTCGGGGTATCTGCTGCCAGCGCCCTGCTGGCTGAGTTCCAAGGCGAACAGTTTGAATCCAAATCCACGGATACGTATTAAAATAAACTGCGATCGCCTGCCGCGAACTAGAGATTCTACCAAAGCGGGGACGACCAAGCACTCGTAAACAGCGGTATAAAGGCTGAGCAATGGACAAAAAAGAGGAGGCATTACTGCCTCCCCTTAAAAGTTTCAACAATTACTGAAGCTGACTAAGCAGGTGCGATCTGGCTTAACAAATCGTCAATGACATCTCTGGATGAATAACTCACCGTATCCCAGTTTACAAAACGACCGAGCTTTGTCACATCGTCACCACTGGTCACAATTGCTGGCTCAGAGCCACCGCCTTTGTATTTCTGCGGCATGCCGATGGCAGCCATCAGGCCATTACAGAGACATTTACGGCCGACAGTATCTTCTTCTTTGCCACCCTTCTTGATGTAGTCCTTCACAGGCTCGGATGGGCAACGATAGCCGATCGTCGCATCCGCCTTCTTGTACGGATGACGCAGGTAGCAAAGATCGCAGATACGCTTGCGAGACTCATAAACCTCTTCTTCATAAATGGTGCCTTCGAGATTAACGACCTTGAATGGGAAACCAGTTGGCGAGCCGCGTGAATCAGTAAAGATTTTGGCCTCACCAGTCTTCACCTTGCCCAGCACGCGTTTTTTAATAGCGGGGTCGAAGCCAGACTCATTACTATAGGCAAATGCAGTACCCACCTGTATGCCTGCAGCACCGGAAGCCAACGCATCTTTGAGGCCCGTCACCGACGATCCACCGCCAGCGAGCCAGAACGGGATACCTAATTTACTGAGTTGGGCCAAATTGGCTTCATCCTTAGCGCCATAAATCGGCTCATTGTTTTCATCGAGGTTCATGCCACCACGAGGTGGGGCATTATGGCCACCAGCAACATGGCGCTCTACGATGAAGCCATTGACCTTGCCGGTCGATTTTTTAGCCAAGGTTAACGCCAAGACATTCGACGAAATAATCGGAAAGAAGTCCGGGCGCTTCAGCTTTGGCAGCTCGATATCTGGCAAGTGCGAACGAATCCACTCGAGCGGATCAAAACGGCTGTAGAATGCATCTTCTTTATCCGCATCTTCGACATTGATTCGCATTTCAACAGGCTTCCATTCTGCGAGGGAATCTAAAATTCCTGGGATCGTGCGTGGGATACCCGCGCCCATCAGTACGTTATCCACACCCGCAAGCATTGCTCCAAACATGGATGTCAAATTCGGCATCTGAATCTTTTCGAGGAAGTTCACGCCCACATGACCTTCGTGTCCTTCCTTGGCTAGGAAAACTTCGACGAAATTCGCCGCAATGGTCAGGTCGACCACATTTGCACTCGGGTCAATACGGAAGCCAGCAGTCAAACGCGAGGGCTTATCATCTTGCTCCTCTTCGGACTTAAAGTACCGCGCCAGAATACGCTCTGCCACAGCTGGCACTGGAAACGCAGCCAAACCACGACGCATGTGACCGCCCACGTCTCCATGCTGTAAACGGCGAATCAATACAGAGTCTAAAGCTGTCCCGGAGACCACTCCGAGCTGCCCAACTGAGGACACGGAATTGGCAAGCCTCCAATCGGAAACGCCGGCACCCATGCCACCTTGAATGATTTTTGGAAGAAACATATGTGTAGTATATTTGAGACTCTAAGAGTATCCACAGCAGCGCAGATAATAAAATGAATGCAGCAAGCTGACAGTTCTCTGCCAATCGTGCGAACATTATTACTAAAAAGACGCAAGAAAGCAGCATTTGCAACACGACCATTACGCACAGTATTTACAACATTCAATCTAAGTGGTTACATAAAAGATGTTTACAAATTTATAACACACTTAGCACAATCACTCTAGAAGTGAGGATCCTACTTCATTTAACTACCGCACAAGCCCAAAAAAGACTTCAATTCATCGATCTTTTAAAAATTGCCCTTCGCAGACTCATACCAATCGCAACAAATTCGATACAACTTCCTTTTTCGACTCAGTTGCCACAGCAATCACTCGACCTCGGCCAATGCCGCAACATTTATTCACTTCTCAACTGGAGTCTGTTCGTGCCGACTGCTATCACCTCGGCGCGGACCAACGCTCAATTCTCCATTACCAGAAAGCAAAATAGCAGCGGGTCGCGTCTCAGGGAAATAAGAAAAGATAATTACCATCACCACAGTGATCGGCACGCACAAAAACATGCCAGGGATACCCCAAAGGGTCCCCCAGAGGCCAAGGGAGAGCAAAATAACAATCGGACTGAGGTTCAGGCGATTGCCCATCAGTCGTGGCTCCAGTAGGCTCCCAATGCAGAATTGTAGCAAAGTTAGAACCGATGCAATCACCACAAAAGGCGCCAGCGTATCAAATTGCACCAACGCCAATACAGACGGAAACGCAGTCGCGATAATTGAGCCAATGGTCGGAATAAAGTTCAGGAAAAAGATCAGCACTGCCCAAAAACTAGCGAAATCAACACCAACCAAGCTCAATACTACATAACTCAGTAGAGCAGTCGCAGCGCTGGTCAGCACTTTGATACCAATGTAGGAGCGAATATCGGAGCGGATTTTATCGATCAGATTGAAGACATCCTCACGGCGTTCAGGATCACGCACCAATGCCCGAATCTTTGCCGCAAATGTGCGTTGCTCGAGTAACAAAAAAATCAGATATACGATAATAATACCAGTGCGACTTAATAACGAGCGTACCGTCCCGCCAAGATCCTGCAAATAACTTCGAAAATCCAGCTGATTCAGAACCTCGCGTATATTTGGTGCCTCTTGAACGCCCACCAATGCATAGCCTTTGTAAATCAAAGCCTCTAAGTTTTGCTGATACAATGGGGCCACCTTGATCACGCTCGCGATATTTACCGTGATCAATTGGACCACCAACGTTAAAGAACCCAAGATCACTGCGAGCGCGACTGCCATTGCGATTGGCCTAGGCAATGAGCGACCTCCGATGCGCAACATGCCGATTGTATGCGCGGAAACATTGATCAAATAGGCCACTGCTCCGGCGATCACCAACGGCAACAAAAGTGCCTGCCCTAAATAGAGTAAATAAAAGATAAAAAAGACGATCAAGATCGTCATAGCGGCACGCTGCAATTTCATAAGCCTCATTCAATACGCATCATCGTCAACTTGTCCACCACGGAGCGCGTCGACACCGCACAATTTGCAAACCAATAAATGTTGCTACTAAACAGGCGCTACATCTCACCTTGGTAACGAAAGATACTCATCGATACCGGCGGCAACTGCAGCTTAATCGAATACGGACGACCGTCCCATTCAATCTGATCAGCTGTTACACCCCCGCTATTGCCAAACCCAAGGCCGCCATACTCTTTCGCATCCGTATTGAGAATTTCTTGCCAGAAGCCAGGATACGGCACTCCTACACGGTACTCTTCTCGCAGCACTGGCGTGTAGTTTGCCACAGCGGCCAAGGTATCCGTCTGTTCGGAGCCATTACGCAAGAAAGTTAGGATGCTGTTATCCGCATCCGATGCATTGATCCATTCAAACCCTTCAGGGTGGTTATCCTTCGCCGCGAAGCCAGAAATCTCACGATATATTCGATTCAAATCACGCACGACTCGCTGAACACCTTCATGGTCGATGTACTGCAACAAGTGCCAATCTAGGCTTCCGTCGTGCGCCCACTCGGCGGACTGACCAAAATCACAGCCCATAAAGAGCGTCTTCTTGCCAGGCCACATCCACATGAATGCATATAACAAACGTAGTTGACGCGCCTTATTCGACATCGGCTCGCCAGCCATCTTCATAATCATTGAATTTTTTCCATGCACAATTTCGTCATGCGAAAAAACCTGAGTGAAGTTTTCAGAATACTGGTAGAGCATACCAAAAGAAAGCTGATGGTGCTCATATTTGCGGAAAATCGGATCCTTCTGGAAATACTCAAGCGTATCGTGCATCCAACCCATATTCCACTTCATATCGAACCCGAGCCCACCCTCCGAGGTCGGCTTGGTCACTCCGGGAAATGCAGTCGACTCCTCAGCAATCATCAACGTGCCTGGATAATACTTGTGCACCAAATCGTTGGTACGTCGTAAGAAGTCAATCGCTTCCAAATTTTCCCGGCCACCATGTTTATTCGGTATCCATTGGCCCTCTTCGCGAGAGTAATCGAGATACAGCATCGAAGCAACGGCATCCACACGCAGACCATCGATATGGTAGCGCTCGCACCAAGCCAAAGCGCTGGCAATCAAGAAAGTACAGACCTCATTGCGGCCATAGTTAAAAATATACGTACCCCAATCTTGGTGGAAGCCCTGACGAGGATCTGCATGCTCATACAGCGCGGTCCCATCAAACTGTCCAAGCGCAAAACTGTCGGTTGGAAAGTGCGCTGGCACCCAATCCATAATCACACCGAATCCATTCTGGTGCAAGGTATCTACCAGATACATAAAGTCCTCCGGTGCGCCAAAACGATAGGTCGGCGCAAAAAATCCCGTTACCTGATATCCCCATGACCCATCGAAGGGGTGTTCTGATAGAGGCATAAACTCTACATGCGTGTACTGCATATCTCGCAAGTAAGCAACCAACTCATCCGCCAACTCACGATACGACAACGACCGATTCGCATCTTCCACGACACGTTTCCATGAACCTACATGCATCTCATAGATTGAAACAGGCGCACTCGCCCAATCAGTCGATTCGCGCTGTTTTATCCAATCCGCGTCATTCCATTTATAAGTGTCCAGCTGACTAACAATCGAGGCATTGCCCGGCGGCGATTCAAAATATTTGCCATATGGGTCGGTTTTTAATAGCGGATAGTCATTCTCCGTGCCGATCTCGAATTTGTATTTCGCACCCGCCTCGATACCCGGCACAAATAACTCCCAAATCCCAGAAGATCCCAAACTGCGCATCGGATGATAACGACCATTCCAATGGTTAAAGTCACCAACGACCGAGACACGAGCGGCACTCGGCGCCCACACAGAAAAAGATACACCCTGCACGCCATCAATTTCACGTAACTGCGCACCCATTTTGTTGTGCGCTTGATGTTCATTTCCAGCATTAAAGAGATAGAGGTCCTCATCCGACAAACTAGGCAGAAAACTATACGGATCAAAAAATTGACGGATCTCTCCATTGTAGCGTTCGATTCTTAAGCGATACGAGAATAGTTCCTTGCGCCGCGGCATAACGCCTTCAAAAAATCCATCCTCTGTTAAACGTTTCAACGCATAGCGCGGGCCATCTGGCTTCGAAATGTCCACCACCTCACAACTCACGGCATCATCCACAAATGCACGGACGACGATGCTCGTCTTCGCACCTATTTTGAGCGGGTGCATCCCCAATACTGAATGCGGTTGGCTCGATGTCACCTGAGTAATCGAGTCGAGAAGCGTTTTGGAAACAATCACGCGAATAACAAAAGACCCGTTTCCTCCTATTTGGCAAGACCCTATACTTCTATGACTAAATTGATTGAATAAAGAAGAAAACTGACTTGATCGCTGCGGATGTGATAAAAGACTTGTCCACCGAAAACACCCTGCACATAGTCCGCACCCGTGCCACGATACGCTCGGATATTTTCCCTTATTTTCTTCACAAAGCTCTCGCTGCCCCTCTTTGCGGCCTTGCCTGAGCTCAGCTCAATCGAACCCTTAGAGTTTGATGAAGTCGCCCAGCGCTTGGTCGCCCGAGGCGACGCTCGGCTGGACTTCCAAAACACGCGTCTAAGTGCTGACCGTATTACCTACTACCAAGAGTATTCTCTAGCTGATGCCATCGGCAACGTCGCCATATCCCGCGATGGCAATCGCATGATCGCCGAGCGCCTTAGCTATGACACGCAAGAAAATATTTTTGCGGTCGATCTCCTGCGCACGGGCAAATGGCCCATCTACATTTCTGGCGTCACCGCTGGCGGGACCATAGAGCAGACCACCCTACATGGCGCTACTATTTACTATGGAGATCCGGGGCCATTCACCCCAAACCTAATCTCAGATCAGGTTGAATACCTTAGTGAAGATGGCGGTGTCATTGATATGGCTGCGACGACACTTCGGATTGGCAATATCCCGCTCGTCAAACTTCCAAGCTACAAACATCACCTCGGTCATACGCCTCACTTATTGGAAGCCAATGCAGGCTCCGACAGCGAACTGGGCGTCTACCTTCAAACCACCTCGCTTTTCCCAATCAATTCATGGCTGCGGGCTGGCGTAAATCTTGACCTCTACTCTAAGCGTGGCGTGCTTGCAGGACCGACCGCACAGTATTTATACAGCACTGACACTCAATCCATTGTCGGCTCCGTCAACACCGCTTACATTAATGACCAAGGAGACCCAGATCCAGGAATCTACGGCAAACCAATTGACTCGGATCGTGGCTTTGTAGAATGGCGCCACCAGCACCATATCGGCGAACGCATTAACATTACAGCATCCGCCAGCTACTGGTCTGACTCAGAAATCACACGTGACTTCCGCGAAGACTATTTCAGCGACAACCAACAGCCTGACTCCTTTCTCGAAGCCGTGTATGCCGGGGATAACTATTACCTCTCAGCTTTTGGCCGCTTCCGCCCAAACAACTTTCAGCTGGTGCAGGAGCGCCTACCAGAGCTACGCTTCGACATGCTGCCGGTGCCAGTATTTAACACGGGTGCTTATCAGCGCTTCTCAGCCAGTTACGCTCGCCTAGAAGAAGATTTTGGCCGCATCATCCCTGAGGTCAATGACCGTTCACAGATGGATCGCTTCGACTTCACCTACCGCCTCGAGCGCCCTCTTCTATTATCCGATTGGCTCACTCTGACACCTCTTATTGGTGCGCGCGTCACGCACTACGAGAACCAAGAGATTGATCCAATCGCACTGGGTATATATAACGACCCGTACTCCAACATCCCAGCCCCAGCAACGCTGCGGGACGATCAACATACACGGGAGATCTATGAAGTGGGTTTCGACCTCGAAGCCAGAGCCTACGCAACCTATGCAACGCATAATAAAATATGGGGCATCGATGGTCTACGCCATCTGGTACGCCCAGTGTTGCGCTACCGCTACTACTCCGACCCAGATTCTGAGAATCAAATCGCCGCGATTGACCGCACCGCATTCAACCTAAACCGCCCCTTACTGGACTTAAGCGATGTGCGCAATGTCGATTCAATAGAAGAAACACACCTTGCTCGGCTAGGCGTAGAAAATCTCTTCCAAACGCGTGCCACAGGCTACGGTTCGCGCACGCTGGCAGCGCTTAACTTCTACCAAGACATTCTATTTGAAAAAAATACCCGCTACGATGGCGACGATCAGGAGACCTTTCACGCATCGTGGATCGAGTTCGTGGTAACACCTGCACCCTGGCTCAAATTCGACATCGCAGGCCGCTTTCAAACCGAAAGCCTAGCACTTGAAGAGCTCCGCTCACGGACCTCCATTCATAGCGGAGAAATCTGGGAGATCGGACTCTCAACAAACTTTCTAGATGGCCAAATTAATCAATATCGCATCGACTTCATCCTGCGCGTCAACGAACGAAACTCACTGCTAGCAGAGGCGCGCTACGATGCGGAGACCAACCAATTCACCGAAGCAGAAATTGGTATCAACACACGTCTTAACAATGCTTGGGAGCTCATTTATGCACTGACCTTCCGCAATGATGCGCAACGCGAGAGCGACGTTGAATTCAACGTGCGGCTCAGATTCGCTCAGAATTAGAACTCCGATGGAAGAAGCTCTAGCCCCCTCCAATGACTTTGCCATACGGCTCCCCGCATTTGAGGGTCCACTGGACTTGCTTCTCTACTTAATTCGACGCAACGAAGTCGACATTTACGATATTCCGATCGAGCGCGTCACGGCTCAATATATCGACACGCTCAACTCAATGGAAAATCTCGACCTCGAGGTTGCGGGCGAGTTTTTCGTCATGGCTGCTACCCTCATGTATATCAAAAGTCGCTTGCTCCTACCGAAAAAGGATCAAGGCGCCGACCACGATATTGAAGATGAAGAGATCGACCCTCGCTGGGAACTCGTACAACAACTTCTTGAATATAAAAAATTCAAAGAAGCTTCCAGTGAAATTGAGGAGCTAATCCTTAATAGTAACGATCTCATCGCAAGAATCGGCCCGAGAGAAGCACTCGAAGCCGCCGAGCGCCCACTCAAACCAGTCGAACGCGTCGACCTATGGAACACCTTCAACAAGGTGCTCAGAAGACTCGCCGAACGAATTACAACTGGCGAAATTAACGCTGAACAAGTCACAGTGGCAGACCGTATGGAATTCATTCTATTACGCTTCAAAGAGACCCCCACTTTTCTCTTTTCCGAGCTATTTGAATCGTCCACTACGGTTACTTCGATCATCGCCACATTTCTTGCCGTCTTAGAACTCACTCGCCTGGGAGAAATCCTAATCAAGCAAGACCGCGCATTCTCAGACATTCGCTGTGAACGCGGCACCGACACAGGCTTTACTTTTGAGCATACTTTTGCCTAAGCTACACTCATGCACCGCCCAAATCAAACATCCGGACACTTGCTCGGAGTCGGCTTAGACAATACCGATGGCCACAAGCGAATTACTCAAGCAGAGCGCTTTGCCATCGTAGGCGGATCCAGCCAAACCCATGAGCTTATGGCTGAAACTGTGATCAAAACGTTCGAAACACTCGATCGTCTTGGCAAATCTTTAGAGACAGTCGAACAACAAGAACTGGCCGAGATTATTCACAAAAACACTCCAAACCAATGAGCCGCTTGACAGTTCACCCCCAACACACCTAATTTTAATCGATACTTTATGACTGAAGAATCCCACAACCCCTCTCTGGAGGGCGACGAAGTGCCATCCGAAGAAGCAGCGCAAGCTGCAAAATTATTAGCAGCGGAGGCGGCTGAGGCACGAGCCAAGTTAGCCAAAGAACGCGCTGAAGCAGCACTCACACGTAGCGAAGCGACACGCGATCTCGATCCAAAAGCAGATGCAAGCGCTCCAAAAGCGCCCGTCGACTCAAGCCCTGAGATACCTGCCGCACCGAGTAAACCAGTACTCCGTACTGTCCAGCCAACACCTTCCCCTGTAGCTCCTGTAGCTCCTGTAGCTCCTGCAGCTCCGCAAGCTCCCAAGCCTGCAGTCTCCCAAACGACTGCAACCGCGAGCCCAGCAAAAGCCGCGGCAGTGCGCCCTAAAGTCCAGCCGGCTCCTTCGTTGGCTACAGAAGACTCCTCTGTGGTTAGTATGCCAGCGCTCGTTATCGATGCCAGCGCAGCAGCATTGGCCATCGCTTTCACGGTCCTTATTATTCAGGACGCTCTCCCTTTCCTACAGTAAATCACACAAGAACATCTTATGTCTGAAAACATCACCGAACTCGATAACAGTAATTTTGACGCTGCAATAAGTGCACCTGTCCCAGTCGTCGTAGACTTTTGGGCCCCATGGTGTGGTCCATGTAAAGCGATTGCACCAATCCTCGAAGAACTCGCAGCCGAACTCGGCGATGCGGTTAAAATCTGCAAAGTCAATGTAGACAACAACAGCGAAATCGCAGGTAAATTTGAGATCCGCGCGATCCCTACCATTTTGGTATTTAAGAATGGTGCAGTGTCTGACACTATCGTCGGCCTTACTTCAAAGGAAGACCTGAAAGCCAAGATTTCCTAAGCAATCGAAGCCACTCTTTTCTAAGATGCATCCGACCGAAAGGCGGATGCATTTTTTGTGCCCTAGCCCAACAAAGCAGCCATACGCTGCGGCACACCATCAAAAGCGCCATTGGTAAAAAAGACCCACACACCACCCTTAGACCGTGAGCAATCTGCCCGCAACTGCTCAAACAGTGCCGCGTTAGTCAAAAACGCTTTTGCCAGAGTCCCTGCCTGAGTCAGCTCAGTAACCATCGCCGTGGTATTCAATCGTTCACCCGCAGCCATTGAGTCGGCACGGTGCACTGCTCCAAGGTATACGCGATCCGCGGCAGAGAGTGCCGCGATGAATGCATCCTGAAACAAAGACGTACGCGCGGTATTGCTGCGCGGCTCAAAACTGACACATAATTCGCGGCCAGGATACGCTGCACGTAAGCCCTCAAGCGCACCCATAATCGCAGTCGGATGATGCGCGAAATCCTCCACCACTGTCCAAGTATCACAGCTGTGTAAGACATCCTGTCGGCGTTTTACCCCTGTGAAATCCGCCAAGGCTCCAAGATCAAATTCCAGTGGCGACTGATAATCGCAAGCGTACGCGGCAGCGAGCGCTGCCATCGCCGCATTACGCGCATTGAACAAACCATGCATCGGCCAGCACACATGCGCCCACAGTTCGCCTTGCCATACTAAGTCAAATGTAGCGCCGGATGCGCCATCACAGAAGTTGGCGATTAGTAGATCATTACCTATCTCGGTTCCGACGCGTATCACCTGCGTCCATGGCGCAGGTAAGAGCGCAGCAATGTTCACATCATCTCCATTCACAATCGCGTAACCGGAACTCGGGATAATGCGTAAGAAATGCCGAAACGTACGCTGCACATCTTCGAGGTCCCGAAAAATATCCGCATGATCAAATTCCAAATTATTGAGTACCGCTATTTGCGGCCGATAATGGATAAATTTGCTGCGCTTATCAAAAAAAGCCGTATCGTATTCATCCCCTTCGATCACAAATGGTTCGCCCTCACCGAGCTGCGCTCCACCTGGTAAATCGTTTGGTACACCACCAATCAGCCAGCCTGGCTTAGCTCCAGACGCTGCCAACAGGTAAGCCGCCAATGTCGACGTGGTTGTCTTACCATGCGTACCCGTAATGACCACCGGCTTACGCCCAAGCAATACTGTATCGTGAAACAATTGCGGTAGCGAAATAAATGCCAGCTCAGATTGATTGAGCAACCATTCGACCTCCACATTGCCCCGACTCATGGCATTACCAACCACCACACGGTCGGGTCTCAGCGCGGCCAACCGCTCGGCATCATAACCATCAAACACTTCGATTCCTGCCTCTGCCAATACATCGGACATGGGTGGATACACGCCGGTATCTGCGCCACACACCTCGTGCCCTTGCTCACGCACCAGCAATGCGGCATTGCCCATTGCAGTCCCGCAAATGCCCATAAAGTAAATCTGCATGACACTGTTCTCTGCATCATCGCAGAAAACTCAAGTGGCAATCCCTATCAGACTCCCAATTTCTAATTGCTTCGCGCTATCTGATAGAGCCCCGCCTTAATCCTAATTCCTAATCTCCATATTCTTTTCCTTTACCTCCGAATCAGATTCTGGAAACGTGCTGTCAATTATGGTCGATACATCAAAGCTTTCCATTCTTGTCGTAGGTTCCGGAGGACGAGAACACGCCCTAGTTCAAATGTGCTTAAAAAGCCCGCTCGCCGATCGGGTCATCGCCACTCCAGGCAACGGTGGGATGGCGACCGAAGTCGATTGCTACAACATTGGTGTCGAAGATATCGATAGCATCGTCAAGCTCGCGCAAGACAATCACATTGGTCTCGTCATTGTGGGTCCGGAAGTACCCCTCAGTCTCGGCCTTGTCGATGCGCTGCAAGCTGTCGGCATTCCCGCGTACGGGCCGAACGCTCAAGGCGCACAACTCGAGTCGAGCAAAGTTTTCTGTAAAGACTTCTTCGCCCGTCACCATATCCCCACCGCCGAATACGGCAGCTTTACTGAGGTCGCTCCTGCACTCGAATATCTGCAGACACATCCAGCTCCAATTGTCATTAAAGCCAGCGGGTTAGCTGCTGGTAAAGGTGTGATCATGGCAGAGACGCAAGCTGAAGCCATCGCCGTAGTAAAAGATATGCTCGAAGGCAACGCGTTTGGTGAAAGCGGCCACGAAATCGTTATCGAAGAAACTCTCTACGGTGAAGAAGCGTCCATCCATGCCATCGTCTCAGGCGACGACTTTGTATGCCTTCCGCCTAGCCAAGATCACAAACGTGCGGGCGAAGGTGATACAGGTCTTAATACTGGCGGCATGGGGGCTTACACACCAACCAGCAAGATCACCCCGGAAATGCAGGCAGAAATTGAAGCGCAAGTGCTACGGCCCACTCTCGATGGCTTCAAAGCTGATGGTATCGAGTTTCGTGGCACACTCTACGCTGGCCTAATGCTCACCCCAAAGGGTGTCCGCGTACTCGAATATAATGTCCGCTTCGGTGACCCTGAGACGCAAGTGCTTCTACCGATGGTAGCTGATGATCTGGTTCCCGTGCTACTCGCTTCCGCGAAGGGGGAAGCACTCCCAGAAAAGCTCAACTTTCACCCAGGTGCTGCCATCGTCATCGTACTTGCTGCCCATGGCTATCCCGGGAGTTACCCAAAAGGCGACACCATTACCTTTCCTGAGGCCACACCGGAGCGCACTGCAATTGTGCACGCGGGCACCAATCGCGCTGTCGACGGCACCATCACTACCAACGGTGGTCGCGTTCTCGGCGTGAGCGCTCAAGCAACTAGCCTGCAAGCTGCAGCAGATCTCGCTTACAGCGTCTGCGATCAAGTCCACTTCGACGGCAAAACACTACGCCGCGACATTGGTAATAAAGAGCTCAATCGCTAATATTTCGCGATACGATGATGATGATCGTTCGACAAAGCGTAGGTGTCGCTAGGCGTCGATAATCCTCAGTGTGTTAAGGTCTGACAAAATGGGCCGTGTCTACCACGTCGAGTCAACACGCTGAACGCACTTCAAATCCTGCATCAGCAACCCGAGGCATAGGGCACTCCGGCAAAAGTGTTGCGACACGCACGCGACTCCTCGTATTCTTTCCTGCAAATGGCACACGATCGCAATCTCATCCTCACTATTTGTACAGGCAACGTCTGCCGCAGTCCAATGGCAGAAAAGCTCTTACAGCATGCACTCGCCGTAGAAGGAGCGCCCTTTGACCAGCTCTCAATCGAATCCGCCGGCGTCGCTGCAGGATATGGCGAGCCAGCTTCCAGCAACTCCGTTGCAGCGTTGAAAAGAGTCCATATCGATTTGGGCAAGCATCAGAGCCAACCCGTCACACAAGAGATGCTTGACCGTGCATTCCTAGTCTTAGGCATGACCGATTCACACCTAGACTCATTAGCATACTACCACAACGACCTACCAGAACGTATGCACCTCTTTCGTGGATTCATGGGGCCTGAGGCAGACGAGCAAATCCCTGACCCGTACGGACAAAATTTTGATGCCTATCAAGCGTGTCTTGATTCCATGATAGAAGCGATCCCCTCTATCGTTGCATACATCAAAAAGGAATATAAATAAGCACTCACCGATGCAACCTGATAGACTCTCCGAACTCAGCCAAGCGATTTTAGATTTTCGCAACGAGCGCGACTGGCAACAATTCCATAACCCGAAAGACCTCGCTACTGCGCTCTCGATCGAAGCGTCTGAACTACAAGAAATTTTTCTTTGGCAAAACGGGTCCGAGCTAGCCACCACACTGCAGTCCAAGCGCACCCAAATACAACACGAAGTGGCTGACATCGCCGCTTACTTACTCTTACTTTGCCACGAGCTAGACATCGACCTAAGCCAAGCTGTCCTCGATAAGCTGGAGCACAACAAAGCTAAGTATCCCGCCGACCAAGTGCGCGGCAATGCCAAGAAATACGACGAGTATCATACGCAGGACTGAGCCCCACATCGATACTCTTGCGGCTAGCAGCACTCCGCTCAAATATGCCGCGCCAGCGCAAAGCAATTGCATCCTGCATGAATAACTTACTTGTAGCTGCCGTAAATCTGGCACAGATACATAGCTCTGAATATGGCAGACACGACACACAAAGAACCGACCCAAGCGCCACTCGTCGACATCGTGCTACCGCTTGAAACATCGGAACAACCAGATGCATGGAAATCGGCTATTGCAGCCACGTTGGAACTTGAGCCGGCGAAAATCGTAGAGATGCGCCTACGCAAGCACTCGATCGATGCACGCCAAAAACAAATCAAGGTGCAACTGCGGATCGAAGTAGGCATCGGAGCGCCCCTACCTGCAGAGCCAAAACTACAAGCAAACTATACGGTAGCTTCCGCATCAGCCAAAACCGTCATCATCATCGGCTGCGGCCCGGCGGGGATGTTTGCAGCGCTGCGCGGGCTCGAACTAGGTCTTAGACCAATCATCTTGGAGCGCGGCAAAGACGCCTCCGCGCGCCGTTTTGACCTCGGCCCAATCCTTAAAAAAGGAACTGTAATCGAAGACTCTAATTATTGCTTCGGTGAAGGCGGTGCCGGCACCTTCTCTGACGGCAAGCTCTACACCCGCGCCAAAAAACGCGGCCCTATTCGCGACATCTATGAAACGCTCGTCGCTCACGGCGCACCCGAACGCATTCTCATCGATGCGCATCCACACATCGGTTCTAACCTGCTGCCGAAGGTGGTGATGGCAATGCGTCAATCGATTCTAGACGCGGGCGGCGAAGTCCACTTCGGCACTAAAGTAAACCAATTTATTCTCAACGATGGCCAAATTCGCGGTGTCTCGACTCTCGATGGTCGTGAGTTTGTAAGTGACCGCGTAATCCTGGCCACAGGTCACTCCGCTCGCGATATCTACCAGCAGCTACAGAGCCAAGACGTACGTCTTGAGCAGAAACCTTTTGCCGTCGGGGTGCGCATCGAACACCCGCAGCCGCTCATCGACAGCGCACAATACCACATCCCAATCGGTCAAGCTCGCCCTAACTTGCTACCAGCCGCCAGCTATCGCTTGGCAACTAAGATTGATAACCGTGGTGTGCACTCCTTTTGCATGTGCCCTGGGGGCTTTATCGTGCCAGCAGCGACAGAAAATGACGAAGTCGTTGTCAACGGCATGAGCCTCGCACGGCGCGACTCGCCCTTCGCCAACAGCGGCATGGTAGTCAGCGTCGAACCGGAAGATACCGAATCGTTTAAAGCCGAGCACGGCGTACTCGCTGGAATCGCCTTTCAAAAACATCTCGAAACAGCCGCCAAGCAAGCTGGTGGCAGCGGACAAATCGCACCTGGACAACGGGTGACTGATTTTCTCGAGGGTACGCTTTCTGCAGATCTGCCTAAAACGAGTTACTTCCCAGGTATTCAAAGTGCCCGACTCGATGCAATCATGCCCGAGTGGATTACCTCTCGCATGCGCCGCGGGCTCAAACTATTCGGCCAACAAATGCGCGGCTATATTACAGAGGAATGTAATCTGATAGGCTTTGAAACTCGCACCAGCTCACCGGTCCGTGTGCCGCGCGATGCAGATTCACTCCAACACCCAGAAGTCTCTGGTCTATTCCCCTGTGGCGAAGGTGCCGGCTACGCGGGCGGTATTGTCAGCGCTGCGCTCGACGGCATCCGCTGCGCAGAAGCTGCCGCGGGTTAAACAGTGTACTCATGCCATCCTCTACCATGCTTCACTTGGTAGGATAAGCGAATAACATAGGGCTTAAAAAGGTTCATCGTCGATTGCGGGGGAAGGCATTGATCTATGTCGGGAGCGTTGAATTTGTTTTTGCTCTTGGGAGGTCGACCCAGCTCACTAAGTTTAATCGGCTATTGTACAAATACTTTGTGCCTTGGTGCCTTGGTGAGAACTAATTCATGACTCAGCAAACACTTAATCCTCTCACAAAGCTCACCAAGGCACAAAGTCATGACTCCCACAATGACTCTAACCAAAAAACTCTTTGCGCTCAGCCCACTCAATTTAATCTGCGACCCAACGAAAATACTTCGTGCCTTCGTGCCTTTGTGAGAGACCCATTCATATTTTAGAGGTCAATGGACGGTACTTAAGGGCAAATAAATAAGTTCATCGTCGATTAGCGGGGAAGGCATTGATTTATGTTGGGAGCGTTGGATTTGCTTGTTGCTCTTGGGAGGGACGACCTCCGTGTCGTCCGGTATTGCTCGCGGG
>JAURBE010000181.1 GCA_030829145.1 Verrucomicrobiota bacterium | reverse complement strand
GTTCGTGGTAATCTCGCGACACTACCCGGCAGCGAGATGTATCCTTTTCAACCAGGGAAAAAGTTCCGCCACCTGGAAGGCTGGTCGAACTACGGCGCCTCTTGGTGCATCAGCTTGAGCTATTTACAGTTTGATGCGGCACAGACCACACCCGACTTTCTCAGTCGATAACTGCAGGTAATATTTATATTTTTATAATAACCAGTGAAAATACAGTAAAAAGTGAAGTCCTTTGGAGCCTGCTCTTAATTTATTTGTGTAATATTAAACTTCAACTTTAAATTTACACGAATATTGTGGGTCTGTTAAAATGTGAATTCTATGTGTCAATGGCATGATTTTCTGATTTTGTAACGCCATCTGCATCGCTAGCAGTCGGGACGCTTTTCCGTTTTAGAAAATTAGACGGAGCGCAGCGGAGAGGGACATCGCGCAGCGCTGGGGCGTCGCCCTGAACGAAGTGAATCAACCGGCTCGTAATGCCATCCCCGTAGGCCGACCAA
>JAURBE010000180.1 GCA_030829145.1 Verrucomicrobiota bacterium | reverse complement strand
CTAGCTAAAGCGGCGCGCTACGCTCTGACACGGCAAGCGAAACAGATGCAACAAGCCGTAGTGCGCCGCTTTAGCTAGCACACAGTGCCTAAGCACCCAACCAAAGAAAACGCTAGCTGAAGCGGCGCGCTACGCTCTGACACGGCAAGCGAAACAGATGCAACAAGCCGTAGTGCGCCGCTTTAGCTAGCACACTGAGCCCAAGCACCGAGCCGAAGCAAACGCCCTCCGCTTCCGCGCACCGCACAAAAAAGATCCCCCGCACCGAAGCACGGGGGATCTCACCCTAAAATATTCCTGTATCAACAGGAACCCCTACAGGAAGGTTTACTTGCGGCGACGGATCATGACCGAAGTCAGTGCCAGCAGACCGGCCAGCAGGGCATAGCTGGATGGCTCAGGAACAATAAGCCCATTCACCGCACTATCCCAGTCCGTCGCGATGCGCATCTCATCGACACGGAGACCGCCGTCGCCGTCACCATTGGTCAGGAAGCGGATTGAAGTTA
>JAURBE010000179.1 GCA_030829145.1 Verrucomicrobiota bacterium | reverse complement strand
TGTCGTCAATTGCTCTGGCTGATTCACATCCCAATCTTTTTGTGGCTCAAGCCGCAGGCGCGCACCATTGGCGCCGCCGCGTTTGTCAGAGCCGCGGAACGTTGAAGCAGACGCCCAGGCGGTCGAGACCAATTGAGAGATCGACAGGCCTGTGCCCATGATCGCCGCCTTTAGATCTGCTATATCTGCCGCTTTGAGATCCGCATTACCTGCGGGGATTGGATCTTGCCAGATCAGTTCTTCCGCGGGCACCTCTGCGCCTTTGTACAAAACTTTTGGCCCCATGTCGCGGTGTGTCAGTTTGAACCAAGCGCGTGCGAAGGCATCAGCGAAGGCGTCGGGGTTGGCGTGGAAGTGCCGCGAGATTTTCTCGTAAGCCGGATCCATGCGCATGGCCATGTCGGCGGTGGTCATCATCACCGGTACCGTTTTGCCCGATCCGTCAACCTGTGGAGCATGATCGCCATCCGATAGGCCTTTGGCATGCCAGATCTGCGCGCCAGCAGGGCTCTTGGTCAACTC
>JAURBE010000017.1 GCA_030829145.1 Verrucomicrobiota bacterium | reverse complement strand
TTAGTGGCAAGCGGCCACGCAAATATTTTGCCGCTTTAGGACCTTGCAATGAATGCTCCTCAAACCGACGCGCGACATCCGTCGCCACGCCAGTGTATAAAGTACCATCTCCACAACGTATTATGTAAATACTCCAAACCATAAAAAAATAACTCTGCTTTACTCTATAAAAGTATCGATAAGGCTCCACTCATCACAATCGAGTCAAAACGTATGGCTGTTAGGCGAGCACATCAGTCATTCGACCATCCACATAATACCACTTGCCTCCACTCCGGCGGAACCTCGACAGCTCATGGTGGATCGCACGCTCTCCTTCTTGAATATAACTAGCCTGAAACTCAACCTTTCCAGTCTTATCATTAGGCCCTCCTTGCGACGCTGCCTTTAGTTCTAACCCAATCCATTGAATCGAGTCCGCCGTCGACTTATAATTGACCCACAGGTCCGTAGTGCGTGCAGCTGGCAAAGTAGTCTCAACCAAATAATCAATCTTTTCATACACATAGCCACAGTATCGCGACCGCATCAAAGCCGCGGCGGTCGATGGAATTGCCTTTCTCAGATGAAACGGTTCGCAACACTCAACATACGTTCGCCCACTGCCGCAAGCACATGAAAAATTCGTATCAGTCATAGGCACACCGTAGCCGATTCGACTCAGATTGAAACCATGAATGGGACGATTCCCCCTAAAAGAGTGATACCCTATTTACTGACCATTAACTCACTATTTTAAACACCCTCTCCCTGACAACCAACTACAGGTCTCCACGCTCCACACTTGCACTCCAGCTCCCAAACCGAATGCTCACGCATATGGACTTCCCGCTCAAGCCACTAACACACATCACCGACCCCGATGCTCTCATGGAGCACTTTCTCGAGTATGCATTGGCGAAAGGTCTCGAACTCTACCCAGCGCAAGAAGAAGCGATTCTAGAAATATTTGCGGGTAAAAATGTCATCCTAAACACCCCCACAGGCTCGGGCAAATCGCTCGTCGCTGCCGCACTTCACTTCCTCTCCGCATCGCAAGGTCGCCAATCCGTCTACACTTGTCCAATCAAAGCCCTCGTTAATGAAAAATTCCTTTCACTATGCCGAGATTTTGGACCTGAAAATGTCGGCATGACGACTGGTGATGCGAGCGTCAACCGCGGCGCACCCATCCTCTGCTGCACGGCTGAAATCCTTGCCAATATTGCCCTACGCGATGGCGCTAAAGCTAAAGTTCACGACGTAATAATGGATGAGTTTCACTACTACTCCGACGTCGAACGCGGTGGGGCATGGCAAGCCCCTTTACTCACACTACCACAAGCCCGCTTCCTACTCATCTCCGCCACTCTCGGTGAAACGCGCTTCTTTGAGCGCGAGATGGAGCGCGTCACTGGTAATGAAGCGGTCACTGTCTCCAGTACGGAGCGCCCCGTGCCACTTGAATTTACCTACGTCGAAGACCCCTTAACCGAGACCCTTGAAAAGCTCCAAACTGCCAATAAATTCCCGGTCTATATCGTTCATTTCACTCAACGTTCTGCTTCCGACGCCGCGCAAAGCATACTCAGCCTGAATGTCTGCAGCAAAGATGAAAAAGCGCAAATTACCGAAGCATTGCAAGAGACTCCGTTTACTAGCCCCTTCGGTAAAGAGATCAAAAAACTACTCCGGAGTGGCATTGGATTGCACCATGCAGGTCTGCTGCCAAAATATCGTGTATTGATTGAAAAACTCGCTCAAAAAGGCCTTCTCAAAGTCATCTGTGGTACCGATACCCTAGGCGTTGGAGTCAATGTGCCAATTCGAACTGTGCTCTTCACTCAGCTTTGTAAATACGGCGGCGTAAAGACTGGCATACTCACCGCCCGCGACTTCCACCAAATTAGTGGTCGTGCTGGGCGCAAAGGATTCGACGACCATGGCTATGTCGTTGCTATGGCACCCGAGCACGTAATCGAGAATAAACGCCTGGAAGCCAAAGCAGCAGGTGACCCCAAAAAGAAAAAGAAACTGGTTAAGCGCAAACCACCAGAGCGTGGCTACGTGCATTGGGATGAGCAAACCTTTACCCGTCTACAAAGCGCTCCGGCTGAACCACTCAAATCTAGTTTTAAAGTCTCGCATGGGATGTTGCTCAACGTCCTATCTCGCACTGGTGATGGCTGCGCCGCAATGCGGGCAATAATTAACGATTGCCACAACAACGACAGCTCAAAGGTGGCAATGCGCAAACAATCCTTTCAACTATTCCGCGCATTGGTCGACCGTAACATCATCGAGCTTCAGCCCAAAGGAGCTGAGCAGAAATTACGCGTCAACGTTGAGCTTCAAGACGAGTTCTCACTCAACCAAACGCTCGCGCTTTACTGTATCGACACCCTCGGCCTGCTCGATACCTCAGCAGCAGGTTACGAACTTAAATTACTCAGCCTCGTCGAGTCCATCCTCGAAAATCCGGACATCATTTTGCGCAAGCAAGTCGACAAGCTAAAGAGCGATAAATTTGCTGAGTTGAAAGCAGCTGGTATCGAATATGACGAGCGTATCGAAGCGCTTGAAAAGGTCGAATATCACAAGCCCGAAAGCGAATTCATATACGAGACCTACAATCGCTTTGCTGCCGAACACCCTTGGGTAGGCTCAGAAAATATTAAACCCAAATCCATCGCACGCGAGATGTATGAAAGCTACAGTAGTTTCGCTGATTACATCAAAAAATACAGTCTGATGCGCGCTGAGGGTCTACTACTGCGCCATCTCACAAATGTTTACCGTGTTTTGGAAAACACGGTACCTCCCGCCTTCAAAACGGAGTCAGTAAACGACGTAATCACCTACATCGAAACACTGTTGCGTATTACCGACTCAAGCCTACTCGACGAATGGGAAACTCTCAAAAACCCCGACCATCAGACTAAACCCGATGAGTCGCTGCCCGCGACTAAGGGCCCGATTGATATCACCCGTGACCGTGAAGCCTTTACCCGCCTCGTGCGAAATGAGGTCTTTCGCTTCTTTCGCATGCTTGCCAATAAAGAATATAAGGAAATCGATGAAGCCTTTGAGCTCGATAGAATGTTTCCTGAAGCAAAATGGAAATACACCGAACTTGGCGAAGCCATGGATGCCTATTATGCAACTCATGATTGGATTCGACTCGACCCCGAAGCACGCAACAAAAGCCACACTAAAATTACCGAATCCGATGACCACCAAACTTGGGCCATCGAACAGGTTCTCGTCGACCCCCAAGCACTCAACGATTTTCAATTTGTATTTGAACTATCGGTACAGCAATCGAAAGAATCAGGAGTAGTCAAAGTCGTACCATTGAAACTCCATTCGATCGTAAGCTAATACTCAAACTCAAAGCGTATCATGACACAGGGCCGCCGCTAAGGCCTTTACAACGCAGCACATGCAAAGTCACTTCTGGCAGGCAATTCAAGCGCACCGGTAGACCTGAAGCACCTGTCCCTCGACTCGTATAACCCTGCAACTGCGCTTCGCGCCACGCACCTGACAGTAGGCGTCGTGGAGTACTATGATCATGCACTATAATACGCCCTCCAGGCAGACAGATCTGCCCCCCGTGGGTGTGCCCTGCGAGTAAAAAATCTACCCCATATTGCGCGGCCTCATCATACGTTTGCGGTGAATGCGACAATAGGACTTTGCACACATCCTCTGGCACACCGCTTAAGGCATGCTCAAAGTTATGACTCTTGTAAAAATTGGGATCATCGATCCCCACTAAATATAAAGCAGCGTCACCGCGCTCAATCACCTCAGTTTCATTGAGCAAAAACTTGATGCCTGCGGCTTCCATCTCAGGCACTTTTACAAGGGAATCATGATTGCCTAAAACCGCATAACGTGGCTTTTGCACATCTCTTAACAAATCCAATGTCGCAGCTGTCGCACTAGAATGATCAGTAAAAGTGCAAGTGCGAAAATCTCCTGTTAGCGCCATGACATCATACTCTAAAGGTGCAATTACACGGCGTACAGCGATTGGGAAATCGGGGTGCAAATCAGTATGCAGGTCAGACAGTTGCAATATCGTAAAGCCATCAAATGCGGTCGGTAAACGCTCCAACACCACCTCATTTCGAACGACTTGAACATTAAAATAATTACGCTGCGCGCGGCTCCAAAGACCAGTCAGCTTTAAGCAGCGTCGAATGAATCCATACAGATCCCACAGATGCTCAAAACGAAACCATCCTCGCCCCTGTCCCTCTCCTCGTCGTTCGAGCATCTGCCTCTCAGCATTGAGTCGCGCAGTGTATTCAACCTCACCCATGCGCTCAGATAACACTTTTAAAGCAAGGTCTTCTGAACTATCTGCTGTTTGTTTTGGCATTCTTACGTAACAACAAAACGCAGCTGCATTCAGACTGCGATTATAAACCCGCTTAAAAGGTCAATTCAAGTATGAGCATATCACCAACAATCTGCTGCTCACTTCTTTAGTGCAATTAGTTAACGCTACAAGCTTTACTCCCATGCAATTCAGCCTAACGTGCCACTTATGACAACGGCACAGAAGCACTCAGACGCCTTCGACAGCATCGAATCCGCTATCCGCGACATCGCAGAGGGCAAAATGCTCATTGTAACTGATGATGAATCTCGTGAAAACGAGGGCGATTTAATCATGGCTGCATCTAAGGTCACTCCAGAAGCGGTCAATCAAATGGCGCTCCACGCCCGTGGCCTGATTTGCGTGCCGATGTTAGGGCATCAATTGCGCCGCCTTGGCATTAGTCCGATGGCCTCAGAAAACCGCGAATCGCATCAGACCGACTTTGCTATCTCAGTCGATGCAGCAGAAGGAATCACCACTGGTATCAGCGCTTATGATCGTGCTGAGACAATCCGTATTTTATCCGACCCGACCTCTCAACCAGACATGCTGGTTCAACCCGGCCATGTTTTCCCGCTTCGCGCCCGCCCTGGCGGTGTGCTCCAACGTGCGGGACACACTGAAGCTGCAGTCGATTTAGCACAGCTCGCAGGCCTGCATCCAAGCGGTGTAATTTGTGAAATTCTCAATGAAGACGGGACCCTAGCGCGCGTGCCTGATCTGATTAAATATAAGAAAAAACATGATCTAAAAATGATCTCGATCGCAGATTTGATCGAGTATCGCCATACTCGCGACCGCCTAGTCGAGCACGTATTGACACGCCCTTTTGAATCCGAATTTGGCACATTCGACCTTCATATCTTCCGCAGTGTTCTGAATGACCGCCAACACATTGCACTCACCATGGGTGAGCTGAATGCCAAACCGACACTCGTGCGTGTACAGAGTGAAAATTTACTGACCGATGTTTTTCGCTCTACTGAGCTGAGCGGCTACCACTCAATGACTGCTGCAATGCAAAAAATCGCCGATGCCCAACACGGGGCGCTGCTCTATATAGAGCAACCTAAAGGCGGCATCGCAGTCATTGAGGGCAACAAACAGGCGACACCGAAGGATGTTAGCCCGACCAAAATGGACTTCCGCGACTATGGCATCGGCGCTCAGATACTCGTAGCACTTGGCCTAAGCAAGATTCGCCTCCTGTCCAGCACCACCCGTAAGGTAGTCGGCCTCGATGGCTACGATCTGGAAATCGTCGAGCAAATCGAAGTTTAGATACAAAATATTCTCATTCTAGTAAAACTCCTTGTAATCAATAACCATGTCTAAAAAAGCAGATGTAGCGGTCATTCTCTCTGGTTGCGGTGTATACGACGGCTCGGAAATACACGAATCAGTACTCACCTTACTCGCACTCGCACGAGCGGGGGCCTCTGTCACCTTTGCCGCCCCCGACATCGCCCAACGCCACGTGATCAATCATGCCACGGGTAAAATCACCGAGGACGAAGATCGTAATGTTCTGGAGGAAGCCGCACGCATTGCTCGAGGCGACATTCAGCCAATCGAGGCACTCAAACTCGACGAACTGAATGCGATCCTTTTTGTCGGCGGCTTTGGGGTCGCAAAGAACCTCTCCAGCCTCGCTTTCGATGGTAAAACCTACGATATAGACCCTATTATCAATCAACTGATCCAAGAAGCTCACCAGGCCCGCAAGGTACTAGGCTTTATATGCATCGCACCAACGCTCGCGGCAGCAGCCCTCGGTAGCAAAAAAGTACAGCTTACGATTGGCAACGATGCAGATACCGCGGCAATCATGGAGGCTAAAGGCGCTCAACATATCAATTGCCCAGTCGATGGAATCGTCGTCGATGCAGCGAATCTCATAGTTACAACACCTGCTTATATGCTCGCAGAAGACATCCTGCAGGCAGAGTCTAGCATCAATAAATTGGTGGCTGAAGTGCTCCAACTAGCCCAATCTCTCAAAAATTAACCTGATTGAATACTTGACGAGCTGATTATAGGCTCTTTAATCCGCGCCCTTTAGAAGACATCGCACGTCACACAATTTTCACATTAGTCAACAAATCTCATGGGACAGCCAAAACGCAAACAATCCAAGCAACGCAGCCGCAAGCGCCGTGGTGCAGTCACTTACCAATTGCCACAACTGGCAAAAGACCCACAGGACGGCACTCTCTTCCGCCCTCACCGCGTCAATCCGGCCAACGGACTTTATCGTGGTCGCCAAGTTCTAGACGTTGAGGTCTAAGGCTGCGACTGGTCGCTATCACTTCATATTTATAACCACCTATGGGCGAGAGCGCAGTCAACTGCACCATTGCAGTCGACACCATGGGGGGAGACAAAGGGCCCACTGAGTTTATCCGTGGGCTTTTTTATGCCATCGAAGAGCTGAAGCTTGAATGTAACTTCGTGCTGGTCGGCAATAAGCGGCTGATCGAGCGGCTGCTGACAGTTGGCAAACTCGACGCGTATCAAGATCGGATCAAAGTCATTCACAGTACCCAAGTCATTGGGATGAATGAAAAGCCGATTCAGGCGATTAAGAGCAAGAAAGATTCCTCGATGGTGCAAGCCATCGCCCAGCTTAAAAACAATGAAGCCGATGCCGTTGTCAGCTGTGGCAATACCGGCGCGCTCATGGCCTGCGGCACGCTTCGCCTGCGCCAGATCCCAGGCGTCGATCGCCCCGCGCTTGGCATCATCGTCCCCAGCAAGCAAGGGCCCTTCGTGTTAACTGATGTAGGCGCTAATCCCGAGTCCACTGCGGAACATTTAGTACACAACGCGGTACTCGGCTCAAACTACGCCAAAGCAGCACTTAACCTCACCCATCCTCGTGTGGCACTCCTCACGATTGGTACTGAGGAAGGCAAAGGCACTGCATTAATCAATCAGACTCACACCCAACTCCAAAAAATCAACGGCGTCATCAACTATGTCGGACCAATTGAGGGCTTCCAACTCTTTGATGGAGAGGTCGATGTGGTCGTGTGCGACGGGTTTGTCGGTAACATCGTTCTTAAATCCAGTGAAGCGCTATTTGGTTTTATTAGCACCACTTTACGCGAAGCGCTCGTTCGCAATGTGAAACGTAAAATTGGTGCAGTGCTCTCTAAATCTGCTTTCAAAGACATGAAAACACGTCTCGGCCCGGACCAACACGCGGGTGCACCGCTGCTCGGTCTGAAAGGTAATATTTTAAAAGCACACGGCTCCTCTAATTATGTCGCGATTGCGAACGCCTTACGTATCGCTCAAGAGGTCGTTACCCATGATATGATTGACTCCATCGGCAGTGAGATCAATCAATCCAATGCATTGAACACCCATTGCGAAGAAGAGAACGCTTCAAATTAAGCACCCACCTAGCACTCTCTGAAACGCAGAGATACTAAACATACTTTCATGCCTAGCCATCCTAACTCAGTCACGATCATCGGCACCGGCTCGTACGCACCATCCAACGTTGTAACCAACGATGACATGGCCAAAATCGTCGATACATCCGACGAGTGGATTCGCACCCGTAGCGGCATCAGCGCTCGTCACTTTGCTGCCGCAGACGAAACTACCAGCGATATGGCCTGCGCCGCAGCCGAACGTGCTATCAAAGCAGCTGGTATCGAACGTAACGAGATCGACCTGATCATCGTTGCTACGATGACGCCCGACATGCCCTTCCCATCCACCGCCTGCCTTATTCAGAGTAAGCTAGGCCTGCCGAACGTCACTACCTTTGATATGCAGGCAGCATGCTCAGGCTTCGTCTATGCACTGAGCGTGGCGAACTCAATGCTACTCTCGGGTAACTTTAATAAAGCGCTCGTCATCGGTGCAGAAAAAATGAGCGGCATCCTCGATTTTGAGGACCGCACTACTTGTGTACTCTTTGGTGATGGCGCAGGTGCTGCCGTGCTCAGCGCAGAGCAAACCACTGAAAAAGTCGGCATACTGGGTGTCCTCGGCGGTGCGGATGGCTCCAATCCTAACCTGCTCCAACAACCTGCCGGCGGCTCCGCAATTCCAGCCACGAACGAATCAATCGCCAGTCGCCAGCATTTCCTCAAGATGAATGGCAAAGAGATCTTCAAGGCCGCTGTTCGTGTGATGGGCCAAGCCAGTACTGATATCATTGAGCAACAAAGCTATGATCCAGAGGATCTTAACCTCGTTATCCCGCACCAGGCTAACATGCGTATCATTGAAAGTCTGGCGAAGCGCTTGAATATACCTATGGAAAAATTCCATAATAACTTGGGTCGCTATGGCAATACATCGGCCGCCTCGGTGCCCATCGCACTGGATGAAGCCTTTCGTGCTGGGCGCATCCAATCAGGAGACCTCATACTTTTAGTCGCGTTCGGGGCAGGCTTGACGTGGGGCTCAACCCTGATCAAATGGCAATAACTTTATGTATCGCTTACTTTCATTGATTCTCGCCCTTGGGTTACTCGTAAGTCCGTCCTTGCAGGCGCTCTCTTTAAACCCTCTCGATTGGTTCGAAGGCGCTGAAGTAACCAGCATTGATGGCAGTGACCAAAGCAACGAAATTGCTGAATCTCTGCTTGAAACTGCAAAGGCAAAATACGCGGCAGGCAAGCTGCGCGCTGCTAAGCGCACGCTAAAGAAGATTATCAAAGAGCACTCCGCGGCCCCAGCTGCAGGTGAAGCACTGACAATCCGTGCCCGGATATACATGTCAAAAAGTCTCTGGATAAAGGGCTTCGATGATCTTCAGAAAGTCGTCACCAAACATGCTAATTACGAAAAATTCGATCGTGTGATCGCAGATCAGTTCGACTGCGCTACAGCATTGATGGAAGGCGCTCGGGGACGAATTCTTTGGATATTTCCGGGATTCAAACAATACGGAACCTCGGCGAAACAATTTGAGCAAATCGTACGCAATGCTCCTTACAGTGACTACGCACCTCTAGCGCTGATGAATATTGCACTGGTTTCCGAACAAATCAACGAGCCTGAAGAGGCGATCGATGCACTCGACCGCCTGATCAATTACTACCCGCAAAGCATGCTAGCGCCAGATGCTTATTACAATTTAGCGCAAACCTACTCTGACCTAGTCCAAGGGTATGAATACGACCAAGGCTCCACGCGGCGCGCAATCAGCTATTACGAAGACTTCCTAATTCTATTTCCAAGCAGTCATTTAACTGGTGAAGTCGAAGCGAACCTCAGAAATATGGAAAATCTGCTCGCCAGCAGTCGTCTGAATCTTGGTGATTTCTATTATTATTTCCGCAACAATAATACTGCAGCGCTAGTTTTCTACAACGAAGCGATCACGATCGAACCAGACTCTGAAGCTGCCGCAGAAGCACGACTACGTATAGCGGATATCGAATCGGGCGTGCGCCCAACTAATAAAGCCAGCATCCTTCGTAAATTACTAAGAGCGGAGTAATTATCAGCCCAATAGAAAGAGCCCGCACGTATGCACACGACCTCACAGCAATCTACAAGTGTTCGCGCCCTTCTATTCCTTGGCACAATCCTCGTGCTCGGCCTGCTCTCTGGTTGCGCCAATTACCAACTCGGCTCATCTGCTGAAATTCCATTCAAGTCGCTCTACATCAAGCCTGCAACCAATCATAGCTTTGCGCCTCAGGCACAACCGATCATCAGCGCTCAACTACGTGAAACATTCATTCGCGATGCTCGCGTCAGACTTGTAGCTCACGAACAAGATGCAGATGCAGTCCTCTACGTTGACCTTACTGAATACGATAGTAATGCAGCCGCTCGTAATAGTAACGACACTGTGCGAGCGAATAGCTTTAATATCCGCTTGTCTGCTGAGATCTCACTCTACGATCAACACAAAGGCAGTTACCTATTCCAAGAACGAGCGATCCGAGCATCGACAATCGCTTATACCGGCAACCCTTACACTGAGGGCGACATTATCTCCTACCAACAAAGCGAGCGCCAAGCATTGCCACTGCTTGCTCGCGAACTAGCACGCCAAATTACGGACGAGGTACTGAGTCCTTGGTAAGCCTTTGAGGCTCAATCAACTTTCTACAAAAAAAGAGCGGTGAACTGATTCACCGCCCTTTTTGTTTTTTTTAGAAAACCTAGACCTACGCTGGATCCACAAATTCAAGCGTGCCGTCTTCCTTTAAGCTGCGGTAGTAACAACCCGAACGTGCTACGCCGTCCTTATTCTTAGTATGGCAAGCACCCTGTCCTGCTGGAGTTACAATATAGAGAATCGAATTCTGCTCACAATTGACGCGAATATCCTCGATCTTCAGATAGTCCCCACTGGTCTTACCTTTGATCCAGAGCTCGTTACGACTGGTACTCCAGAAAGTGGCCATCCCACATTCGCGTGCCGTCTGCAGCGCCAATTTATTAGCATAGCCGACAATCAATACCTCACCAGTCTTCGCATCTTGAGCGATTGCTGGCAACACATCTGTGCCGCAGTTGGCGACCTTCAGAAGTTTTGTAAAATCAAGATCGAGCGCATAGCCCTGTTCTAATTCTTCGTGTGACATAACTACGGAATAAGCGTCTGCAGGACGCCCAAGTCCAGTTTCAATTTAAGTTATGCATAGCGCGAAAGTAAATAATTCATAGTCCATCACCTATTTTTCCTTTCAATTCACTCGCATCCGTCCATCGTGCAAGGCCAGTATCTACAATAATTAGTGCGCATGCACTTCAAAAACATACAGTTATGACTACCACAGCTCACACCGCTGAAATTCTCTCTCAAGCTGCAAACGAAGCACGCGGACTTGCGATCGATGCGATCCACGCCTGTAGCTCAGGCCATTTAGGTCTTCCTTTAGGCTGTGCAGAAATCGGCGCTGTCCTGTTTGGTGACGGTGGCATACGCTACAACCCAGCAGCACCCAAATGGCTCAACCGCGACCGCTTCATACTCTCTGGCGGACATGGTTCAATGTTTGTTTACTCATGGCTACACCTTGCCGGCTATGATCTCTCAATCGAACAAGTGAAAAACTTCCGCGTGCTCGGTTCTGAGACTCCAGGCCACCCTGAATTTGGCGACACTGCAGGCGTTGAAGCCACGACTGGACCACTCGGTCAAGGGATTGGTAATGCAGTTGGCTACGCGCTCTCTGGGAAACGCGCTGCAGCCAAGTTCAACACTGCAGATCACACCCTCTTCGATCAACACATCTTTGCACTCAACGGTGATGGTTGCCTACAGGAAGGGGTTGCAAAAGAAGCCATCGCTTTTGCTGGGCACAACAAGCTCGATAACCTGATCCTCATCTATGACTCCAATGACGTCACGCTCGATGCGATGGCAACGCAGTCACAAAGCGAGGATGCGGAAGCCTACTTTATCTCACAAAGCTGGGATGCGATCACCATCGACGGTCACAATCTGACTGCGATTAAGGAAGCCGTCGACCACGCAAAGTCCAATGACAACGGCAAGCCTAAGGTTATCATCGCAAAAACCACAATTGGTAAAGGAATACCTGAAGTGCAAGGCACTGCTGCCGGTCACGGTGAAGGCGGCGCTAAATTTGCCGCGCAAGCACGTAAGGGGCTCGGTCTTCCAGCTGAAACTTTCTATGTCTCCGCAGAGGTTCGGGCGCACTTTGCAGCACAAGCTGAAGCAGGCAAAGCAGCCAATGTCGAGTGGGATGCAACCTACGCAGCATGGGCTGCAGCCAATCCAACGCTTGCTGCCGAGCTTGACGCATCCGTTAAGGGTGAGATTCCTGCTGATCTCGTCTGCCGTATCCCTGAGTTCGAAGCAGGCACCGGTGCTGCAACACGTGCCTCAGGTGGAGTGGTCATGCAGTCCCTAGCTAAAGAGGTGCCGCAAGTCATCACCGGCTCGGCCGACCTCTATGGCTCAACCAAAAACTATATCAAAGACGGTGGCGACTTCTCCGCGGAAAACTTCGGTGGACGCAATATCTGGTTTGGTATTCGTGAGCACGCAATGGGTGCAATCTGCAATGGTATCGCCTACGATGGACTATTCCGCGCTAGTGGTGCGACCTTCCTAGTCTTCGCTGACTATCTTCGCCCAGCAATCCGCCTTGCGGGCCTAGCCAAGTTACCCGTGACTTATATCTTCACACACGACTCTGTCGGTGTCGGTGAAGACGGCCCAACTCACCAACCTGTCGAAACCGTCAGTGGCTTGCGCGTGATTCCAAATCTGGATGTCATTCGCCCATCTGATGCTGAAGAAACGGCCGCGGCTTTTGCTGCAGCCACACTTCGTCAAGACGGCCCAACTGCATTAATTCTGACTCGCCAAAACATCCCTGCGAACGACAGCGTGAGCATCGAAGATCGTCGTGAAGGGACACTGAAAGGTGGTTACATCGCGAAACGAGAAACTGGAGAGCTTAAACTCATCATCCTCGCTACTGGCTCTGAAGTGCAACACGCACTTGGTGCAGCCGAACAACTTGGCACCAGCGTGCGCGTAGTGTCTCTACCATGCTTCGAGCGTTTCGAGCGTCAATCCGCGGACTACATAGAAAGTATTCTGCCTGCCAGCTGCACCGCCCGCGTAGCGGTCGAAGCTGGCGTCTCAAATACATGGGGCAAGTATGTTGGGCTCACCGGCAAAACTGTCTGCATTGACCGCTTTG
Source organism: Verrucomicrobiota bacterium (assembly GCA_030829145.1). Lineage (GTDB taxonomy): Bacteria > Verrucomicrobiota > Verrucomicrobiia > Opitutales > Coraliomargaritaceae > Lentimonas. The sequence continues at coordinate 13,108 of JAURBE010000017.1, read as the reverse complement.
GTATTTCCGCTCCTGGCGACACTGTGATGGCCGAGCTAGGTATGTCTGCCGACAATGTCGCTGCTGTTGCCAAAGAGCTACTCTAAGCCAGAGTTTCATCTTATTTCACAAGGCCGTCCTGCAAAGGGCGGCCTTTTTGGGCTATACGGAATTCTCAACTCTACGATACAAACGTTCAACCACTTAACCAGAGTGAGCATCTGTAACGGCGAATCTCAGTAATCAGAATGAATCGTTTCTTGTCACAGTAAAACAATGTGCCACAGGTTGATTTACTTGATACAGCTCATGATGCAACTGGTTCAAAGCTTCATGTATTTCGTCCTCTTCTCCACGGACATTGGAATACTCTGCATACTGATTCTTTACGTAGCCATACCAAGACTCTCCTTCTATCTTTAGGGGCAAACAATAAACGAACCTTGTCACCAAAGATCGTTTTGCGGAGCAAGCCGTAATAAAAATTACTCCCCGAGATCCAAATCTATGGTCAACTTTCGACGTACCGTATCCGGCAATGCTAACAAGCTCTGGTCACGTAATTGTGAGGCAACTTCATCACTCAGTAAAACTCGCAGGACTTGCTTCAAGCGCGCTTCATCTCGCTCGTTATAAACCGTATAGAAAGCCAAGCGAATCGGATAATCACCATAGTGCACATTATCATCGGTTGGACCAAATGCAGGGCCATCCGCTTCGGTAGAAATCATCAATGCCTTTAACTTAGAACTCTCCGGCAATCTTGGCAGAATGGCGATCGAAGCCGCATCTGATAACAATAACCCTTCCACTTCAGAATCTTTGACTGGGGCAACAGTCGTCTTCATCTGACCACCGCGCAACACCGAGAATTTAAATAACTCGAGCGAGATACTCGAATCCGTTTGCGTTGCCATAGTCTTGATCGAGCGATTACCCCAGCCCGACAAACCCAAGTCTCCCCAAGAGGTGAAATGGTCCTCTTCATCCGAGCCAAAAATCCCGCCGAGTCGTGACAAGCTAATTTCATTAATCGGGTTACTCTTATTCACCGCAACTACGGCCACATCGTAAGCAAATGGATAGATTCGAAACTCTTCACGCGGTATTTCCCCCTCCTCCGGAACGGCAATAATAGCCAAATCGATCTCATCGGAACGCAATCGATCCAATGCCGGCAAACTACCAATGCTATCAACCTTAAACTGAATCGAATGCTCATCTCCGTATGTTTGGAGCGGTCCGGATATATAATCGGCAAGTAAATCGGAGGCTGCGATACGAATTTCTTGAGCTGAAGCTGGTATTGCCACTACTGCGGCAAAAAGAAAAAAGAGAAGGCGAGTAGACATAGTTACAATAATCTTAGAGATAGAGGTATAACCTCTATCAGTGGCGCAGCCACAAGCAGAGTCAAACCCTAAGCACTTTCTTGGTATCCCTATTTAGTGATTACTAATCAACATCTAACTCGGGCCATTGTATGAGCTTGCGATGCAAGGTACGGCGGCTAATACCCATCATCTCAGCTGCTCGCGTACGATTCCCACTGGCTTTAATTAATGCATTGCGCAGCAACCGCTTCTCATTCGCCTCTTTGCTCAATGTCGAACTATTAGTTAATGGCGTGGCGGCTAACGGTTCTTCATCCTGTACTTGGTACTTCAGATCAAGATCATATTCAGTGACTTCATTGCCACGCTTAAGCACAACGATATTTTCGCAAAAGTTACGTAGTTCGCGAATATTCCCTGGCCAACGGTATGTCCGCAGTAGATCCTGCGCACCGTCAGTTAATCGCACTGGATCCACGCCATTTTCGTCGCTAAACTGCGCGATATAGTGATTCAATAAAATCAGCAAATCGTCCTGTCGGTCTCGTAAGGCAGGTAATTGAATTGTCACGACGTTCAACCGATACAATAAATCTTCACGAAATTCGCCAGCCTTCGACATTACTTCAAGGTTACGATTGGTCGCACACACTAAACGTACATCGACCTGCACCGGCTTCGAACTTCCTAAACGCTCAAAACTGCGCGTCTCTAGAAAGCGCAATAGTTTCACCTGAGTAGACGCATCAATCTCGCCAATTTCATCTAAAAACAAGGTGCCACCATCCGCTGCCTCAAAACGTCCGATTCGCCGCTCTGTGGCACCGGTGAACGCTCCTTTTTCATGCCCGAAAAGCTCGCTCTCGAGCAGGTTGGCTGCCAACGCCGCACAATGTACTGGCACAAATGGTTGCCGCTCGCGGGTGCTGTTCTGATGAATCGCTTGAGCGATCAACTCCTTACCCGTGCCAGTCTCCCCCTGGAGTAAGACCGTGGCCCGCGATGGCGCCACCAATTTTACCTTATCCAAGACATCGGTCAACACTGGCGAACTTCCAATAATGCCGCTGAAACTATACTTCTTATCTAAACGCTCATGCAGCACCTCATTCTCCGCCTCAATCGTACGTGATTGAAGCGCACGTTTAATAATAATCTCTAATTTTTCCAAACTCACCGGCTTGGTCAAAAAATCAAACGCACCCCGACGCATCGCCTCCACGGCAGTTTCGACATTACCATAGGCCGTCATCATGATACAAATAGGTCGGTTAGGTAATGCAATTGCATGGTCGATTACCTTCAGCCCAGATTTACCTGCCATGCGTAAATCCGTCAAAACCACATCAAAGGTTTCCGCTTCCATCAGATTGAACGCTTCCTCAGCGCCCGAGGCCATATAAATTTCATAGTCCTCTTCCAAAGCTAAACTCAACCCATCTCGGGTGTTTTTTTCATCATCTACAATCAATATGGTTGCTCGCATGTGAGACAATTAGGCACATTTAATCTTAAAATGCAATTTCGCATTATTTTCTAGGAAACCTCTTGCACGTTACTTTGTCATTGATCTCCTGCAGTTAGTTATTTTTGCAATTTTGATACCTATGAGTACAGAACCCAGTCCCACCCCCCCTTCTTCTAACCAAGCCCTAGAATCTGCTATCGCATGGATCCCTACCCTGCGCCAAGAAATCGCCCGCGTAATTGTCGGCCAGCGTTACCTAGTGGACCGCCTCATTGTTGGTCTACTCGCCAATGGTCATGTGTTACTCGAAGGAGTGCCTGGCCTGGCCAAGACCTTAAGTATTCGCACACTAGCAACCGCAACCGATGCCGATTTTAAACGTATACAATTCACGCCTGACCTGCTGCCAGCAGACGTAATCGGGACGCTCATCTACAGCCCAAAGGACAGCACCTTTCACACGCGCAAGGGTCCAATTTTTGCGAATCTGGTACTCGCTGATGAAATCAACCGCGCGCCGGCCAAGGTGCAAAGCGCCCTACTCGAAGCAATGCAGGAACACCAAGTCACCATCGGTGATGCCACCTACCCTTTGCCCGAGCCGTTCCTAGTGCTCGCTACAGAAAATCCAATCGACCAAGAGGGCACCTACCCATTGCCAGAAGCACAAGTTGACCGATTCATGCTCAAGCTCAAAGTCGGTTACCCAAGTAAGGCTGACGAACGTGAAATTCTAGATCGCATGGCCTCCACCGATCCTAATCTAACAGTAGATGCGGTGACCTCTCTAGATGCGATCCGTGAGGCGCGTAAACATGTCAACGATGTCTATGTTGACCCGAAGATTCGCGACTACATCGTTCACCTCATCCTCGCCACGCGTTCGCCTGAAGACTATCAGCTCAAGCTAGGGCACTACATACAATTTGGCGCCAGTCCGCGGGCGACCATCAGCCTCACTTTAGCAGCTAAGGCATGGGCACTGATGCAAGGTCGTTCGTATGTCATCCCACAAGATATTAAAGAAATCGGCATGGATGTGCTACGTCACCGTGTGATCCCTAGCTACGAAGCTGAGGCTGAGGAAATCTCCAGCGAAGAGCTAGTCTCCTCTATTTTCGAAGCGATCCCAGTTCCTTAGGGAATTTCAGGATCCCTCAAGTCTAAAGTCTACGAAATGACTCCGGCAGATATCATCAAAAAAGTACGCCGCCTTGAGATCCGCGCGCGTCACCTTGTGACGGATTCGGTCACAGGCGCATACCACAGTTCCTTTAAAGGCCGCGGGATGGACTTTGAGGAGGTACGTGAGTATGCCATCGGCGATGATGTACGAACCATTGACTGGAATGTTAGTGCGAAGATGGATCGACCGTTCGTCAAAGTCTTCCGCGAAGAGCGTGAGATGACGCTAATCTTACTGATTGATGTCAGCGCCTCAGGAGTGTTTGGCTCAGTCGAGCAAAGTAAGCGTGAGCGCGCCGCGGAAATCGCAAGCGTACTGGCGTTTTCGGCCACTCAAAACAACGACAAGGTCGGCGTGCTGCTCTACACCGATGAAGTTGAGCACTACATCCCACCGAAAAAAGGGCGCCGCCACATCCTTCGCCTGATTCGCGACATCTTATTTTTTAAGCCCAATGGGCGAGGCACTTCCCACAAAACCGCGCTCGAATATCTCAATCGCGTGCAACGGCGTAAGACTGTCGTCTTCATGATTTCCGATTTTCTAGATCTAGCTGCCGACACCCTCCTTTTCGACAAACTCGCGCTCACCAATCAGCATCATGACTTAATCAGCATTGCACTGAGCGATCCCCGTGAAAGCCAACTACCGGAAGTCGGCCTAATTACACTCGAAGACGCTGAAACCGGTGAAATGGTCGAAATCGATACTGGCAATAAAAGTACACGTAAGCGCTACGCCTCACTCGCACAGGAGCGCCAACAAAATTTCAGCAATCAAATGCGTAAAAAAGGGCTCGACTGGATACCAGCCTGCACCGACCAACCCTACCTCCCCGCACTGCGCAATCTCTTTGCCCGACGAGCCAGACGCCACTAACCGCAAAGCTCAGCACCTAAATCCCAACTAATTTCCAATTCTCCACCTGATGTTTTTCGCACAACTTCAAGTACCACCAGGACAACTCCCCGACCTACCGCCGGGGCCAGCTCTTGAGCGTGCACGCGGACCCATCGAAATACCACCTTACGAACCCTGGCAAATCGGGTTGATAATTGGCCTCGCGGCACTCGCCCTAGGGTTACTAATTTACAGCATCGTCTACATCATACGCAAACGTCGTGCCCGTACCCCACAACTCTCGGCAAGCACCACTGCACTGGCAGAGCTCCGGACAGCAGCCGAGTTAACAACCACTGATGACGAACGCTTCGCGGTACTTAGCTCACTCGCTTTACGCCGCTACTTTGAAGTCGGTAAACACATTCCTTCCCTCGGCCGCACTACATTCGAATTCCTACATGCGCTAGACGCTGATCCACAACTCAACTCAAACGCGCGGGACTCACTTAGCGAATTCCTAGAGCATTGTGACCAAGTCAAATTCGCTCGCGCCTCGCTCTCTACAGACGCACGCAACGCACTCACTGAGAGCGCGATTCAACTGGTACACGAGCTCGAACGCCATCACGCAGCGACATCCACAGAGGCCGCGACGACATGAGCTTCTTTCAATTTCAAAACCCAGAGTACTTTTTCCTGCTGTTGTTATTACCCATCATCGCGTGGTGGGCAGGCCGTATGGGGCCAGAAGCCGCAATGCGTTTTTCGAGTACCTCATTAGTCAAAGCAGTCAGCCGTTCTAGGCGTAGCCTACCAGGGCGCTTTCTAATCGGACTGCGTATCCTCGCACTCGCCGCGCTGATTACCGCACTCGCTCGTCCTCAAATGGGTAAGATGAATGATACCACTGACGCCGACGGAATCGATATAGTCGTGACACTCGACCTCTCTGGTTCAATGCGAGCACTGGATTTATCCACCCAAAAGACTATTGTCACGCGCCTGGATGCGGCAAAAAAAGTCGTACGCGCATTCATTGAAAAGCGCCCCTACGACCGCATCGGGCTCGTCGCCTTCGCGGCTGATGCCTACGTCGTCAGTCCACTCACTCTAAATCATGATTGGCTTAAGAAAAACCTCGATCGTCTCGAACTCGGCGAGATCGACGGAGCCGGCACTGCCATCGGCACCGCACTTGGCGCGAGCGTCAATCGCCTGCGAGATCATGAAGCTCGTAGCCATATTGTCATTCTTCTCACCGATGGTGAAAACAACGCGGGGCAAATCACTCCGATTGGCGCTGCAGAAGCAGCCAAAAGCTATGGTGTCAAAGTCTACACGATCGCAACTGGGCAGAAAGGCCGCGTGCCGATTCCAGAAATGACACGCAACAATCGAGTGATGCGCGACAAAGATGGTCAGCCAATCTATCGTGGACGTGCGGAAAACTCAAACTACAACGAAGCCGAGCTCAATGAAATCGCTGAAATGACAGGTGGGCTCTTTTTCAAAGCCACTGAAGATGGCGACCTTGAACGCATTTATGCAGAGATCGACGCACTCGAAACAACGACTATCGAGCTACGCACCTACGCCACCTTTACCGAATACTTCATCTGGCCGGCAGCACTCGGGCTCGCCTTCCTTGCTTTAGAACAACTCTTACGCAATACGCGTTACCGTCGCCTGCCATGACTTTTGAAAATCAGATCTGGCTTACCCTCACGCCTCTAATCGTACTACTTTTTGCGGGGTTATTCGCCTTTGGCCTGCGTCGCCGCGAAGCGCTACTCAGCCGCTTTGCAGCGGCTCGCTTACTCGATCAACTCACCGAAAAAGCCAGCCATCAGCGTACTCTACTTAAAGCAACACTCATCCTACTTGCTTTTGCACTGATCGGCATTTCACTCGCCCGCCCACAATATGGAGTCGACTGGATCGAGCGCAAAGCTCGCGGCTTAGATATCGTCTTCGTGCTGGATAGTTCAAAGAGTATGCTCGCTACCGATCTGCGCCCAACACGTTTGGACCGCGCCAAACTGGCTATCATTGATCTGGTCAAACGACTCGAAAGTGACCGCATCGGACTGGTCGCATTTGCTGGCAATGCCTTCCTGCAAACGCCCCCGACGTTGGACTACGCTGCTTTTCGAGAGAACCTTGATGCGATTGGCTACAGTAGTATCTCACGCGGCGGTAGCGATATTGGCCGAGCCATACGCGAAGCCGCCAAAGCGTTTCCTAAGGACAACAGTTTCAAAGTGGTCGTGTTACTCACCGACGGTGAAGATCAGCAACAAGATGTAATTACCGCCGCTCGCGAAGTCGCCGACGAAGGAATTAAAGTCTATACCATCGGCATCGGCACCCCAGAGGGCGATTACCTTAAAATTCGCAATGCTCAGGGCGACGACGAATTTATCCGCGACTCTAGCGGTCAACCAGTGCGTAGTCAGCTCGATGAAACCACTCTACAAAAAATCGCCCAACTTACGGGTGGGAGCTACAGTCGTCTAAGTGATCAATCGCTAAATACACTCTACAACTCTGTGCTCGCGACGCTTCCTCGTGAAGAGCGCCAATCTGAACTGCAAGAGGCGCGCATTGAACGCTACCAGTGGGCATTATCCATAGCCTGCATTCTTACAGTAGTGGAAATCTTCATACGCCGACGAAGTAACCTATCCCTATCATTGCTGTTCCTCCTCTCCGCCTCGTCAGTCTGCACACCGATCCGCAGTGAAGCCCAAGATCTCCCAGCAAAAGAGATTCAGGAGTTACCAATGCCAGTTGCTGAAGATACACCAGAGATACTTGTCGACGCGCCCGAAACCGACCCTCGCATTCTCTACAATCAAGCTCACCAGCAACTCACCACTGGCAACTACGAACAAGCCACCCAGCTTCTTAAACAAGCCATTGAGCACAGCACTCAGCGCTCACTACAGCGTGATGCCCTCTACAACATGGCACACGCCTCTAACCAAATAGGCGAAACCGCACTACAAGCCCAAGACTTCGAAGGCGCAATCGAACGCTGGAAGCAAGCCGAAGCACTGTTTCGATCGGCCAACGAAATCGACACGACCGACGCCAACAGTCTCGAAGATGCAGCTGCAACTGCCGCACGACGCACCGCACTCGAAGACTTCCTCAAGCAGCAGGAACAAGATGAACAACAGGAGCAATCCTCCCAAGAAGATGAGCAGGAGCAGCAAGAATCTGAGGACTCGTCAGATTCTAAAGAAGGTGAAGACAATCAAGAATCATCAGATGGAGAGGATTCCTCTGGCGACGACCAAGAACAGTCCGAGGACTCGCAAACTGCCGATGAAGACTCTGAACCGCAGCAAGGCCAAAGTAGTGATGCGTCCGACCAGCAATCAGAATCAGAAGGTGAAGGCTCCGAATCTGATGGGCAATCTAGAGAGCAAGAATCGGAATCCACTCGCAACCCTGCCGAAGATATGGAGCAACAAACCGAAGACGCAGCAGACCGCGCTGGCTCCGAAAACGAAGCACTCCCTGCAGAAGATTTACCGGCTAACCAAGCAACGGAAGCCGAAGCAGGCAGCGACGGTGAAGTCGCCGAAATGACAGTGCAAGGCATGAGCATCAGTGAAGCTCAAGACCTACTCGACAGTCTGCGCGGCGAAGAGCGGCTACTCCCGTTTTCCGAACCTTCCGAGGCAACACGCCGTTCCAATAGCCAGAGCGATATTCGCGACTGGTAATTCTCTTTTTTTAATCCTCATGCACCTACGAAACGTATTACTCATATTTACCCTGATGGTCACTGCGATCCTGCAGGCCGAGATCCGTGTCCATACTCGTTTTGAACCACCGCGTGTCGCAGTCGGCAGCACTTCAAAATACATTGTCGAGATCATTGAAACCGACAACAGCATTAAGCCTGTCGTGGAACCTGTTACAACGCTACCCATCCCTTCCACTGGCGGACTCAACTTGCGTAATGGCCGGACCTCCAGCAGCCAATCGACCAAGATCATCAATGGGGCACGGAGCTATAATAGTACACAGCAACTAATAATCGATGCCGTTGCCCCAGAAAGCGGCAGCTTTTCTATTCCTGAATTCATCTTCGAGTACAAAGGTGCCCGCTTACAAGCTCCAGCAGCGACGCTCGAAGTCGTCGCACGCTCTGCGGACGCCACACCGACAATCGATGAGCTTATTTTTCTAACAACAGATGCCCCCGATCAGCTCTACGTTGGCGAAACCACCCCGATTACATTAAAGCTCTATCTCTCCAGCACTGTGCAACTGCGCGGCCTCAATGCATTCGAACGCACTGCTGATGGATTTACTATCAGTGACCTGCCAGAAGAATCCGATGAGACCATCGAGATGCTAAATGGTAGGCGCTACCGTGTTTACAGCTGGCCACTGATAATCACGCCGATCAGCTCGGGGCAACAGGATCTAAATTTTCAATTCACGCTTTCGGCGCAAATGCCCGATCAACGCAATGCCACTCCTTCACCCTTTGGACAGAGTATTTTTGATAACTTCTTCGGCCGCACCGAACGCTTCAACGTCTACACTGAGCCAACGCAAATTGACGTGCGTCGACTCCCCGCGGAAGGAAGACCCGACAGCTTTTCCGGAGCGATAGGGATGTTCAATATGCAGGTCTCCGCAGACTCCGATTCCACCCGTGTTGGAGAACCCATCATGCTTTCCTTAAAGATCAGCGGCCAAGGTAACTTCGACCGCATTAAGAGCCCAGACATGCCAGCAACCTCAGATTGGCGAAACTATGAGCCAGAAGCCGCATTCGACCAAGATAGCTCAAACCCGCGCAAGGGTGTGAAGCGCTTCGACTATGTTTTCATCCCTGAGAAAGCTGGTAGCCTCAAACTCCCCGAGGTGAAATTCTCATACTTCGATCCGAGCATAGAGAAATATGTCGAACTCTCGGCCCCTATACTCAGCGCTGAAGTCGCTCCGTCTAATCGCCCAGTAATGACAACTGCAGCGACGCTAACAGAGGAAGACTCCGCCCCCGCAATCAACCTAACCAAAGCACTCAGCTCGGAAGAGCTGCTCATCACACTCGACTATCGCCCACGCAAGGGACGTCAGATTGAAAAAAGCCTGCTTTCAAGCCCTTGGTTCAACTACCTTAACTGCGCCGCATTCATCGTACTCACTGTATCAGGCATTGTAATCTATCGCCGCAAACAGCTGCATCAAAATGCAGACTACGCGCTCGCCCATCAAGCTAAGCAAGCGCTCAAGCTCACAGTCAAAGAAGCTCAAAGCAACGATGCTGCGGTCTTCTACCGCAGTGCGCAACAGGCGATCCGACTCGCGGCAACCGTGCGCACGAAGCGCAACCTACGCTCTGCTGACTTTGCTAAACTTGAAGCACAGTTCAAGCAAAGCCAAGTGGCCGACGGGGTGATTGAACAAGCACGAAGCCTCTTCAAAGAAGCCGACAACCATCGTTTTTCAGGCCGCACTCACAGTGCCGACCTGCAACGCGCCCGCACTCAGCTCAACACGATCCTGAAAGCACTATGAGTTTCTATCCTTTCAATGAGGGTGCGCAAGAAGTCACAACTGCTCTCGACAGCCCTGGACCCGTGGCGTCTGCGCTTGCGCAGGCCAATTGGAGCCGCCCCCTTGACTTCTGGCCGCCGCAAGCGACGACACCACCTAGCAACCTGAATCAACCAGCACCACATTACTTTTCATAGCACTATGAGTTCACTCTTCCGCATCTTAGCTCTCTACAATCTCACCGTCATCGCCGCATTTGCCGCGAAAAGTGAGCCTGCTTCCCCCTTTCAATCTGGCATTGAAGCGTACCAAAATGCTGAATACGAAACAGCCAAGACGCAATTCAACGCCGCACTGGATCTCGACGAAACCGCCGCCGCTCGCCACAACCTAGGGCTCGCACATTTGCAACTCAATGCGCCCGCCGAAGCAGTCTGGCAGCTCGAACGCGCACAACTTCTCGCGCCATTAAATGCTGACTACCGCTTTAAGCTCGAAGCGCTTCGCCAACAGATAGGACTCTTTGCAGGTGCTCCCAAATGGTATACGCTCGCCAGCCAATCATTGCCCACTCAAGCATGGCTTATTCTCGCAACCGTCAGCTTCTGGCTTCTGCTCGCCGTATTGATACTCCCGCGCCTCAGCGACACGAAGGTCAGTATCGGTCTCAAAACACTACGCGTCATTAGTATCGCCGCACTGACTCTTTCGATACCATCGCTCTGGATCAACCTGCGTTTACTGCAAACAGGTACGGTCATCACCGACCGAGTCGCCAGCCTCCACGCCGCGCCGGCCTCAGCGGCCCCAGAAAGTGGCACCGCCCGCCCTGGTGAACGCGCACGAATCATCGATACCTACAAGCATTTCTACGAAGTCGAAACCGAAGGCCTTGCAACCGGCTGGATCTCGAAAGACGTGTTTCGACCTTTAGTGGATTAAGCTAACCCAAACGCAACGCTGGCTCGATGCTGATTGCCTCGCTGCGTGTACCACTCGGATCGGCGAAGGCAGCGAAGGCAATCATCGCGGCATTGTCACCGGTATGCTTTGGCTCAGCAATGAGACAAGGGAGGCGGTAGCGTTTAGCGAGTCGTTGCATCGCCGCGCGCAGTGCTTTGTTGTTTGAAACACCGCCCGACAAGCCGAGGCTTTGATAGGAAGATGTCTCCAAGATATGTTTGGTTTTACCGCACAGTTGATCAATCACTGCACGTTGGTAAGAGGCGCAAATGTCTGGCATGGCGGCAGCAAGCTCGGCATCATCCATCTTTTCCATACGATAACGTAAACTCGTCTTAAGACCGGAAAAGCTGAAGCGACGCTCATTACGCGGTGCGATTGACTTGGGGAAATCAAATGCATTTGCATTTCCAGAGGTTGCGATTTTTTCGACATGCGGACCTCCTGGGTATGGCAGCCCGAGTAGCTTCGCCCCCTTGTCTAGCGCTTCACCGGCAGCGTCATCAACAGTCTCGGCAAGCACAGTAAGCTGCTTTGCTTTATTAATCTCAAATAAGATCGTGTTGCCACCTGAAACCACCAGCCCAAGATGTGGCAGTAAGCTCTCAAAAACCTGTGTGAATCCTGCGGGTTGAGTGTGATGTAATGCAATGAAAGGCGAATACGCGTGACCCCGCAAATGGTTCACCCCGCGTAAAGGGACGTTCCAAGCCAACGCCAGACTCTTGGCAAACGCGATCCCAAGCGCAAGACAGCCGGCGAGCCCTGGCCCCTGCGTTACAACGATCTCAGTGATCTCGGATTCACGTTTAAGAATATCGGTAGCAGCCAACAATGGGAAGAAATTCTTTAAATGCTCGCGACTCGCAAGATCTGGCACGACACCGCCATATTCTTGGTGTAAACTGATTTGACTGTGCACCCACTCACCTTCGATCCCACTGGCAGGGTCAAACAATGCGAGTGCGGACTCATCGCAGGAACTTTCAATGGCTAGAATCATTGTTACAAAATATTATCTCGAAACCACGAATGTACACCAATGTAGACGAATTCAAATAGATAAAGGTCGGCTACAGTTTCTCTTATCGCTTTGTGGACAGTGCAGAGCCTCATTCAGTCGCACCAATCAGCGCGCTAAGCATTTGCAGGCCGACGAGTCGTTGCGAGTCTTCTACTGGGGCGACGCCAAAGGCTCTGGTAAAATCGGCGTGACTCAAGTTGCTCGAGTGATGCCTCTGCAAAGTCAATACAATCGCTTCTTGGTGGCTCTGTTCGATAGTGACATCTGGATAGACTCCTGTGCCAGGTGATGGCTTCTGCGACATGATATAATCAATTACTTAGGCACTTTAATCAGGATTGGAGGAGTGTTTGCCACTTATTTCGCATTTACTCTCGACTACTCGCACGTAGCTTCGTTGATCAAAGGTAATGAATGAGTCCGACAAGCAACTATGGAACCTGCTACAGGCGCGCTGTGGCAACGGCCCGATCAGTTATCGTGACTACATCGATCTAGTTCTGTATGCTAAAGATGTTGGCTACTACAAGCGAACGCGAGCGCGCGTCGGCCGAAGCGCTGATCGCGATTTCTACACCGCCGAGAGCCTCGGACAAGTCTTTGCGCGACTGGTAACCACCGCAGTACATGATCTGCTCGGCGCAGACACCGCCAAGCAATCTACCTTTATCGAAATCGCCGCCGAGCCGGGCGCTGAGCTACTGAGCCACCTAGGCAAATCCTCGCCCTTCGCCAGCAGTCAGGTCATTCGACAAGGCGACCGTATTCAAGCCGATGGACCAGTC
>JAURBE010000178.1 GCA_030829145.1 Verrucomicrobiota bacterium | reverse complement strand
TTGGCAGTGGTGCTGGCCGGTAAGGTGCCCGTCAATCTCAACTTCACCTTAGGGCGTGCGAGTTCGGCGGCCTGTTTACGTCGAGCGGAGATCGATTGTATCTTAAGCACCGAACGTATGCAGGTCAAAATCCCCGACTTCCCGTGGGCGCAGGCAGACGTGATCGACCTGGTCGAAGAGCTGAAGGACTTGCCGAAGGCGAAGACCTTGGCATTGCTGGTCGCGATTCGAGCGATGCCCGCCAAACTGCTGGCCAAGCTGCTGAAAGTGCCCGCAGTCGGTGGCGATGCCGAAGCGGGCTTACTGTTTACCAGTGGCAGCTCAGGCGAACCGAAGGGAGTGGTCTTAACTCACCGTAATATTTTAGGCAACTGCCTGCAAATTGACGCCTCTGGTCTATTGCCCGTCGGTGAGAAGATCATCGCCAATCTTCCGATTTTTCACAGCTTTGGATACACCGTGACCTTGTGGTATCCGCTGCTGCGTGGCTGCACCACCGTGACTGTGCCATCGCCGTTGGAAT
>JAURBE010000177.1 GCA_030829145.1 Verrucomicrobiota bacterium | reverse complement strand
GATTTTATTCTGTCTTCCAATTGCTCCATATCAACTGGTGCACGATCACCAGAAATAATTACTTGTTTGTTCTGATCTATAAGCGCATTAAAAGTATGAAAAAATTCTTCCTGAGTTGATGATTTGCCCGCAATAAATTGCACATCGTCAACCATTAAAACATCTACAGATCTGAACATCTCTTTAAAACTAATAGTGTCTTTAAACCTAAGCGCTTGAACAAACCGGTACATAAACTGTTCTGCGGATAAATATAAAACCCTTGCATTGGGATCACGTTTTTTAATTTCCCATGCGATTGCGTGCATAAGGTGAGTTTTACCCAACCCAACACCACCATGCAAAAATAGTGGATTAAATGATACATCACCACCTTCAGCAACTCTTCTGGCCGCTGCATGCGCTAATTCATTGGGTTTCCCCACAACAAAATTATCAAAAGTATATCTAGGGTCTAAAGAAGCCCCCGGTAGATCAGTAGAACCTGTTTTGGTATTTTTTGCTTCAGGTTTAGTAGATGATTTT
>JAURBE010000176.1 GCA_030829145.1 Verrucomicrobiota bacterium | reverse complement strand
GCCTTTATCGACAAGAAAGCGCCGCGAGCTGAAATTGGCTGCTGCGCCGCGACGACCAGACAGGTCGCGAGCGAAGCAGAACATGTGACAGATTTCAGTCAAGGCTTGCCAAGCAGATTTGAACCGCTTCTCTATCTCACTTCTTAGGAGAAGTGGCAGAGTGGCCGAATGTGACTGACTCGAAATCAGTTGTGCTAGAAATGGCACCGGGGGTTCGAATCCCTCCTTCTCCGCCATTTATGTTCAAATACGAACCCTGTTTAGTTTTTTTTAGAGCCGTGGAAGCTTCTCTAAACAAGGACTTTATGTAAAAGTCGAAATCGAGGCGGTACCAAGAAGTTCGTATTTGGGTCACGACAGAGCCTTCAGGCAGCATGGATTCGACTTTTTCTGGCTCAATTTGCGATACACGAATTTCCCGCATCAAGAGTGTCATTAGCTTCAATCGCTCTTCAAAAGTGATCAGCGAAAAGAGGTCTTCGAAGTTTCTCAGCGCTTCGGCGACTAGTGTCTCGTCAGTGGTGGCAC
>JAURBE010000175.1 GCA_030829145.1 Verrucomicrobiota bacterium | reverse complement strand
ATGGCTAGATATTATCAGATGGGGTATAGATATGATAACCATCCATATGAGGTTGCTGCTAATAACGAAGAAAAGAATTGGTTATGTATAGCTTAGATTTACATGGGTTATCACATATAATGGCAAAAGAAGAAGTAGAAGAGACTTTACTTTCAGCTTCAGCCTTAGGTTCTTTTGATATAGAAGTCATTACTGGAAATAGTAAAGCTATGAGAAATATAGTTATTGATATATGTTCAGAAAATGATTTTGATTACTATGTTCCTTCTGATAATTTAGGAACAGTAGTAGTAACTTATACAAATTTATAGTCTCTTAGCTCAATTGGATAGAGCACCTGACTACGAATCAGGAGGTTGTAGGTTCGACTCCTACAGGGACTACTTTAAAAATTAATTTATGGCACTTTGGGAAGTTTATAATGGTAAGAAAAAAGTTTTAATGTACTCGGAAGGAGCGTTAAGTATTCCTAATCCTCCTTCTTACTTACAGGTACAGAGATTTTTTTATAAAGTACCTTACTCTAATAT
>JAURBE010000174.1 GCA_030829145.1 Verrucomicrobiota bacterium | reverse complement strand
CGATTGTGTAGGTTTTTTCCATGAGTCTGTTTGAGTGGTTGGTTAGGATTGAAAGGGTTAAAAATAGAACAAAAATCGCGGGTTATTTGTCGGGATAGCTATCGCCGCAACTGAAGCTGTTGAAAATGAGTCAGATAGAATTTTTCGAGGGTAAATGGGGTCGTTCGATAAATTCAACTGTGTGCCAGCAAATCTGTGCTGTCAAATAAATGAACACCGTATATCGTATATTTTTCATAAAATCGCACTAGATATAGTATTTATACACAAGTTGTTCGCAATTCATTGTGTATAACTTACAGCGCAAATCGAGCTCAACCCGCATATTTATTGGTTTTATCAGTAGTCGACCTGCAGGTAGTTTATCCCAGCAGAATGCGCCCATAAAAGTAGGTGCAATGCCAAAAAATGGCCGCGACTCATAAAAAATGCCTCTAGTCATGCAACTTTCTTTGCAAAACATCGATTGTCTGAGTAAGGATGCACACATATACACACAGTACACTAGGCACTTGGACGACATATCCAAACCCGCCCGCAGGTA
>JAURBE010000173.1 GCA_030829145.1 Verrucomicrobiota bacterium | reverse complement strand
ATTTTCCACTCTTCATCCCCAAAAGTTTTTTACAAAGAGAAGCGGAACATGTTGATGGTTTTGCAAAAGAATGTGCGGTTGTCACCCATTCTCGTTTAGAAGCGGACAAGGATGGAATTTTGCAACCTGCCGGAGAATTGGAGGAACCTCTCATTGTTCGGCCCACTTCTGAAACCATTATTGGCGAACTGTTTGCGCGATGGGTCCAATCCTATCGAGATCTCCCTTTGTTGATTAATCAATGGGCCAATGTTGTGCGCTGGGAAATGCGGCCCCGTTTATTTCTTAGAACTGCTGAATTTTTGTGGCAGGAAGGGCATACAGTCCATGCCACTGCAAAAGAAGCCATAGAAGAGACTCGCTTGATGCTCAACACTTACGCGACTTTTGCCGAGGAATGGCTAGCGATGCCTGTTTTAAGGGGAGAAAAAACAGAAGCCGAACGATTTCCGGGTGCAGATTCCACCCTCTGTATTGAGGCGATGATGCAGGACCGAAAAGCCTTACAGGCGGGAACATCTCATTTCTTGGGTCAAAACTTTTCTA
>JAURBE010000172.1 GCA_030829145.1 Verrucomicrobiota bacterium | reverse complement strand
GGTGACTGGTCGCATCAGCTCTATCAACTATGAGAGCTCTGATGTAGAACTTGATATCCTCAAGTACACAGTAGCACACAACTATGCGTTGTCTGACAACCTCCTCCTTGTGACTGAAGTCAGCTTGGATGATGGTGAGCTCGATATTGATGGGCTTGGAAATGCGGATGGTGATAACCTCACTCTCGCTGTTGAGCTGCTCTTCTCCTTCTAATTCGGCTTTAGCCTAATTAGAACGTAAAGAAAATTACATTTCAAAAGCCCTCCGGTTCGCCGGGGGGCTTTTTTGTGTCTGGGCATCACGAGCCATCGTGGCCTCCGTCGTGAGACGGGGGTTCCTTGCTCTTCGGGAGGGACCACCTCCGCGTGGTCCGCGCCGGGCCATTCCGCGTCGGTTTAGTCAGTTGCCCTGCAATGACAGCTGGATAGCTGCGAGGCACTGCGGACGAGGCGGAGCTCGTCCCTCCCGAGAATCCTGCTGCGTGCTGCAACTTAAAATCACTCACGCGCAAATCCTGCTGCTTTCCGCTTGCATCTGTATCCGCTTCGCCTAA
>JAURBE010000171.1 GCA_030829145.1 Verrucomicrobiota bacterium | reverse complement strand
CCCGCGCGGTCCAATAGCCGGACAGCTTCGGACCCGATCAATCCACTTGACCCTGTGACAAGAACTCTCATTGGTGAAGGAGGATAATAGTTGGAGGGAATTCTGAAAAGAATTTCCGAAAAGAAACCATCTTTTGCAAACAGCGAATGCAGGATTTGAATGGTGCCAGAGGCAGGATTTGAACCTGCGACCAAAGGCTTATGAGTCCTCTGCTCTACCACTGAGCTACTCTGGCACCCGTAGAAGTCTCGCTTTTACAAACGAGGGAAGAAACTAAGTAGATCATCGCGCCCAATGTGACAAGCGATTATTTTGATGAATTTACTTTTTCTGATCCACCGCAACATTGAAAATTAACTGGATTGAGTCAAAACCTGAGGCGAACGAAGATATCCCCCGGTAATATTGGTCAGGCTCAGGGCACAGCCAAAGATCTTGGACTTTCCTTTTTGCACGCAATCGCTATGGTTCGGACGTGAGTCACAAAACCATGCATCGTCGCCCCAATTTGAGCAAAGCCTTGGCGCTCACTTACCTCGAAGCTCTGACATGTCT
>JAURBE010000170.1 GCA_030829145.1 Verrucomicrobiota bacterium | reverse complement strand
AGACTGCCATCGACCACCAACCAGCTATGGTGAGGCGCGTCGGGATCTTGTTTCTGGATGACGCGTTTGAGCTTCTCGAGCTCCTTCATTAGATTACTTTTGGTGTGCAGGCGGCCAGCTGTGTCAAGAATGACGATATCGCGGTCGCGACTATGCGCTGCTTCATATGCATCAAAAGCAACGGCTGCTGAGTCTGCGCCGTGGTGGCTGGCGACGATGTCGATATTAAGTTTATCTGCCCAGTGTTTAATTTGCTCGTTCGCCGCTGCGCGAAAGGTGTCACATGCACCAATCAACAAGCTGTATCCTTCGTTCTGATACAGATTGCCGAGCTTGGCGGTAGTGGTAGTTTTGCCAGATCCATTGACGCCGATCAGGCAAATTACCTCGGGCTTATTTTGTCCGACGACCACCGTTCCTTCAGCGCCTTCAAGCACGCGTGTGAGAACTGTGGCGCCAATCTCAGCAGCTTCTTGGCTGCGGATTTCTTTGTCGGCTTTGTAGGCGACTTGGATTTCTTCGATTATTTCTTCTACAGTCTCGACGCCAAAGTCGGCGGTGTAGAGCGC
>JAURBE010000169.1 GCA_030829145.1 Verrucomicrobiota bacterium | reverse complement strand
AGCCGATCCATTACCTGCGTAAGCTATCGGGGAGTCTTATGTATGCGAACAATGACGTCTATGCCGCTCAACGATTCCTGGGCCATTCGGACATTCGCACAACCATCGGCAGCTACTTGCACGAAGGGGATAACACTTTTGATATTGTAGCGAAGAAACCAGAACCGACAGAAGTAGAGGCCAGCTAATCGCGCATGGCGCCCAAGGCTAGGAATTAAGGTTGTAGTTTTATGGCACTAGGCAATGGCTGAAATTCACACAAATACTATATATAGTGCGATTTTATGAAAAATATACGATATACAGTGTTCATTTATTTGACAGCACAAATTCGCTCGCACACAGTTGGGTTTATCAAACGCCCCGTTTACTCTCAAAATCACCTTATCTTACTTCCTTCAACACAGCGACAGACCATACATTGTTAAGTTGTGAAGGCAGTATTAGGGCGGAATGCCGAGTCATTGAGTGCGTTGCTTTAAAGAAGTCCCGAGCAGTTGATAGCTGCTCGTGTTTAGACACAAAAAATCGCTGCCCCGAATAAATTCAGAACAACGACTTAAGGTAAGAGTTAA
>JAURBE010000016.1 GCA_030829145.1 Verrucomicrobiota bacterium | reverse complement strand
ACCGCACAGAACAGAACCTGAGATTGCTGGAAGCTTTAGGTTCATCCGCACCCAAGGGCATAATAACAAGCTCGCTCGCCATGGGATTCGGTTGTGCCATGGAACTGAATCAGTGGTTCTATGCACTCACTCCCCGGTAAATGACGAAGAACCTTTTTTAGTACAAAAACCTCTCGACTAGACGTCGACTGTCAATATGTCTAGAGTGCTTAAAGTTCAGGCATTTTGAATTAAGCAATCATCTCAAACTTCATCTCTGATATATTTTAATATGCAGAGATACATGACACATATACTATGAAAAAAGCACTTATTACTGGGGTTACTGGTCAAGATGGATCTTATTTGGCGGAATTTTTATTAGAAAAGGGCTACGAAGTTCACGGCATCAAGCGTCGGGCATCTTCTTTGAATACCGAGCGTGTCGATCACATATATCAAGATCCTCACGTTGAGAATTCTCGCTTCCACTTGCACTATGGCGATTTGACAGACACATCAAATCTCACACGCATTATTAGTGAGGTGCAGCCTGATGAAATCTATAACTTAGGAGCGCAGTCACATGTTGCGGTTTCGTTTGAAGCTCCTGAATATACTGCAGATGTCGATGCAATCGGCACATTACGCCTTCTGGAAGCAATCCGCTTCCTCGGCTTGGAGAAAAAAACCAAGTTCTATCAAGCCTCAACGTCTGAATTATATGGCGAGGTG
The DNA here is from genome assembly GCA_030829145.1 of Verrucomicrobiota bacterium. Classification (GTDB taxonomy): domain Bacteria; phylum Verrucomicrobiota; class Verrucomicrobiia; order Opitutales; family Coraliomargaritaceae; genus Lentimonas. The sequence continues at coordinate 26,886 of JAURBE010000016.1, read as the reverse complement.
CAGGAAGTTCCTCAAAAAGAAACAACACCTTTTTACCCCCGCTCTCCTTATGCTGCTGCGAAGATGTATGCTTACTGGATCACGGTTAACTACCGTGAGTCTTATGGCATATATGCCTGTAATGGAATTCTGTTTAACCATGAGTCGCCGCGTCGCGGTGAGACCTTTGTGACTCGTAAAATCACACGCGCACTCGCAAACATCTCGCAAGGTTTAGAGCCATGCCTCTATTTGGGAAATATGGATGCGTTGCGTGACTGGGGCCATGCCAAGGATTACGTGCGTATGCAGTGGATGATGCTGCAACAAGAACAACCCGAAGATTTTGTGATCGCCACTGGCAAACAGATTTCGGTGCGCGAGTTTGTGACAATGTCCGCTCGTGAGGCAGGCATTGAGCTGGAATTCTCTGGAGCGGGCGTGGAAGAGACTGCAACAGTATCTGCAGTCGACCAGAACAAGGCTCCAGCAGTTTCAGTCGGAGATGTGATTGTGAAAGTGGATCCGCGTTACTTCCGTCCGGCGGAAGTGGAAACCCTTCTTGGTGATCCAACTAAAGCAAAGGAAAAGCTTGGCTGGGTTCCTGAAATAACAGTGGAGGAGATGTGCACTGAGATGGTTGCTAATGATTTGGACATTGCAAAGCGTCATGCGCTTCTCAAATCGCACGGCTATGATGTGTCGGTGGCAATCGAGTCTTAATTTCCGAGGAAATTGTTCGCTATGAAAAAACTGCTTATTTTTGGGGCTCGGGGAATGGTTGGATCTGCTCTCGTACGAGCTGCTAACCAGCGAGGGTATACTGATATATTAGCACCGAGTAGCCGGGATCTTGATCTGTTGAACCAGGCGGCAACGTATGCCTACCTGCAGGAACATCGTCCGGATGCCGTTATTGTTGCTGCTGCAAAAGTGGGTGGAATTCATGCGAATAGCACGTATCCAGCCGAGTTCATGCTTCAGAATCTGGCGATTGCGCAAAATACAATCGATGGTGCTTACAAAGCTGGCGTTCAGCGCCTGATCTTTCTTGGCAGCACTTGCATTTACCCAAAATTTGCTGAGCAACCGATTAAAGAAGAATCGTTACTGACGAGCGCGCTCGAGCCGACCAATGAGGCCTATGCGATCGCTAAAATTGCCGGCTTGAAAATGTGCGAGTATTACCGTCGTCAATATGGCGTATGTTACCACTCAGCGATGCCTACAAATCTATATGGGCAGGGCGATAATTACCACCCCCAGAATTCGCATGTCCTACCCGGGCTGATCCGTCGTTTTCACGAAGCGAAGGCGAATCATACGGCGGAAGTAGCGATCTGGGGTACGGGGACACCGTTGCGTGAGTTTTTACATGCGGATGATGCAGCGGATGGCATTCTACACTTATTGGAGCTCGAGAATCCACCGGAATGGGTGAACCTTGGCTGTGGCACCGACATTTCTATTGGTGATTTGGCGCGCTTGGTTAGAGACGCGGTTGGCTATGAGGGAGAACTGACCTTTGACACTAGTAAGCCAGATGGCACCCCTCGTAAATTGACGGATATTTCCAAGATCAAGGAAACCGGGTGGGCACCGAAGATACCGATTGAGCAAGGTGTGGCGATGGCTTATCAATCCTTTCTCGACGAGCAAGCTGCCGGTACTCTGCGCGAGTAACGTAAACGTTGATCGCTCAATCGCCTGCCTCACCTAATTGCCGCCGCCGGGCTTCAATACATTGTTTACTGCCTGCTTCAAAGCGGCGGCAAACATTGGGTCGCGAGGCGTAAATACGGCAGAGTTCGTCTGCTTTTAAATAAGGACAGCGTGTTTGAAAGGGAAGAGGGAATAGTTGGTAGACCTTGTCATTGGTTTGCAGGTGTTGTGGTAGCAAGCGCGCTTCGTTACGAATGGCTGGCTCTCGCACCGCGTCCGCCTCATTAGCAAAGATCGGAAAGCTGCGACAGCAGGCACCACAAGTAGTGCAGTCGTGTTCGGTAGGATCTTTAGACATGTACGTGTAACATGCTTGCTGGCTCAGTTGGCTTTGCCAAGCGTGAATGCCGCCCTATGCAGAACGAATGGTTTGTCTAAAAAGTAGTTGGAAATCGGAACGTAGCTTGTCATACGCTCAGTACTGAATCTTATGACACAAACCTTACACATCATTACTGGACCGACCGCGGTTGGAAAAACTGAATATGCGCTCTCTTATGCGCAGAAGCATGATGCTGAGATCGTGTCGTGCGATGCCTCGCTGGTTTATCGTGGGATGAATATTGGTACAGCCAAGCCTTCGCCTGAAGAGTTGGCTCGCTTGCCGCATCATCTGATTGATGTCAATGATGTCGATGAGCCATACGACATTGTCGCTTATGTACGTGATGCGCAGGCTGCTGTGAAAGATATTTTTGCGCGCGGAAAATCGGTAGTAGTGACTGGGGGCAGTGGATTCTATCTAAAGAGCTTTTTTGCTCCGGTAATTGATATCGTCGTGGTATCCGATGCCATTCGTGCTCAAGTTGCCGATCTGTATGAAAGTAAAGGCCTAGAAGGGTTGGTTGCAGATTTAGGGCAGCGCAGTCCCGAGGGCTTTGGTAATCTGGACCGACTCAATCCTCGCCGGGTTTTGCGAGCTCTGGAGCGCTGCATTGCGTCGGGTAAGTCGCTGCCGGCACTGCAAGCAGAATTCGCGGCGCGCCCTGAGCCATATGCTGATTTTCAGAAGCGCTATGTGTTGCTCGAGCGTGATGCGGAGAATTTACGCCAGCGCGTCTCACGCCGTGTGGAGATGATGTTGCAAGCAGGCTTGATTGAAGAAGTGGAGTGCTTGCGTGAGTTGGGTATTGAGAGTAATCCGAGCGCCGCTACAGCGATTGGGTATCGCGAAACGCTATCGTATTTGAAAGGAGACATTCAGCTCAAAGCACTAGCGCCGGCGATTATACAAAATACCAATCATCTAGTAAAAAAACAGCGCACATGGTTCCGCACGCAAATCCGCAGACCGGATGAGTTGTTGACTTTTTAATCTAAATTTTGGCCCTAGAAGTCGGCACTCAGGAGTTGATGGTATAGATAAAGCCCCGACACTGGATTCGTACTCGCCGAGTGGGCGAACGATAAGCTCACAGAACGTTGATTTCAGCGACTGACTATGACTGCTGGGTACTCAGCGCTCTTTCTGCGTATCAACAAAAAAGGCAAGCACCCGAAGATGCTTGCCTACGTAAAATAGTATGCTCGAGTTTGAGCTTAGCTCGCTGGAGTCGCTTCAGCACGCTCGATAGTGGCACCATCGCGCAGTGTTTTGATGTAAGCGCCAATCGCTTCATCTTGTGCGGTTTGGTTTAAGTAAGCGATGATTTGTTCCTTAACTTCATCGAAGGCAGTCGTGCCACCTTCGTTGCGATTGGTGACCTTGATGATGTGATAGCCGAAGGATGTTTCAATCACTTCACCCACTGAGTTGATCTCTTGGTCGAATACCGCAGTTTCAAATTCGGGTACCATTTGTCCGCGGCCAAACTCACCCAGCGAGCCACCCTGAGCGCCACTCGGGCAACCTGAGTGAGCTTTGGCTGCATCTTCAAATGTGGTTTTTTCAGCAATGATCTCGGCACGTATACCCTCGAGTTGTGCTTTTTTTACAGCTTTAGCCTCGTCGTCTTCTCCCTCATCAAAGGCCAGTAGAATGTGGCTTGCGGCAGCGCTTTCAGGCTTTGCGAACTGCTGTGAGTTATCATCATAAAATGCTTGAGCATCCGTCTCGGTGGCTTCTTCGATTGCATCGGTATTTGTCTCAAAGAGCTCTCTAGCAGCGAGATCGGCCTTGATGTTGTCTTTGAGCTCTTCAAGTGACATACCCTGTGCCGAGAGTGCCGCCTCAAGCGTCATGCCATTGGGAACTGAGCCCTCGATTTGCTTGAGTGTGCTGTCGACAGATTCCTCAGATATAAGGATCTCAGATTTTGCTACTTCAGCAGAGATTAGTTTTTGTGTAATCAAGTTTTCTTCAGCTTGCTTTAGAAACATTGATTGCATCTCTGGTGGTACTGCCTGACCGCGGGCTTGAAATTGTTGTAGCCCCATTTTGACCATACTATCGATCTCACCCTGGGTGATGCTCTCACCATTGACTCGGATGATGACCATATCGGCTGTCGGGGTCGCTGCTACCGTTGACTCAGTCACGCTGGTTGTCGGGATTTCTGCCTCAGATGCTGCGTAGGTGGTACTTGCTGCCAGAAGCAATGCGGTGGTTGAAAGAGTTTTGAATGTTTTCATGTCGATGTAATTGTAGTCTATAAATTATTTCTGAATAATGGTGAGAGGTTTAGGGAATTGCTAATAATGGCAATTAAAATGAGACCTGAATGCATCGTCATCGTTCCGTTTTTTTAAATTATTATGCGAAAGATATGAACGAATAAATTGCAGTTGTACGAATGCCTAGTGCACGACGTATCGCAATAGTTCTATCTTGTTTGACAGCAGCGGCATAGTTGCTATCTCCTTAGGACCCAGATGGGCACTGGTCTGACATATAAAGTCCTTGTACTGAATCGATTGTGGCAAGCAGTTAACATAGTCGGTGCTCAGAGGGCGTTTAGTCTCTTACTACAGGACCACGCGCAAGTGATTGATACTGGCGACGGTAGCTTTCAAGTGATGAACGCTGCCGAGTGGTTGGAACTTTCCGCGCTTGAGCAGCCTGAAGCCCACGAACCCTATGTGCAAACAGTACGGCTGCGAGTGCGGGTGCCAAAAGTATTACTGCTGCGCTCGTATGATAAATTACCGATGCAAGAAGTGCGCTTTACGCGGGATAATCTTTTTGAGCGTGACCGATACCGCTGTCAGTATTGCGGCAATAATTTTGCTGAGCATGAGTTGAATATGGATCATGTGATTCCACGTGCTAAAGGCGGGCGTACTTCATGGGAAAATATTGTTACTTCGTGCATCCCATGTAATACCCGAAAGGCCAATCGCTTACCTCATCAGGCGAGTATGCATTTAATGAAGAAACCTGAGCGACCGCGGTGGCGGCCATTCATCAGCTCCTTGATCGATCAAAACTATGATTCGGATTGGGATCATTTTATTAAACTCAAGCAGCAGGCTTAGATTAGGAAACGCAGCGCTTTCAAGGACGTCTTGCCTCTTTGGGATCAGTGGTTAGTCGCACCGTATTAATGTCGACAACGACACGGTCGAGTGGTGGAACCAATACAAAGTCTCGGGCTGAAGTTGCTAGGTTGTTATGAAAGCACGGTGCTGACCCGATGGTAAAAGGTATGGATGGTAACATCGCTTTGGGTCTGGCAGAAGATCAAGCAGTCCAAGTCGTTTTGAAAGTTGCGTAAAGAAAGGCTGAGGAGCAGTAAAAGCCGAACTGACAATAACCAGATAGCAGATATTAGGGAATATTTCCTCTTTTTTCTAAACTGCGGTGGAGCTGATATGGCCTGTTAGGCTTTACCTTTCTTTTTTCTTTTCGGAGGCTGCGATTTTTTGCCTCTGGTTACCTTGGGAGGTTTTTGTTCTTTGTTGCTCGCTTTCCAGCGGCGTGCTTCTCCTTTGAATTGATTGAGCTTCTTAAAGTTTGCTTCGTTGAAATCCATAATTTGCTGCTCTTACTTTGGCTTTTCGCTGCATGTAATGAGCGCATGCGTGCGTTATAAATCCACAAATTTGGAACCAGCCTCCGCCCTTGTCGATCTTGTTTACAGCATGTTACCTCTCAGCTCTGCTAAGTCATTTGAGCTTTGTAGGTCACGAGTTGAGATTGATTGCGTAATTAATTCGGTCCCCTAGCGCTTTACAAGTAGAGAGGCAGCACAGTTATGATTGATTTGAGTTGAGAGCTAGGCATTTAATCATGGTACAATGTCCACACCCACCGAATATTTAAAGCGCATGTCAGTTATCATTGTCACGGGAGGTTCCTCGGGCATTGGCTCTGCACTGCTTCAAGCAATTATAAAGTTGGTTCCGAACGCTACGATTTGTAACCTATCGCGGTCGAAGCCTGGTGTTTTTTTTGATGAGTGTGGTATTCATATTCCAACCGATTTGAGTGATTCGACAGCACTTGCTGCGGCTGCCCAACAGTTGCAGGGAATCATTGACGAAGCAGGACCCGGAGAGGTGCTGTTATTTAATAATAGCGGCTTTGGGGATTATGGTCGATTTGCTGATTTGAGTGCAGGCAAGCAGCTGAATATGATCGATCTTAATATTAAGGGTATAGTGGACCTGACTGCGCAGTTACTGCCACAGTTGCTGCAGCGTGGCGGCGGTGTGGTCAATGTCGCATCGATCGCCGGCTTTCAGCCCACACCGTATCTAGCGACTTATGGCGCGACTAAGGCCTTTGTGCTGAATTGGACCTTGGCTTTAGGTGAAGATTTGCGTGGCACCAAGGTACGAACTTTGGCAGTCTGCCCCGGGCCAACGAGGTCTAACTTTTTCAAATCCGCTGGATTTGAGACGCCGCCGATGCGTGCGGATGGTAGTGGAGGTTTGGATATGTCTTCTGAAGCAGTTGCAGAATTAACTTTGAGCGCATTGGCAAAGGGTAAGCCGCTGTTAGTGACTGGATGGAAGAATCAGTGCATCGCGTGGTTCGGTAGTAAGTTTCCAATCGTCGCGGTGACTCGAATTGGTGGAGCAATTTTACGTAAGATGCGCTTAGAAGTGCACCAAGGAGGGTCGAAATGAATCCATATGGCGAAGAGGCCCCGCTCGTAGATATGACGGTGTTTTCTGACTGGATTGTTCAGGAAGACGAGAACCTACTGATTATCAATAAGCCGGGTTGGCTGGTGTGCCACCCTTCGAAAAATGGTCCATTATCAAGTTTGGTGGGAGTTGTGCGCGAGTATACTGGAGCGGAGAAGTTACATCTAGTAGCGCGTCTTGATCGCGAGACCAGCGGCTTGATCGTTTTTGCAAAACGTCCGTCAGTGGCTCGTAAGTTTCAGATGGCGATTCAGAATCGCATCGTGACGAAGCAGTATGTGGCAATTCTCGAGGGCGAGTTCGATACGCCCATGCATGTTGATGAGCCTATAGCACGGCGAAAGGGTGGACCAGTGATTGTAAAATCGGAGGTGAGCTATGATCGCAGTTCGCAAACTGCGGTGACTGATTTTATACCTTTGATTTCAAGGCATGGTTATACGCTCTGCCGTGTCGAGCCAGAGACGGGGCGTAAACATCAGATCCGCGTGCATGCAGAGTTCTTAGAAAACCGTGTGGTTGGGGATAAGATTTATGGTCCAGATGAGACGCTATATATTGATTTTATTGAACATGGTTGGACGGATCGTTTGGAGGCAGCTTTGCCGATCAAGCGTCAGTCACTGCATTGTTATCGGTATGTATTTAATTTCCCAGAGGGACCGGTGAGCTTTGTCGCGCCCCTACAGGAAGATATGTTGGATTTTTGTCGAGAGCACATGGAGTTGAGTGCCGAGGATGTAAGCGTAAGCTTGAAATGAGTGCACAAAAAAGGTTCATCGTCGATTAGCGGGTAAGGCATTGATCTATGTTGGGAGCGTTGGATTTGCTTTTTGCTCTTGGGAGGGACGACCTCCGTGTCGTCTGGTACCGATGCGTGAGCGTCTGGCAGGATCATCCGCTCTTGGAACCTCTTGGATTGTTATCTGATTTTCAAGTGCCCGTGGTCGACACGGAGGTCGACCCTCCCCAACAGAATAGCCGCCCCATTAGGCTCAGAATAGTATCTCCCCGGTAAATGACGATGAACCTTAATTAAACGAGCGGCCACAGCCACAGGTGCTGGACGCATTCGGGTTACGCACCTCGAAGCCTTTACCCGTCAAGCCATCATCAAAATCAACGACACTGCCGTCTAAATACTCTAGGCTAGTCGCATCCACTAAGAATTTGATTCCATTGCTTTCAAACAATTGGTCGTCGTCTTTCTGATCGTCAAAAGACATGCCATACTCGAAGCCTGAACAACCACCAGCCTCCACCAAAATACGAAGTACTTGGCCCTCCGTGGCCTTCTCTGCCTGTAATTCCCGTATCTGTGCGACGGCACTGTCTGTCAATGTGATCATCGCTTACAACAAATGCTCTTATCGCGATCTGTCAACTCACACATGAGTCAGAATAATTAGTGAAGCAATTTTCATGCTAGATTGACTAATTACTTGAAAAAGTTTTAACAAAGTGTTTTATCACACTGAGTGACAAAGCTAAAAAAGATACAAAGCGAACTGCATTTCGAAATCGTCAAGACGATAGCGGAAGGTGGGATGGGCGTTGTCTATGAGGCCAAACAAATGGGAGCTGGCCCTTTCAGCAAACGTGTTGCGATCAAACTAATCCGCGAAAAATACTCTAAAATCGAGGCTTTTCGTAATAATTTCATTGGCGAAGCTCGGCTAGTGGCCGACTTGATTCACACCAATATCGTGCAAACCTATCAACTCGGTGAGATCAAGGGGCAATACTTCATCACCATGGAGTTTGTCGATGGCATCACTCTAGAAGACTTCATCAAGCGCCACACTCAAACCAACCAAGGGATCCCAATAGACTTGGCCGCTTTTATCGTATCACGAGTCTGTAGAGGGCTCTCCCACGCGCACCAGAAATGCGATGAAACTGGTCGGCCACTCGGCATTGTTCATCGTGATGTGAATCCGAGAAACATCATCTTAGCCTATGAAGGTGACGTGAAACTCACCGACTTCGGCATCGCAAAGGCACTTGACCTTATGTACAATAAGGAAGGTGAAGTGATCGCTGGTAAAGATGAATACCTCTCGCCCGAACAAGCACGCCGCGAGGTCACCGACGCGCGCGCAGACCTCTTCAGTTGCGCCATTATTCTTGCTGAGATGCTGCTTGGCGAAAATATTTTTGAGACCCATTCAGAAGAAGCCACGCGCAAAAATATTCTCGGACTCACCATCCCAGATTTTACCGAAATGCGCAGCGACCTCGACCCACGACTTGATGATATTCTACAGCATGCCTTTCAGCGCGACCGCAGCAAACGCTTTCAATCTGCCCAACAAATGCTCACCGCTCTGGAACTATTCCTCTACGGCGACGGCTATGGGCCCACCAATGAAAAGCTAGCGAGCTATATAACAGACCTATTTGGCAAAAACAGTAGTGGCGCTGCGATGCGGTGGAACCTAGGCGAGACGCCTGGCCTAGAGCAAGCCGAAGAGAATCTAGATCACCAAGCGAAATATCAGCCATGAGCAACCAAGGATTCCAACAAGTCCAGAAGCAGTCTCAGTCGCTTGTCCTTGCGCCACAACTGAGAAACTCACTGAAGATTTTACAAGCTCCAGCAGTCGAATTACGAACCTCTATCCTCGAGGAACTACAAGCTAACCCTTTGCTTGAAGAACTGGCGATCGACAGCATCAGCGTTGAAGAACAGCGCGAAAACCCGAACCAGAACGAACTCGAACAGGACACTGAGATGGAGTTCAACGCAGAGGATTTCAGCGTACTCGAACGCATGAATGAAGATATGCGCGAGCACTATGCGTTGGAAAATACGGGGCAAAGCTACACGTCTGAAGATGCCGAACGCCGCGAACATTTCATGAACTCGTTAACGACCAGTCAGTCGCTCCAACAGCACCTCATCGAGCAAGCCGAGCTCACCGACTGTTCCAAACAAGAGCGCGAGGCTCTACTCTATTTAATCGGCAGTATCGATGACAATGGCTTCCTAACCGAAACAATCTCCAACATCGCGCTCACCAGTCGTATTCCCTACAAGGCAGTTAGCCAAGCAAGCCAAACCTTAAAAACCTTTGACCCACCAGGGATTGGCACTGCAGACACACAAGACTGCCTCGCCACACAGCTTGAGCTACGAGGCCGGGGAGATTCCATCGCCGCACAAATTCTGCGTAAGCACTTCCAACTCCTAATTCGCCGCCGCATACCAGAACTAGGACGTAAGCTCGGCACAACAACAGACGAAATCCAAGATGCCATCGAGGAGATTGCCACGCTCGAACCTGCCCCCGGCAAGCGCTTCAGTCCTGACAGCAACACCGTGATCGAACCTGATGTGAGTGTTTTTCAGGACGAATATGGCGAATGGCAGATCAAGCTGAATAGCGACTATATCCCGCGCCTGCGTATCAGCAGTACCTACAAGGAGATGCTGGCCAAAGGTTCACTCAATAAACAGGAGAAAGAATTCATGATTGAGCGCATGCGTTCTGGTAAATTCCTGATCAACTCCATTGAGCAGCGGCAACAAACCATCGAGCGCATCACACAAGAAATCCTCACATTACAAAGCGATTTTTTCGCGGTTGGTGTGGCTAAGCTGCGACCACTTACGATGAATACAATCGCCCAAGCCATCGGCGTACATGAGACAACCGTCAGTCGCGCAATCGCCAATAAATATATCCGCACGCCACACGGCGTATTTGCCTTTAAATATTTCTTCACCCCAGGCTACAAATCTGGCAGCGGTGAGTCGGTATCTAATAAATCGATCAAAGATATGATTCAACATATCATCGATGATGAAAACCCAGCAAAGCCCTACAGCGATCAAGGCATTGTCAATATTCTCACGGATAAGAAAATTAAGATCGCTCGTCGCACCGTCGCGAAATACCGCGAAGAGCTAGGTATTTTACCGACTAATTTAAGACGCCGCTACAAGTAGCGATAAGGCTAGATGCGAGTAATGTGCGCGTAGTCTTCATACCACTGCTTGCAACACAGCGCTGCCAATGGCATCGCAGACTAAGCGTCCCTGACGCGTCAACCACGCACGTGTGCCCTCACGGAGCAATAACCCCTCAGCTTCGAAACGCGCAAACAAAGGCTCAATCACACTCAGAACTTCGGGCGCTGGAAAGCGCTGTGCAATCTTAGCAAGATCGATCCCCGTATTCATACGTAGACCAAAGATCACCGCATCTGCCATCAGTATCTCGGCATCTAATCTCACAACTTCAGTCTTGGGCGGCCGCCCAGACTCGATCCCCGCCACCCACTCATCTAAATTAGCAGGTCGCTGATAGCGCTCCCCGTTAAATTGACTCGCAGCCGATGGCCCACACCCAATCCAATCAGTCATGCGCCACGTATTAATATTATGAATACATTCAGCATTGGGTTTTGAGAAATTTGAAACTTCATATTGCTTATATCCAAGCTCGTCGAGCAACTCCCACCCACGCTCATAGAAACGCAACTCCCGCGCTTCATCGATTTTTAGTTTTCCTTCAGAGAGCTTAACGTAGAGCGCGGTATCTTCCTCAAAAGTTAGGCAATACGTCGAAAGATGCGTCGGCCCCAATCGGGCAGCCTCGCGTATCGCAGCCTCCCATTGCTCCATCGATTGATTGGGTATTGCAAACATCAAATCAAGATTGGTCTGTGCAAAGCCGGCAGCTTGTACCAGCTCCCATGCGCCATAAATCTGATTCGGACGATGTAGTCGCCCCAGCGACTCCAGTAAGCCTGCATCGAAGCTTTGTACTCCCATCGAAATTCGCGTGACTCCTAGATCGCGTAATACCCCCAACTTATCCGCCTTCACCGTAGAAGGTGCCATCTCAATCGTCCATTCTGCTGGCGCACACCCTAGCCGATCGAGCATCGAGCGCCCTAAGCGCTCCAAATCCTTGGCGGACAGCAGGCCCGGCGTGCCTCCACCCCAGAAAACCGTATCCACTGGGCGATCCTGTGGGATCCAATCAAACTCACGATCCATCGCGCCTAAATAGCGTTCCAAATCACCACGACGTGGCTTCTCCTGATAAAACGCACAGAAATCGCACGTCGACGCGCAAAACGGCACGTGACAATAAATACCCAGCGCATTTTGTGCGGGATCAATAGTTTTCAGCTCTTTTTCTTGCAGGTGCATAGTGATGAGGCATACCTTCTCCGTACATTTTTCTATGAAAGCCAAGCGTATTTTACTCCTCCCCTCACTCGCTCTTATAATTTGCCTCGCTGGTTGTGGCGTTAAAATTGTCAATACCACGCCTCCGACATTCCCGGCATCACCAACAGGCACCTATAAACTGAGCGCACTGGCCGAACTCAAAAACAGTGCGGTACAAGCTGACAGCCTAGAAGCGTTTGTAGTCATCGATGGTCAACAAAACCCGATGACTCTGAGTGCCGACTCGCCAAATCTATTCGAATACAACTACCAAGCACCTAGCGACAAAGAGCTCACTCGCTTCTACTACGTGCTCAATTTCGTTCAGAAGACGCGCGACCAATCACTGGCAGAGGTACAGATCATCTCCGACATATACCGAGTCATTCTACCGAATCCAATCACCCTGTCGCTACAAGCACCGCGGGCGGCTATCGGCACTCGCACCTCCGTACTTGGCGAAAAATTTGCCGAAACAGACCTCATATTTGTCGGCTCCATGCCTGCTGAGACGATTTTTATCTCCGCCAGTGAGCTGCAGTTCATCGTCCCTGAAGTAACTCCTGGCTTCGGTCACAAGGTCGAGGTGCGGAGTATCACGCGTGCACAGACAGCTGGTTACCTCCGCGTTGATCGAGCCAACCCGCTCAGCGTCTTACCGAGCAAGCTCACCCTGCAGTCTGGCCAGCGTGTGGCCTTGGCCTTTGCACTGACTAACCCAGCTCCCTATGGTGGACTGTATATCAATGTCACCACCGACATTCCTGACTGCATTATTATGCCGGAGGTCATCATTCCTGAAGGTGCTCGCACTGTAAGTGCCACACTCGAAGGTGGTAAAGTCGGCAGTGGCCAGCTATTTATTAACGCCACTGATATCCCCGAGCTGGTCATTCCAGTCACGGTTGAATAAGGCGACTTATTTGAACTCCGGAAAAAACGGATTGTGCGCTTGTTCGTTAGCAACCGTAGTCATTGGCCCATGTCCTGGACAAATGATAGTGGGTTCTGGCAATGACAGTATTTGCTCACGGTTATTTTTAAGTGCTTGCGCATAATGCGCGCGCGCACCGCCCTGCGAGAGGCAAAAAAGTGAATCGCCGACGATTGCAATCAGTGGCCCGAACCCTTCGACCACATAGCTCATGCCACCCGGCGAGTGACCATTGGTCTGCCGCGCTTGTACCTCAAATCCGTCAAACTCGAGCCAATCACCATGCTCAAGCAAGTCGGCCTCCGCATACGGCTCAAGCTTAGGTGCAAAAGCCGTGCCTCCCTCGATCCCCGCTAACAGCTGATCATACGCCTCAACATGATCACGATGCGAATGGGTGATGACTAAGGCTTGAAGATCCAAGCCCAGCTCACCGATGTCGGCACGCATGGCCTCGACATTGACGCCAGTATCAAACGCCACCGCCACCTTGGTCTGCGGACTCCATAACAAATAACTATTCACCGTCATTTCCTGATACCCGTCGACAGGAAATGCTGTATTGTAGCAACGCAAGCCAGGGACTTCGATCGGCTCAGGCTGCCAAGCACGCAGTGCCATCGAAATCATCGCATCCGCATCTAGCGAGAGCACCGGCGCGACTGCCCTGAGAGCCGACTCATCGTATTCGCCGCGTAGTAAGGCAGACAGCGCCTCAAGCGACAGACCCGACTGCGTTGCAAGTGCTTGCTTACCAAAGCCCAGACCAGTCGATGCCTTCATTAACACGTCCTCAAAATCATCCTCGATGCGTATTTCCATACGCACCACAGAGACCTAAAAAAAAGCGGATCACAAGCACCGACCAATGCCAATGCAACAATCAAGTAAGACTCAGTCCGCTGAATCCATTATTCTCTACATTTTCATCTCAAACTCACGGAATTCCCAATCCAGAGCTTGCAATCGACAATAACCGAGCCATAACACACATTCTTTTATGCCCAGATGGCGGAATTGGCAGACGCGCTAGACTCAAAATCTGGTGCCTTCGGGCGTGTGGGTTCGACCCCCACTCTGGGTATTTTTTCAACTTCACTTACGAGTGGAGTTTTTTTGTGAATACGCTACCACTCTTCTATTTTTGGGGGACTCACCTACGGTGGTCCGGTTCGCTACGCTTGGGAGGGACGACCTCCGTGTCGTCCGCAACAGATAAGGAAAAATCTGACAGGATTATCAGTTCTTGCAACGTCCCGGATTTTCATGTGATTTCTAAAGTCCCCACGGTCGACACGGAGGTCGACCCTCCCTGACAGATTTCCCCGGCAAATAACAATCAACCATTTGTGTCAGCGCAACGCACTCATCTGTTTTCGGGGGACTCACCCGCCAATAATTTGGCTACCAAAGCCGTGCATTTATTCGCACTTTTCTCCATCATCGAAATCATGCTACGTGCTTTTCGATCGGTGATCATGCGTTTTAAAATATCCGATGATAATACAATCGGTGCGATCGCATTATTTAAATCGTGTAGCGTCTCACGGTTGATCTGAATCGATGAATCCTTTTGTGCCAAATCTCTTACTGACTGAGATTCTGTCACTTCAGTATTGAAACACACAATGAGGGCAGTTGCTGCAGTCGCTCCTGATATCATTTGCTGACGAGACCACACGGCACATGGCTCGCCATTGCGACCGACCTGCTGCAGCTCCCCTGTCCAGCTACCCGTCTCCTGCAGCGCTTGTACTGCAACGTCACGCGCGCCCTGCTCGGGATAAAAGATCTCTGTCACTGAGCGCTTTTCCATCTCTATGGCGGTCCAGCCATACAAGGCCTGCGCTGCTGAATTCAAATAATGCACCTGATTGTCCAAATCATACACCACGACGGCATCTGGAGCGGATTCAATCAGGGCTTGAAAGGACCATAGTGGGGACTCATTTGGATCGCTCATCGGCAATAGTTTGGCAACACACAGTGCTGTCGCAGCTCATAATATGAACCCAGTAAATACACTAAAAAACCGGATTCACTTCAAGTTTCTGCCCAGGTTCCAACACGTGCCGCCCTTTGCGATCGGCATCTTCATCATTGCGGTAGACTTGTACTTCAACTGGCTCTTCCAAATCAACTGGAGCGACCCAACGCCATTTACCAATTTCTTGAAAATCCATGGGCACTCCGGATTCCCAATTCAATCCGCCGCCGCTGCCGCGCAAAAATGGTTTATTACCGATACCGATTAAGGCACTCACAGTGAGGACTGCATCATTGGCTTTGGTACGGGCACGCTTGCGCACTTCCGGTACTGCTTCGCCAAACATGTCTGCTGATTCAGTCGCTTCAGTGGTATCGGCTTTGGTCGAAGCGGCTTCTACAGCCGTTTGCTGGTCGTCCTCACTAGCGGAATCAATCGACTCTGCAGATTCATCAATAGTGACCGCTCCTTGCGGCACATCGACCATCTCTAAATCGACGTCCGCCGACCCATCAATAGTTTCTGGATCTAACTCAACGATCAGCTCCTCAGGCTGCTCCGCTTGCAGAGACGGCACGACAGGCTCGATTTCAACTGTCGGCTCCGCATCTTGAACTGATTCCTGCGGCGACTTAGGCTCGGTATCGGAGGTCCGTTCGGGCGTCGCTTCTAGCTCAGGGACTTCCGCTTTCTCGAGGGTCGACGAGGGTGCGATTAATTCCTGCGATTTGGCCTCTGCTGGGGGCTCTGCTTCGACCTCTGCTTCCACTTCGGTCTCAGACGCTGACTCCAGCAACTTACCTTTTGAATCAATAATCCGATTCACAGCAGTCGCAGCAGAATCCTGCGGCTCGCTAATGGCACGCTCCAAAAGATTAGAATCTGCCTTCACGCGGCGCGTACGAGGCGCACGTGATTGCTTCGGCTCATCTGCTAAATCCTCGGAAACAACTGTCGCGCTTTGATCCACTGCTACTTCCAATGCGCTTAGACGCGCTTCTAACAAAGTAATTGGCTGCAGTGCTTCCTGTAGCTTTGTTTCGGCAGCCGCCAACTCGCTGCGTAAAGCAGCCAAGGCCTCCACTGGCTCACCTTTAGAAGCATCCATTTGCTCCACCTGCTGAGCCAACGTTGCGACCGTTTGTGCCGCGGCCTCAAGCTTATGATCCAACGCCGTCGCCAGTAATTCGTAACGCTGATCCTCACCTCCGGGGCCAGACTCAAGCTTAACTAAACGCTCATGACACTGCTGCACGGCTATTTCAGACTTCTGCATGTATCCTTTAAGCAAACGAATCTCAGAGCTCCGGTCGTCTTCCACCTCGCGCAAGCGCATCCAGTACTCAACAAGATAAGGTAGCACGAAGATCGCATTGCCTAACGCCACAGCGACGACACAAGAGACCACCTGCATGTCGGTGAGCTGCCAGTTGCCTAAGATCGCGATCGCAAGCGCTGCTGCGACCAGTAGGATGTCCCCTAAATAAAAGGGCCATTTCGTGAGAGTCAATGGGGCTTCGTCGTCTGGTTGCATACCGTCAGCATCAATAAAGTTCAGCTATGATCAAAGCGAGTCTAGCGTTACGATCAATCTTCTTTTCAAGCTAAACGAAAAGTGGTCGATACGGATTGATCTGCCATCACATGAAATAGTAACAAGAAAGTGCACCGCCAAGTCTCAGTGCGCACCCACTTCGTACTGCTCAATGCTTCAGTCACTTTGCCCGCAGGCAGCACCTATACTACCGAGGACGCTCGACGAAGCCTGCCTTGCGATAGACTTTGCCTAAGGTCTTGTACGCGCGCTTCTGAGCCGCCTCCGCGCCAGCCTTAAGGACTGATTCGAGATACTGCTTATCGGTAATCAATTCATCATAACGCGCTTGTACCGGCGCTAATGCTGCAATCACCACATCTGCTACTTCTTTCTTCAGGTCTCCATAACCCTTACCAATAAATGACGCTTCAAGGTCCGCTGCTGAAGTGCCTGAAAGTGCGCTGTGAATTTGTAGCAGATTCGACACCCCTGGCTTATCGTCGCGTGCCGCGATTTCGTTGCCCGAATCTGTCACCGAGCTCATAATTTTCTTACGCAGCAGATCGGGCTTATCGAGGATGTGCAGGGTCGCGTTCTGATTGGCATCACTTTTCGACATCTTGCGCTCAGGGTCTTGCAACGACATAATACGCGCGCCGGCCTTGGGTATAAATGGCTCCGGAATGGTGAACGTATCCGAATAAGTATGGTTAAAGCGATGCGCCAAGTCACGGCAGAGCTCTAGATGTTGCTTCTGATCATTACCCACAGGCACCGCGTCGGCATTGTACAGCAAGATATCTGCGGCCATCAGTACCGGATACATTAGCAAACCGGCATTCAGCGATGCACCTTGGCGCGCGCCCTCATTGGCAACCTTCAGCCCATTTGAAGCCTCACCCTGATCAACTTTGAAGCCCAGACTTGCCGCCTTTTCCTTAAACTGAGTCATGCGCTGCAAGTCACCAATCGGCGTAATGCAGCTGAGCAGCCATGCCAGCTCTGAGTGACCAATCACATGTGATTGAATGAAAATATTCGAGCGCTCTGGATCCAGCCCACAAGCGATATACTGCGCCACACACGAGAGCGTATTTTTACGTAATTCCGCAGGCGTATATTTCACCGTGATTGCATGCATATCAACCACACCAAAATAACAGGTATTATCGTCGAGCATCGTCGCCCAATTTTTAACCGCGCCGAGGTAATTACCTAGAGTCAGTACTCCGGTCGGTTGTGCACAGGTTAGAATGACTGGCTTTTGTTCGCTCATGTACAGCCGATTGACGGCAACTGCCCTGCCCTTGTCAATCTTCCTTCTCTGCTTGCACCGACTCTCTGCTCCAGTATCTACGAATCATGAGTATCATTCGACCTCTTGTGCTGATCAGCTGTGGCCTCGCTTCCAGTCATATCAGTGTCGCATTTCACCCGACAGATTTTGAAACGCCGCTGGAAGTCATCGCCTTCGGCTCTTGCAACCGAGAGACTCTGCCCCAACCAATGTGGCCCGTCATCGCCGAGAACCAGCCCGACCTGTGGATCTGGGGCGGCGACAACATCTACGGCGATTCGAAAGACGCCTCAGTGATCGAAGCCAAATACCAGCAGCAACTCAACCAGCCCAACTACGCCGCCTTTCGTAAGCAATTCCCGACCCTGGCAACTTGGGACGATCATGACTACGGTTGGAAAAATGCACATGCCAGCTACCCGCTCAAAACAGTAACGCAACACCTCGCCCTTGATTTCACCGGCGTCCCCGCTAACGACCCGCGCCGTCAACGCCAAGGCATCTACGGAGCTTACGACTTCGGCCCCGACGGGCGGCGCGTCAAAGTCATCCTGCTGGACAACCGCTATTTTTCCGATCACCATAAAGCCAAGAACCCGCAACTCCTCGGCACGGCGCAACGAGCTTGGCTGGCCGAAACACTCCGGGAAAGCACTGCACAAATCCACATCCTCGTCAGCGGCACCCAAATCATCGCCGAAGAACACGACTACCAGAAATGGGCCAACTTCCCGAGCGACCGTTCATGGCTGCTCAAACTCATCCGCGAGGAAGCCATCCCTGGCGTGATCTGTATCAGCGGCGACCGCCACATCCACGAGATTTCCGTGCTGCAAGAGACCGACGCCCCCTACCCGCTCGTCGATATCACCTCCAGCGGCCTCACCCACTCATGGGAAAACTTCAAAGGCGAGCCCAACAAACACCGCGTCGGCGAAGTGCACCAAGAACTGGGCTTCGGCCGACTCACAATCGACTGGGAGGCTGAGCCAGTGACGATCACCGCCGAGATTCGAGACCTCACAAATCAGATAGTCAATTCGACACGTGTAGAACTGAAATAATAGGCAAACCGTTCGCTTAAAACTCCAAGAATTCTGACATGAAACCTGAAGGGCAATGCTGCGTCATTGCCGCAACCAAGCCTATTGCCAGTGGAAACGACGGAGGCCACGTTCGACACAACTACTGCTTCGCTTTCGCCCATGAATCGCGCAAAGCCACTGTGCGGTTAAACACCGGAGCACCTGCGCTCGACAGCTTGTTATCGACACAAAAATAACCGACGCGCTCAAACTGGCATTGCTCTTGTGCTTTCATTTCAAGCAAGCTCGGCTCACAGAGTGCAGTCACTTGCTGCGCTGATTCAGGATTCACATAGTTGGTAAATGAAATCTCCTTGTCCGCTTCCGGATGCGCTTCAGTGAACAAACGATCGAACAAGCGCACTGGGCACGAGACCGCATGTGCAGCACTCACCCAATGGATGACGCCCTTTACTTTACGATCGGTCGGTTGTTTGTTCAGTGTATCGTGATCGACGGTGCAGAGTAGCTTCGTAATCGTACCATCGGCGGCTTTCTCCACATCCTCACACTTAATGATGTAGGCATTACGCAGGCGTACTTCGCCACCCTTCTTGAGGCGGAAAAACTTACGATTCGCCTCTTCCTTAAAGTCATCTTGTTCGATAAAGAGTCGCCCAGAGAATGGAATCTTGCGTGTACCCGCAGACTCGTCCTCAGGATTATTCACCCCTTCCACTTCGACCACTTCACCGTCCGGCCAATTGGTAATCTCAATCTCCAGCGCATTAAAGACCGCCATGCGTCGGATTGAAGTACTGTTGAGTTCGGCACGCACGGCATGCTCGAGGAGCGCGACATCACTGGTCGAATTAACTTTGGTAATCCCGACGGTTTCGCAGAACTGACGAATCGCTGCCGCCGGATATCCACGCCGGCGCATTCCAGAAATTGTCGGCATGCGTGGATCGTCCCAGCCATCGACGAACCCGCCTTCAACTAATTCGCGGAGCTTACGCTTACTGACCACCGTGTAGGTCATATTCAAGCGTGAGAACTCAGTCTGCTTTGACGGGAAAATCGCCAACTTCTCAATAAACCAATCGTACAGCGGACGGTGATCCTCAAATTCTAATGAGCAGAGTGAATGGGTGACCTGCTCGAGCGAATCGCTTTGCCCGTGAGTAAAATCATAGCTCGGATAAATGCACCACGTATCGCCCATGCGGTGGTGATGCATGCGCTTGATACGGTACATCACCGGGTCGCGCATGTTCATATTGGGATGCGTCATATCAATCTTAGCGCGTAGCACCTTCTCGCCATCAGCAAACTCACCTGCGCGCATGCGCTTAAACAAATCCACACTCTCTTCGATCGGGCGCTCCCGATACGGGCTCGGGCGCCCGGGTTCGGTAATCGAACCGCGATACGCACGCATCTCTTCAAACGAGAGCTCCTCGACATACGCATGACCTGCTTCAATCAACTGAATAGCCCAGTCAAAGAGTTGCTCAAAATAATCACTGGCAAAGCAAATCTTCGCCCACTTAAACCCGAGCCATGCGATATCTGCTTCAATCGCACGCACAAACTCGTCACTTTCCTTCTCTGGGTTGGTGTCGTCAAAACGCAGGTTGCACTGCCCACCAAATTCTTCGGCGATACTAAAATTCAGGCAAATCGCTTTGGCATGGCCAATCTGTAAATAACCATTCGGCTCGGGTGGGAAGCGTGTCTGCACACGTCCATCATGCTTCCCTGCGGCCACATCAGCAGCCACCATTTGGCGGATAAAATCGGTCGGCGTTTCGTTAGCGTCTGACATAAGAGTGAAAAAGAGTAGGATTTAAAATTTGCCGAATAATAGCTACTGGCAAATAAGAATTAACCAACAAAAGCCTGCAAGCGCGCGAGCACACGCTGCTTACCTAGCACCACCAGCATCGGGATCAAATCAGGACCACCACCCTTGCCGCTCAATGCGTAACGTAAGGCTGGGAAATAAGCAAAGACTTTGACATCCTTAGATTCGGCATGTGCCTCTAGCGCAGCCTGCAAGGCGTCGGCCTCAAAATCGACGGCGTCAAGTACCGGCACTATCTCAGCGAGTAACTCCTTAGGGTCACCCTTTTTGGCGATCTTATTGCCCGTCTTTTCATCGAGTGCATAGGCATCACTAAAGAAATAGCGGCAGAAATCCGGCAACTCATCCAATGAGCGCGCTTTGCTCTGGCACAGTGTCAATACCGACTGGATATAATCTTCATTCTCCTCTTCGCTAATCACGCCGGCAGTGTGTAGGATCGGCCGCGCCAGAAATGCGTAGCTCTCAATATTCAATTCACGTAAATACTCAGTGTTGAGCGCAGAGAGTTTTTTCTCATCAAATCGCGAGTTGCCCTTATTGATTCCTGGGAAGTCAAACAGCTCCACGATCTCAGCGATATCCATCTTCTCACGCTCGTCCTTCGGATTCCAACCGAGTAGCGAGATGTAGTTACGCACCGCATTGGCCAAAAAGCCGCGTTGCTCGTATTCTTCGATCAATGCGCCCTTATCGCGCTTACTCATCTTGCCTGAGCCGACTTCTTTCAAAATCAACGGAATGTGGGCAAAAACAGGTGGTTCGACACCGAACGCTTTAAATAACTCCACGTGCTTGCTGGTATTGGAAAGATGATCTTCACCACGAATCACGTGGGTAATACCCATGGCGATATCGTCGACTACATTGACCAAATGAAAGACTGGGTTACCATCCTTGCGCACAATCACGAAATCCATCTCCTCAGCGCGCTCGACCCGACCACGCACCGCGTCATCAATCACCACTGGCGCAGCTTTGACTTTTTCCACCTCTGCTTTGCGAAAGTCATCATACTCTGTGGTGCGCTCGCCCTCGAGCTTGAACCAAATCGCACCGTCTTTCTCATAAGTACGGCCTGCATCCTTCAACTTTAGCAGATATTCATCGTACACCGCCTGCCGCTCACTCTGAAAATACGGACCCGATGCACCGCCCACTTCGGGACCCTCGTCCCAATCCATGCCCATCCAGCGCATCCCATCGAGCAAGACACGCAGGGCTTCATCCGTGTTACGCTCTTTGTCTGTATCCTCGATACGCAGCACAAACGTGCCGCCAGTGTGGCGCGCATACAGCCAATTAAACAGCGCCGTGCGGGCACTGCCGATATGAAAAAAACCGGTAGGACTAGGAGCGAAACGAACGCGAACTTGAGACATAATAAAATTTAAATAGGATAATATGCAGTCGCACAAAAAATAACTGCAGCCAAAAGCAAATCACGCACTCAATAAATATGGCGAATCGAGTCAACGTTGATCAGCGATTGCCTCAAACTAAGTGCTGCCAAGAGCACCGTCAGGTCAACCACTCACAGAGCTATTTTAATAGACAGTGCGACGATCTATGGTGCTAGCGATTTTGATACACTTGCAGCGCTCTTGGCATCAGGGCCTTGAGCTTCTGGGTGCGCGTGGCATTGGAAGGATGGGTCGAGAGCAACTGCGGTGGTGCACTGCCGCCCTGAGCAGCCATGCGCTCCCAAAACGGGATCGCGACGCGCGGATCATAGCCTGCCTTCGCGGCATACAGCAGGCCGATCTCATCGGCTTCGCACTCATGGTATCGACTATATGGCAGCATCACACCCACTCCTGCGCCTGCCCCATAAGCCGCCATTAGTAAGGCGCGCCGTTCACTCTCCATATCGGCAGTGCTAAATTGAATTAGCGCGGCACCACCTGCTGCCAATAACTGTTGAGTCATGCGCTCATTACCATGCCCAGCGGCGACGTGTGCCACTTCATGGCCAATCACAATTGCGAGATCGGCCTCCGTCTTAGCGACTTGAAAGAGTCCAGTATAAACCGCGACCTTACCGCCCGGCATCGCAAAGGCATTGATCTGCTCGTCATCGTCAAACACCACGAATTCCCATTGCGCGTTGGGCATATCCGGCGCAGCAACATAAGCGATGCGGTCTCCGACTCGACGTACCATCGCGTTATATTGCGGGTCGCGGGAAATCGGCGTCTCCTGCTTCATCTGGCCAAATTGAGTCGCCGACATTGCTGCCAATTCAGCCTTGGGCACGAGGTGCAGCGCGGAACGACCCGTTTGTGGCACTGTAGTGCAAGCAGGCAACCAGAGTAAAGCCCCGCAGAGGAGCACGAACCAACAGCAAGTCTTTTTCATAGATATGAACATTGGTCACTTGGACCGCATTAATCAATCCAAGTTCATGTTTAAACAAAAAAGCCGAGCGCTTCCACTCGGCCTTTTGATTTATAAAATGGGGTGTCGAGCTTAATGCTTAAAATGACGCTTACCAGTGAAGACCATCACCATATCGCGCTCATCGGCGGCGGCGATCACTTCGTCATCACGCACGGAGCCACCGGGCTGAATGGCTGCTTTTGCTCCAGCTTCGGCGGCGGCGATGAGGCCATCAGCAAATGGGAAAAATGCATCCGATGCGACGATCGAACCATCGAGCGACAGACCCGCTTCACCGGCCTTCCAGACGGCGATCTTGGAGCTGTCAACGCGCGACATTTGCCCAGCACCGACCCCAAGCGTACGCTCGCAACCGGCGTAGACGATGGCGTTAGACTTGACGTGTTTGACGACATTCCAACCAAATATCATGGCGCGCATTTCTTCAGCAGTTGGTTGACGCTTGGAGACAATCTTCCAATCACTTGGGCGATCTGGCATCGTATCCCGATCCTGCATTAGAACACCACCGACAACCGAGCGAATCTCCTGCAGAGAGTCTGCCGGCAAGGTGCCCTTTACGGTCATCAGACGCAGGTTCTTCTTCTTGCCAAAAATCTCCATCGCAGCAGGTGTAAAATCAGGCGCGATAATGACTTCGCAAAAAATCTTACTGATGATGGTAGCCAGATCAGCATCCATGGTTTGATTGACCACGATGATGCCGCCAAACGGTGCTTGCTGGTCGGTCACAAACGCCTGCTCCCATGCTTCAACCAGAGTATCAGCACTTGCGACGCCGCAAGGGTTGGTGTGTTTCAGAATAGCCACGGTTGGCTTTTGAAATTCGCCGATCAGGTAAGTCGCTGCGGTAATGTCGATGATGTTGTTAAAGCTGAGCTCTTTACCTTGCAGTTGCTCAAAGCAATCGAAGAAACTACCATAGAGCGCGGCCTTTTGGTGCGGATTCTCGCCGTAGCGCAGGCTTTGCACCTGAGGCAGTTGAATGTCCAATTCAGCTGGAATACCGGAAATATCGCCGAGATTCGGCTCGTTAACCTGACCTTCGAGATATTTCGCAATCGCGCCATCGTAAGCCGAGGTGCGTTGGAAAACCTTGAGCGCCAATTCGCGGCGCAGCGTAGTGAGCGCAGCGTCATCGCTCATGGCAGTCAGCACGCGATCATAGTCCGCGGCGTCCACAACGACCGAAACCGATGCATGATTCTTTGCTGCAGAACGCAGCATCGAAGGCCCACCGATATCAATATTCTCGATGGCAAGCTCGAAGGTGACATCGGGCTTGGCCACGGTTGCTTCAAACGGGTACAAGTTCACCACCACCAGATCAATCATGTCGATGCCATGCTCAGCTGCCGCTGCCATGTGGTCGTCTTTATCACGACGCGCAAGCAGACCGCCGTGAATCTTTGGATGCAATGTCTTGACGCGGCCTTCCATCATTTCAGGAAAGCCAGTGTAATCGCTGACTTCTGTCACGGCTATGCCTTCTTTCTCTAACAACTTGGCAGTGCCGCCAGTGGAGAGCAGACGATAACCGTGCTGCTCGACGAGTGCTTTAGCGAACGGCACGAGACCGGATTTATCGCTAACAGAGAGGAGTGCTGTTCTTTGCATAGTCTATGATGTGAAAGTAAGTCGTTTTGAAAAAATAAAATGTGAAGTGCGGAATAAAAGCGCAGAATCTCGAATCGCCAAGCGTTTTAGGAAAAAAGGCTCACAAAGTTTATACGGTCGCCCAGAAGGTACCAGCAAGACGCTTGTAGCAACAGATTCTGTTGAGCGAATAGCGGACTTGATTGGACCAGGATCAACACCTAGGCTAGACCGATGATGAGCATACAGACTGTCGAAGCTTCTACACTAACTGAAATCACCGCCTCGGGCGCGACTTTGATCGATGTTCGCACCCCCGCAGAATACCAATCAGCACACGTTATTGGCGCAGAGCTCTGCCCGCTCGACCGACTCAACGCAGCCGCTTTTTCACACAGCAACGATCAAGCAAGTGCCGTATACATACTCTGCCTAAGCGGTAAACGCGCACGCATTGCCGCCGAAAAATTAAGCGCTATTGGATTCACCCAAGTCCTCGTCATCGAAGGTGGCACCGAGGCTGCAATCGAGGCGGGTATTGCTATTAAATATGGGAAATTCGCACTTTCCATCGAGCGGCAAGTACGCATCGCAGCGGGTCTTCTGATCCTCTGTGGTACACTCGCGGGGGTCTATGTTCACCTTAGCTTCTTATTTGCACCAGGACTTGTCGGTGCAGGCCTCATCTTTGCAGGGATCAGTGATACCTGCGGTATGGACATGTTACTTACCAAATGTCCCTGGAATCAATAAGGCGACGAGATCTGCTAGCGAAGCTTCCAACGATAGTGCAGCGATGAGAGCATGTCACTGCCCTCCTTTGTCACGCGCACCACATCTTCGATGCGGCAGCCGCCAATTTCCGGATAATAAAGCCCAGGCTCAATCGTGATCACTTGCCCCTTACGTAGGCGCGGCGCTCCTCTTGAAACACGCGGCGACTCATGTACCTCAAGGCCGAGGCCATGCCCAGTCCCATGAATGAAGCCAACAAAATCCTCGCCCCGCCGCTCCGTAATAAAGCCGCGATCTTCAAACACTTGCAGCGCGGCGCCATGCACCGCGCCGCCGCTCACGCCCGACTTCACCTTGGCCAACGCCGCCAGCTGTGCATCCCGCACCGCGGCAACGAGCGCGGATTGCGCATCACTAGCACGACCCTTTAAAAAAGTACGTGTCATATCGCCATGGTAGCCAGTCGCCTGCACCCGTGGAAATACATCAACAATGATCAACTCATTCGGCTTGAGCGGCCCATGCCCACCTTCGTGGGGATCACACGCCTGTTTGCCTCCGGCAACAATCGTATTGTGAGCCACTGCACCTTTACTCAGGCACGCTTGATCGATCATCATACGTAGCCATTCAGAGGTAAGTGTACGGCCCTCGTACTTAAGACGCTTGCCAACAACTTTTGAGGCTCTCAGCACTCGCTCAGCGACGCGAATACCCGCTGCACTGGCAGCATTGCCAGCTTGTAAAGCCTTGGCCTCGGCAGCATTCTTTATTGCGCGCGACGGAAAAAACGGCGCCTTACCGACACGTACCTGCATTCCCGCCTCCAGCAGCTTGGCATAATACACCGACGGGAAATCTTCTGGTACCTCAATTATCTGCGCCTTGTTCAACTTCGCAAAATAACGCATCATCTCCGCTGGTCCAACTGCACCACGCTCAAGCTT
The DNA here is from genome assembly GCA_030829145.1 of Verrucomicrobiota bacterium. Taxonomy (GTDB): domain Bacteria; phylum Verrucomicrobiota; class Verrucomicrobiia; order Opitutales; family Coraliomargaritaceae; genus Lentimonas. Next base: position 644 of record JAURBE010000016.1, on the reverse strand, counting down.
CAATGCCTCTGCCACCTGGCCCTGCACCGTTTCCAACAACAGCACCTCATCACAACTGGACTGGGCTCGAACACGACCATACTCCAAGCGGTTGACCACCACAGTCGAGTGCTTCCCAACTACGAAACACAAAAAAGGATCCGGCACAAAGACCCTCGAAAGGTAAAAAATATCAGCCGACTGCTCGGAAGCAGCATAGAGAAAACGGATAACTAAGGATTTACTTTTCATTACAAATAATTGAGCTATGACTCTTCTGCATACAAACGCATCTGTCACGCTCTGACTTTACCACCGAGCCGCTTATGAAGCATCTCTACCCTCTCTTTACATTTATACTTGCTCTGCTCACTGCGTGTGCCCCTGAAAGCCAGACCAGCTCAACCCAGACAACTGCAGCGGCTAGCACCTACTTCCCTATTTCTGTCGGAGATCAGATACTCGAACTACAACTCGCCCTAAATCCCAGCGAGCTAAGCAAAGGCCTGATGCATCGAGACTCCATGGAAGAAGATCACGGTATGCTGTTTTTATTTAAACAGCCTGAACCACGCGCATTCTGGATGCGCAATACTCGCATCCCGCTCGACATCGGCTATTTTGATGCGAATGGTTCATTGCTAGAAATTCACGCGTTGTATCCT
>JAURBE010000168.1 GCA_030829145.1 Verrucomicrobiota bacterium | reverse complement strand
CCATTGTGACGAAATTGAAGATCCAAATATCAGAATTACAAGAATGGAAACGGTAATTAAAAAAAAGATCTAAGATAACAAGTACAAGTTTGGGGTTCTTAATAACTTTTGAAATTATAATTAAATCATTTATTATCAACTACTTAAAAAGTTCTTTACAAATAAGAACAAATCATGTACATATCTATTATTGCAAGCAACTAAAGCATATGGGATATAAGGAGATATAAAATGGCATCATCAAATTTAAAGCTGGTTGGAAAAGATAATATGGATAAGCAAAAAGCGCTAGACGCAGCACTAGGTCAAATTGAACGTGCGTTTGGTAAGGGTTCAATTATGAAATTGGGGCAAAATTCCTCTATAGATGTTGATTCTGTTTCAACAGGTTCGCTCGGACTTGATATTGCACTTGGAATTGGCGGTCTACCGAAGGGACGTATTATTGAAATTTATGGTCCTGAAAGCTCTGGTAAAACCACATTAGCACTTCATGTGGCGGCCGAGGTTCAAAAGGCCGGTGGTACTGCAGCTTTCGTTGATGCGGAACATGCGCTTGATCCTGTTTATGCAGGA
>JAURBE010000167.1 GCA_030829145.1 Verrucomicrobiota bacterium | reverse complement strand
CAAAATTGCCTGCCTCCAAGCAGCTCACGGATTATTATCTATTGGCCAGTGCGATTGCGAAACAAGCGAAGCTAGCGACGCTCGATCAACGGATCTCACCCGGTTTGCTCGCTGGTGGTGCGGACGCCTTGCATGTGTTGTAGGGCCCCACGCATTACAGCCCGCGTTTCGTTTGTTTTGGGGCTTAGGCACTGTGTGCTAGCTGAAGCGGCGCACTACGATATGCTGCACGTATAAAAAAGGTAGCGCGGGCGTGTCCCCGCGCCGCACGAGTGTTCGAAATGCCTCGCTTGCACAACGTGGTGCGCACCGGGACGGTGCTGCGCTACCCATAACGTACAAAGGTTGCGCGGGCGCGTCTCGCGCCGCACGAGCGTTTGAACTGCCTTGCCAGTAGGCCGTAGCGCGCCGCTTTAGCTAGCGTTTCATTTGGTTGGGGGTTCGGGTATTGTATGCTAGAGCGGAGCACGCTAAAATATTGTATTCATAAACCACAGATTGACGCAGGTGGACGCAGATAAAGACGGATTTAATAGTTTGATTCATTCAGAATATCTGTGTTAATCTGCGTTCATCT
>JAURBE010000166.1 GCA_030829145.1 Verrucomicrobiota bacterium | reverse complement strand
AAATAGCGCCATCTCGACAACCCGTGCGCAGGCCTCGTAATACACCTTACGGCGCCATTCTTCACTCTGCCTAGGAAATGCATGGTGCAAGTTATTCAAAGTTATGTGGCGACGCGCCCCAGCACACAGCCCAATTACACGACCCAGCAGCACACAAATACCACGTATCAGCCAAACTGGTGCCGCCGCGCTTAAACGCCCGAGTAATTTAATAAAGAAAAGTGCCACAACAAAATATTGAATGAAGGGCTCTAGGAGAACGAAGCATCGCAGCTAAAGGCAACGCCGAAATCAGCGGAAGACTCCGAAGCGTGTCATTGTCAAAGCTATCAGAATAGTTCTCGAAGATTCTGAACCCGTGGCGTCTGCGCTTGCGCAGGCCAATTTAGGCACTCCTTTGACCTCTGGCCGTCGCAAGCGACGACGCCACGTGACACCTTTAGCAATTACACCCCCTCCGAAGCCAACCCACCACCCTCGCCTTTTGGCTTGTTATGTTCTCAGATCCTTTCAGGTTCATTACTTTTAAAATGCCTGTAAACATCGACGAACTCTCAGCTCAAACCGACGCACTCTGGCA
>JAURBE010000165.1 GCA_030829145.1 Verrucomicrobiota bacterium | reverse complement strand
CTACCTCAGATCACGCCTCGGAATACTCGTCGTCCTCGGTGATTGCCATTAAGCGTTGCCTAAGCAGCGCTACAGCTTGCTCGACATCTCCGCCTGCGAGGCGCTTGCCGTCCTCAATGCGATCAAGCCTGACCTCCACTCGACTAAACGGCATCGGGATATAAAGACGATCCCAACTTTTCAAACGCCATGCTCGGCTGAAGTTATACGACATCAAAATGATCGGCGCTCCGGTCCGAAGAGCGACAGTGGCAGCTCCCGCTTTCATCTCATACATCGGCCCACGCGAGCCATCTGGCGTAATACACAAATCGTAACCCTCGCGAATGGCTCTTAGCATATCGCGAAAGGCCTGCATCGCACGACCATGGCGCGAGCCACGAATCGGCTTGATCCCAAATTGCTCAAACAGCCCAGCAAGCCATGCACCATCCTTGCTCGCACTAATAATCGCAGATGTTTTTCGCTCGGGAGCAAACTGACGGAAAAACTCGGCCCCCACAAATAAGCGATTATGCCAGAGAATCCAGACCGCCGGCTGCAACGACTCGCCGATCAAAGCCTGCTCTTCGGCTCGTATAT
>JAURBE010000164.1 GCA_030829145.1 Verrucomicrobiota bacterium | reverse complement strand
CTTGAGCAGCAGCTTGGGCAGCTTGCGCGGCTGCTTGAGCCGCTTCAGCGCGTGGCTGGATGAATGCTTGGAATGCAGGCATCTTGGCCTCCATGGCAGGATCCATTGCCGTGGCGAGCGCACCCGCAGCAAAACCCTTGGCGATTAATTCAGCATCGTCAGCACCAAACCCGAGCTGTGCCAGCCCAGACTGCAGCACCATGACCATGCCGATTTTGTCTAACGCATCCGGCGTAATAGCTGGCAACTCTGCCGCTTCAGCTTGCACCGCTTCGGCGCGCGCTTGCGCTTGGCCAAAGGCCGCTTGCATCGCTTCCTGTGGAAAGTCCTGTACGTTCACTTCGCCCGCGAGACCTTTTTGCAGACCTCCTGCCATTGCAGCGATACCAGCTGCATCCAGCTTCAGCGTTGCCACGCCGCCACTTTGCGCGGTCAGGTAACCGAGCATTTCAATTAGTTCAGCTTCCGACACTTCGACCGCAGCGACAGGCGCAGCGGCAACAACCGGGGCAGCGACCGCTGGCACCGTAAGCGGCTCGGTCACGGCGGTCTGGGCCGCCACGACTTCTGCCACAGCTTCAGTCTC
>JAURBE010000163.1 GCA_030829145.1 Verrucomicrobiota bacterium | reverse complement strand
GAGATTCCATGCCGAGCAGACAATGAGCCTTGAGGTGGCTTCATAAGAAAACGCTGCCCAATGCGGCTCAAGATATTCGCGGGCCCCTTATATGTATAGTCATCCCAATAGATGAATGGCATTTGCAAATCAAAGGGGGTATAAATCACACCATCAAAGATAGGCTCAAACAACGCCCCATCTTCAATGCGCGCAAATGGTGCGTCAGCGCCATGACGTATCCATACTTCAGGCGAAATCCCGTTTTGCACAATCAAATCAATTGGAGAAACCTCAACGGTCTCACCCCGCTTCACCGGTTCTGGATATAATTGAAACCGGCTGACAGGTCCACGCTCATTCCAAGAACCAAACATGACGCCATTATATCTGACAGTTCTACTGCTCCCTCTCGGTTTATGCTCTAACTGAAACTTAAAACAAAAATCACCATTCAAGCGTTGCGCTCGAAAAGACGCGATGCGCTTGGCTCCCTCCTCTGCATCAATCTTCTCCATAATGGATGGTCGCGGTGCACTATCTCCAGCTCGCTGGGCATGAGAGACACTAGGCAACCAGGCATAGAAAAGGCCAGCTACGGTAAAACCGAGAA
>JAURBE010000162.1 GCA_030829145.1 Verrucomicrobiota bacterium | reverse complement strand
TTTGCGCAAGACCTACCAGCTCGGTAATGGTTTGGCAGCCCGCCTGCATTGCGGTTTCTGTAAGGCATGGTCGTGCCTGGCTGATCCCCGCGCTGATCCGCGTTTCAATGGTCTCTGTGAACAATGTCTCGACACTGTCGGGCGTGTTGCCGCTGCGGGCGACGAGTAGTTTGATCGAATTACTACCGACATCGATCACGGCAACTATTTCAGAGCTGGGCATGGTGCAGAGCAAACCTCCTGCCACCGCAGGGTCAAGCTTGGGACACGGGTAAAGGCGGGTCGCTTGTTGACTATTGGGAGGGACCACCTCCGTGTGGTCCGCGCTGGTCTAATTGTTTTTGAGTGGGAAGGGTTTCGGTTTCCGCTACGGCATTGCGGACGAGGCGGAGCTCGTCCCTCCCTAGAGGGGATTATACATTGCGTATGTTTCGGGAGGGACCACCTCCGCGTGGTCCGCGATCGCATCTAGTCGAGCAAGTTGATTTGGTCAGACCACTGGCGAGTTTCACCGATGTGTTTGAGTAAATAGGGCACGCTGTGTTTGGTGACGGACGTCCCCGTTCGTTTTCCATTGAACAGCGAGACCAGTTCCT
>JAURBE010000161.1 GCA_030829145.1 Verrucomicrobiota bacterium | reverse complement strand
TCTAAAAATGCGACAGGCTCCATTATATTTGCAGAAATGCCTCCAACCCTTCCTGCACAATGAAGAATAATATCAGGCTTGCATGCACTAAAAAAGGACTTAACTGCAGTATAATCCATCAAATTCAAATCATTGCTAGTTGGAGCAATAATGTTCCATTTATTTGAAGCGTAATGATTTTGTATATTACGCCCAACTAAACCTGAGCCACCAGTAAGAAGCAATGTTGGCATGACTTACTGAACCTTTCTAATGATCATAGCTATCAAAACCATTTTTAATAAGGAAGTGTAATTTTTTAGCTTCTGCTAAATCACATGCAACCATTTCAGAACACATTTCTTGGACAGTTATTTCAGGAACCCACCCAAGTTTTTCCTTTGCTTTTGAAGGATCTCCTAACAATGTCTCAACTTCAGCTGGCCTAAAATACCTAGGATCTATTCTCATAATAACATCTCCTACATTTATTGAAGGGGCTATTTCATTGTTTACCTTTAATACTGTTGCAATTTCATCAATGCCTTTTCCAGAAAATTCAATTTCTATTCCAAGATCACTGGCTACCCATGTTATGAAATTTCTTACTGAATACTGAATACCAGTTGCAAT
>JAURBE010000160.1 GCA_030829145.1 Verrucomicrobiota bacterium | reverse complement strand
CCCGTGCCGCACTTGCCGCGGGTGCCAATGGCGTCTTTCTCGAAACACACCCTAATCCAGAACAAGCGATTTCCGATGCTGCCAGCCAAGTGCCGCTGAACGAGCTGCCCGAGCTCATTGAAAGTCTGCTGCGCGTCTGGCAAGCAGTTAGATAGTTGGTAGAGAGTTGTTAGTTGCAAGTTGTTAGTTGTTAGTTGCAAGTTGTTAGTTGTAAGTTGTTAGCTCCCCATCTAGCACAATCAACAACAAGCAACTAACAACGGACAACTCTCAACCAGCAACCAACAACCAGCAACCAACAACCAGCAACCAACAACCAACAACCAACAACCAGCAACAGCATGCGCATCACAGGCGGCAAAGCTCGCGGCATTCAAATCAAAGCGCCCAAGGGCGATACCACACGTCCGGCGACGGATCGGATGCGCGAAGCGATCTTTTCCAGCCTCGGTAGCTGCGTCGCAGGCAGCTGTGTCGCCGACCTCTTCGCAGGCACTGGCGCCTACGGGCTCGAAGCTCTCAGCCGAGGCGCGCGCCACGCCACTTTCTACGAAATCGACCGCAAGGCGCTGGCCTGCCTAAAGCACAATCAGCAAGCCGTGCTCAAATGCTGCGAACTT
>JAURBE010000159.1 GCA_030829145.1 Verrucomicrobiota bacterium | reverse complement strand
TGATTTTGAAAATTTTGTATTTTTCATCTACTTACCTCAATTCCCATACTTACGGCGGTACCAGCAATCATTTCAGCTGCATGATCTAATGTATGAGCATTTAAGTCCTTCATTTTTATTTCAGCAATTTTTTTACATTGCGCCATCGTAATTGATCCGACTTTATCTTTATTTGGTTCTTGAGAACCTTTTTTCATTTTTAATTCTTTCATAATTAAAGTTGATGCTGGTGGAGACTTTGTTTCAAAAGTAAAAGATCTATCTTTATAAACTGTTATGATTACAGGAGTTAACATTCCCTGCAATTCCTTTGTCTTCTCATTAAATGCATTGCAAAAATCCATAATATTTACACCGTGCTGACCTAAAGCAGGTCCAACTGGTGGAGCGGGATTTGCTTGTCCAGCTGCAATTTGTAATTTAATAAGTCCTGTTTTTTCTTTTTGTGCCATTTTTAATTCTCTATTAGTATTTGATTAAAGCTTAATTCAATTGGCGTCGGACGACCAAAAATATTGACATTTACTTTAATTCTGTTTTTATCATTAATCTCTTGAATAAGACCATTAAAGTCCTTGAAAGGTCCATCAATTACTTTGACTGAATCTCCAACTTTAAAT
>JAURBE010000015.1:27664-27990 GCA_030829145.1 Verrucomicrobiota bacterium | reverse complement strand
CTCACCATAAGTACTCGTTATGATTAAAACGTTTTGCATGTTTTGCAACTCATCCACCGTGCAACTGCCCATGTCGAAAATCGTGGGCACACAATTATTTGCCTTTAGCTGTTTGGCGGCTTTTTTACTCAACGTTTCAGAAGTGCCCGTTTGCGAACCAAACAGAATCGACACTGGCGTCGCAGGTGCAGTGACACCACCACCCACACTGGGAGCTGACGAATACATGCCAGCTAAAAAGCCATTGAGCCAAGCGCGTTGATCCGCATTGAATGGCGCAGTTTCAGGAATAAATGGAGCATTCACAGAGAATTAAGAATTAGGAA
>JAURBE010000015.1:0-27564 GCA_030829145.1 Verrucomicrobiota bacterium | reverse complement strand
TTAGGACGAAGCGCGAGTAGCGCGGAGATGGTAAACCGTCTGCGGTTTGCCCCGCAGGGGTGACTGAATCGGGTGCCCTTTTGGGCGATGAAAGAACAATTAGGACGAAGCGCGAGTAGCGCGGAGATGGTAAACCGTCTGCGGTTTGCCCCGCAGGGGTGACTGAATCGGGTGCCTTTTGGGCACGTGAAGAACCATGAGTAACTGATGAGCATTGAACTAATATTTAGTGAGAGCCACAGCACAGGCCTTGTAGGACGGTTGGCGTGAATACGGATCGAAAGCGTCCGAAGTGAGCTGATTTGTAATCGCGTAGTGCATAGGCATGAAGAGTTGCCCTGGTTGAACACTGGCGAGTAACACTGCCTTCAGCCTTACTTCACCGCGACGAGACGCGACTATGACATCATCCTCTGGATCAATCCCCAATCGCTGCGCGTCCTTTGGATTCATCTCCACGTAAGGATTTTTCGGATACAACTTCCTTAACACATCTGATTTACTCGTACGCGTTTGCGTGTGCCATTGTGAAGAGGTGCCTCGGCCAGTCAGGAGAATAAACGGATAATCCTCATTCGTTGGTTCCGGCATCGGGCGCGGAGCTTCATATATAAACCGTGCTTTCCCATCTGCATGAAAAAAACGGCCATCCTCAAATAAACGGCGCTGTTTCTCGTGACCAGTGCGTACGCCATCAGTCGTCACCACAGGATCTGGATTTCCCAGATAGGGCCATTGAATACCTCCTTCTAGATCCAAATGATCATAGCCTTTGATACCGGTGATGTCACAAGGCTGACCTGCACTAAGACGTTGCATAATTTTAAAGACCGCCGCTGGCGATGACCACTCGGAAAATAAGTCGGCGCAGCCCCAATGGTGCGCAATCAGGCGCAGAATATTAAAATCAGATAATGCCTGCCCCGGCGCTTTGCGTACTTTGCGCGTCCGACCAATGCGGCGCTCAGAGTTAATAAAGACGCCTTCTTTTTCGCCCCAACCAGCAGCTGGCAATACAAGATCGGCAATCTGCGCAGACTCCGTGCTGTGGTACATATCCTGCACGACTAGAAAATCTAGTTTCTCTCGAATCTTTCGAAAGCGCTTCTGATTGATCCATGAGTGAGCCGAGTTGGTCGCGATTAACCACAAGCCTTTAATCTCACCTCGCTCAATCGCGTCAATAATCTGATCATAGGCATAGCTCGACTCGCTCGGGATATTCTCAACCGGAATGCCAATACATGCTGCCACTGCCTCACGGTCAGTCTGCTTTTTAAATGAACGGCCACCGAGGAGATTCGTGGTGTTACTAAACAGTCGCGAACCCATCGCATTGCACTGTCCCGTAATAGAATTCGCTCCTGTACCGGGCTTGCCAATGTTACCTGTCATCAGAGCAAGATTGATAATCGACTGCGCGAGACGTACACCTTCGTAGCTTTGATTAACTCCCATAGTCCACCAGAAGGACACGCGCTTACCTGACCCAATCAATCGAGCCAATGAATCGAGTGCATCGTAGTCCAGCGCACTGACTTGCGCTGCATGCTCGAGGGTGTAATCAGCTAAGAACGTTTTAAATGCCTGAAAGTCATGGGTGTGCGCCTCGATAAACGATTGATCAATCAGCCCTAACTCAATCACTCGATTCGCCAATCCATAAAACAGAGCGAGATCGGACTTTGGGGCGAGCGGCAAATGACGCGTGGCGGCCATCGCCGTCTCAGTCTTACGCGGGTCGATGACTACGATCTCAGGGTTACGCTGATTACGCATCACACGCTGCCACATGATTGGATGCGCAATACAGGGGTTGGCACCCACAAAAATCAGTACATCTGACTCCTCGAAATCTTGGTAGGTATAGGGCGGCGCATCAAAACCGAATGCTTCCTTATATGCCACAACTGATGTGGCCATGCATTGGCGCGTGTTACCATCTCCATGCACCATACCCATTCCAAACTTTGCAAGCGCCCCCAAGAAAGCCATCTCCTCGGCGACGATCTGACCCGTGCCTAGAAAGGCCACCGAAGCAGGGCCATACTCGGCTTGAATTGCTTTGAAATGCTCGGTAAATGCCGTCATCGCCTGCTGCCATGAGACCGCATTGAGGGCTCCGTCTGCCCCACGTAGCAATGGCGTCGTCGCACGATCACTGGCGGTCAACGGAGCCAACGACTCCCAGCCTTTCGGACATGCCATGCCTAGGTTCACCGGATACGCAGTGTTTGCAGTTAAATTAACCGCAGTGCCTTCAATCAAATGCACCTTTAACGAACAACCGGTCGCGCAATAGCCACAGACACTGTCAACCGTGGCATCGGGCTGCGCTGAGCGCGGCAAGCGTCCCAGACCACCAGCAGCAGGAATTTGCTGCAGACGTTGGGTTAGCTCACCATCGCGATGTTGTAGCTGTAGCAAATCTTTAATTCGATTTAAGGGATTCATCATGTGATCGCCCCCGGCATTTTTGGCGCTACCACTGCTTTGAAAAATAGCACTCGTTCCAGCAACTCACCTGCTAACAGTAGAGTAAAACCACAGACAGACAAAATCGAAGACGCATCACAGAGCATAGCGCCGATAAAACACAGAATGCCTGCGAAACTCACCGCATAGCGCGCGGCAGTAATCCACTGCAACGGCTGCAACATCAGTAAGGCCGACTGCTTCGCCGGAGTCATCTCGGACTGGCGCGCCGCAGGCAGCTGAGTTGCTTCAAGCCCCAACTTGGTTGCCCCGATCAACACTAGCGCAATCACTTGAGCGCTCGGTAACTCACCATCACCGACCACACACTGTATAGCCAAATAAGCTCCAATGCCGAGCCCAGCAGTCGTGCCAAAGAATTTACCACAACTCACCCAGAACTTCCAAAAAGGCCGCTGCGTATCGTGATAAATCATCACTGAACAAACGACGCCCAGTACACCGGTCAGCACCGTCGCCCCTGCAAGTAGCAGAATGATGACATGCGGGACCTGCTCTATAAATCCCGCCGCGGTATAAGCGCTAGCCACTCCAGAAAATACAGCAAAGATTATAATCTCACGGCTGAGCCATGATCGACGTAATCCGAGGAACGCGCGCCAGGCTCCAAGTGGGCGACCCAGGTGCGAAGTCGAATTGACGAGACCAATCACCATAGCAACCAATGCGACTACACGACTGAGTTGAGAGACTCGGTCAACGCTGGGCATTAACCCACATATATAGAGCCCTACTGAAAGCTGCGTCAAAACCAACATCACTACCAGCGGCAAGTGTGTTGCTTGCGGACGTACACAATGCCGATCGCCCGCCTCGACATTGGCAGGGATGTCACGTGCGGTAACATATTGTGTCGTTGGTACAGTATACGCAGGGTCAGGCGCAGTTGGAAGAAATGTACCACCCGATTTAGCGGCACCTGTTGCGTTATTGGTATTCACAATAATAATACTAATTGCTTCAGTTGGGCATGCCTGCACACAGGCAGGTGCTTCACCCTCTGCCAAGCGACTATGGCACATATCGCACTTGCGTACGATCCCAAGGCTCTTGGAATACTTGGGCACATCATACGGGCATTTTAAAGCGCAATATTGGCAACCGATGCATTGATCATCCAAATGCCGCACAATCCCAGTCTTAGGGTCTTTCTCATACGCCAGCACTGGGCAGCCATTCAAGCACGCCGGATCTGCGCAGTGGTGGCACGCCGTCGTCACAGTTTGAGTATACGATGCTCCTTCGAGGTCACCATGTATGGTGCCCACATCGCGCCATGTCTCATCTTCTTCGAGGCCATTGAGACTGTGACAGGCAGAGACGCAACTTTTACAGCCCGTACATCGATCCAGATCGACTTTGAAGGCATATTGCTCTCCGGCTGCCGGAGTCGAGAGTGGGATAAGTTGCTTATAAAACCGAGCCTGGTCTGGTTGAGTCGCAATACCTGAATTTACCTCCGCAAAGACACCTACAGGAGTCTGTAAGCTGCGTTGCTCTTTGAGCAGCATCTCAAGTGGTGCATCTTCGACTGTAAGTGACTCAGAAATAACTGGAAATGGTTAAATAGTTTCGGCTTTAATCATATTCTTATGTGCTATCTTAATTGCTGAGCAAACCTACAGGTGACTTTTTTCGTCCCAACTAAATCGCAAACAAGGGAATTAAAAAAATTATGCAGCGGGCGTGAATAGTTGCTTCAACTGCTCGGCGCTGTGCCGGCGACTGAACTCGTAGAAGGTTTCCTGCCCGACACGCTCGGCTTGATAAGTCCTTAGGACATTCAATAATAGTGGTTTCAAGTCGTCAAAGGCAGTGCCGGGGAACACTTCGTGAGCGATCGCCTGACGTTCATCCACCCCGCCGCCCAACACGACACAATAGCCTTCGACGCTCTCTTCACCGACTTTGACCTTGGCACCGATCAAACCGATATCGCCGATGTAGTGCTGAGCACACGAGTGATGGCAACCGGTCAGGTGAATGTTGATTGGCTGATCCAGTTCGATCTCAGACTCGAGATACTTGGTCAACTGCAAAGCATGCCCCTTGGTATTACTGGCGGCGAATTTGCACCCGGCGTTGCCAGTACACGCCACCAAACCACCTGAAATGGCCGTCGATCTGTAATCAAAACCGATTTCGATAATAACAGTCTTCACTGCGTCCAAATCAGCATCTTTAATACCGGGAATGATTAAGTTCTGCCATGCAGTCAGTCGAATATCACCTCGTCCATAAGTATCCGCAAGTTTGGCAATTGCACGTATTTGCTCCGGCAGCATCCGTCCAACAGGGATGACAACCCCGATGTAGTTGAGCCCAGTCTCTTTTTCACCATACACCCCGATATGCCCATGCTGGAGTGTCGCACCGCGTGGCTCACATTTTTCCTGCTCAATACGCACTAGTTCAAACGCCAACTTTTTCTCCACCTCTTCAAGAAACTTCGCTTGCCCCCAATCATCGATAAGATACTTGAGACGCGCCTTTTTACGATTGGTACGATCGCCGTTTTCAATAAACACGCGAATCATCGCAGCAGCCAGTGGCACTGCCTGCGACGGCTTAATTAAGAGACCGCAATCACTGGCAAACTGCTTATGCCCAGTAATCCCGCAAAGCTGCACGCGGAAATAAACGCCTGGCTCCACTCCCTGCCCCTCACCTACACGCACCGCATAAAACGCGATATCGTTGGTGTCTGCGCAGACCGATACGCGCCCGCCATTATCAAATGATATATTAAACTTACGCGGTAGGCCGTAGAGGTCTCGGTTATTCAAAATGTAATGATGCATCGAACGTGCATAGGGTAACACATCCAACACCTCCTCCGGATCAAAGCCACTGGTCGGACTCGCAGTGACATTTCGCAAATTATCCGCTCCAGAGCCTTTCGACGTCAGACCTAGCTCGTCGAGCTTGATTAATGTCGCAATGGTATCCTTGGGCATGATCTCACGCACTTGCGTATTCCCGCGCGTGGTCAAATCAAGATACCCCCCGCCAAAGCGCTCTGCGATGTCAGCTAATCCGAAAAATTGTTGCGCAGTTAATGCACAGCCCGCGACCCGTGTGCGCAGCATGAAGGAATCTTGCGTCGGCTTGACATGAAACAAACCATAAAACTTATAGCGAAAGACATCGTCAACCTGAGGGAAGGCTCCAGCCTCTGCATTCGCAAAGATTTGATCCCACACATCGAGCCCGTTTCGCTCGTGCTTAATCAGCTCCTCTTTGCAGAGCTCATCGACCGCAGTACCGTGCACGGACTGCTCGACTGATTCGGCTGGATTATCAGTAAATTGACCATCCGCATTCTGCCCAAGGAATGGTATTTCAGCGCGCTGCTTTAGCCCAGAGAAGAACCCTTCTAAATATTGTTTTTGTTCAGTATCAAATGTAGCACCCATGGCATGACCTCAAATAGCCACTGCCATGCCAATCCTAACTAGTCCTCAAATTAACACATTTCGTGTATTTAATATAATGTATGAATATAAATAATGATTCACTGCACTGAGAGCACTAGCTCTTGTTCGCAATCCATACACAGCCGTAGGGTGGTAATTCAATGCTACCTTCTAAATCATCATAGCGCTTGCCCGTCAGAAGGTCCGACCACGACTCAGTTGCGATCAGGTTAAGCTCCACCAACGGAACCGTCTGTACTTGATCCGAAACGTTGTGCAACGCGAATATACTTTGGTCGCGGTTCATGCTCTCACGCCAAAAAGCAAAAATTTGATTTCCAAAGTGGAGCGTGTATTGAGTCGCATTGGGATGAAAGGCATCCTGCCGGCTGCGGATCTGTATTAAGCGTTTCATTTCTTCAAAGACGGCACCGTGATGTAGCTTCGGATCTGCGAGCGCGCTTTGCAGGTCCCCCGCATCCCACTGGTAGCGATTAATCGTACGAGCACGTCCAGTACGGGCCAAACCTTTGCGATCATTTTCCGTACCAAGTAAGCTATGAATGTATATCGCAGGTAAGCCTTCCAGCGCCAACATGATAGTGTGTGCACAAATAAAACGCGCCTGCTGATATGCATCAGTTCCACCACCAATGGTTGTCGCCATAGCACTGTAAAGCGAGATATTCGCCTCGTATGGCTTCAAGCCACCACCGGGAGTCTGTCGCATCGAAATCTCGCCACCGGACTCGCGCAAGGCACCGACTAAACCATCCAGCTCTCGCTCAGAGAGTAAGCCCTCGGCAGGGCGTAAACCGATCCCATCATGCGACGCGATAAAATTTAGGTAGGCACGACCGCGACGTGCAGGTGGCATCGACATCATCCACACCTTCAAGTGTTGGCAGTCACCGCAAAGCAACGAGTGAACTAGGAGCGGCGGTAACGAAAAGTTATAGATTAGGTGCGCTTCATTGTCATTTCCAAAGTAACTCAGATTCTCTCGGTTCGGGACGTTGGTCTCGGTGATAATGACTGCCGTCGGCACGAGGTTTTCGATCACTAGGCGTAGCAGTTTGATCAGCTCATGCGTCTGCGGCAAATGCACACAGCCAGTGCCCGACTGTTTCCAGAGGAAAGCGATTGCATCCAAACGGAAATAACGAATTCCCTGCGCGACGTAGTTGCGAATAATACGAACAATTTCGAGTAGCACCTTCGGATTTCGAAAGTCCAGGTCCACTTGATCTTTACTAAAGGTGCACCACACCTCACGCTCACCATTCACGGTTTTAACCGAAGTCAACAACGGCGAGCTACGTGGGCGAATCACCTTGGTAATATCAGTATAATCGGCGCCATCCACAAAATAATCACGCCCAGGGTCACGGTCTTCTATAAAATTCTTAAACCACTTCGACTCGCTGGAACAATGGTTCACCACCAAATCGGCCATTAATGTGAAATCTTTACCGATTGCTGAAATATCCTCCCAAGTGCCTAAATCAGGATCTACCACATCATAATCAACGACTGAAAATCCATCATCTGAACTATACGGAGTGAACGGTAAAATATGCACACCATTGATCGTGTTTTTCAGTTCACGATTAAGGAAATTCCCCAAACTTTGCAGCGGTGTTTTATCCTGCTGCATAATCGAATTACCATACGTAACCATCATCACATCTGACTGATCCCACTTGCTGGTACCGGCTGGCACCGCGGAAGACTGCTCAGACATATTAGCCGCCTCAAACAATTGATCGGTAATCGCTTCGGTTCGTTCAGTACCATAAATTTCTTCGACATGTAACGCCACACGCTGACGCACACGCTGCGCCTTCGGATGCAAGGCAGGGTTCAAAGTCGCGCCGGCACCAAATTCTTCGCGATCATCTTCGACTGCGCGCAATAAGCGATCCATGATATCAGGCACTGCTGAAATCACACGTTTCCAACTCGGCATAAACGGCACATCCATAGACTTATCAGGATTCAAAAAGTCTTCGCCGGCCTGCATAATATTTTCGGCAAACACTTCGACCGCTGAGCCCTCAAGGTGTCGATCAAAACTAAGGCCATTTATCTGAGCGTCATTATGGTAGCTTTCCACAAGGTCCAGTGCGATGCGGTAGTAGGCCGCCTTAATCGTGCGAATACGCTCCGCAGAAAACACCTCTCCTTGTGTCGCCATTTTTCGATACAACGACTTTGTGATATCACAACTCATCTTAGATAACCCGCGTGAACGATCCTCAAGCGAAAGGTCCTGATGCTTGTGATCATAGGTATCGGCAATATCGACCTGACAAATTTGGTTGTTGGAATAATTACGCTGCATTTCAGAGAGCACACCCATCTCCAGCCCCCAGTCGGAGGGGATGCGGATATCTTCAATCACATCACGCTGCATCGAAAATTCGCCCGCCAGCGGATAGCGAAAACTGTCTAAATACTCGAGGTAATCATTGGGCCCACATACCTTACGCAAGGCGCGTAGTAGCGGCGTCACGAGCAAGCGACACACTCGCCCGTTCATTGAATTGTTTGCTACGCGCGCATAAAATCCCTTACAGAACTTATAGCTAAATGCCGGATTGGCGACTGGGTAAATCAAGCGTGCAAGCATATCTCGTTTGTAGGTCGTAATGTCGCAATCATGCAACGCCACCGCCTCTGCTTTGCCCGAGGCCAACACGTAGCCAAACATATACCAGACATTGCGCCCCTTACCCATTTCTTTGGGTGCGAGTCCCTTCTCACTGAGTAATGCATCGATCGACCGCAAGCGAGGACCATCATTCCACAACACTTCAGGCTGCTGTGGCAAACGACTGAAAAACTGCAATGCATGTTGATACTCATGCTGCTCCGCACGATCCAGACCGACCACGATCTGGTCCAAATACGGCACGTTGCCAATCTCATCTACAATCGATGACAGTGCCGGCCCTTGTAGCTCAGAGTACAATGAAGGTAAGACCAGCGCCATCGGCCTGCGCTTGCCAAATTCAATTAGATCCGCTTCCAGCTTTTCCAGTGGTCGATTATTTAATTGATGAAGAGTGGTAATTAAACCGTGTTGGTGAAAGTCGCCCATAGTTGCGTTAGCTCAATTCTGTTAAGAGTGTTAAAATCGTATCGTTCCAGCCTTTTGTAGCAGGTGTGGAGGCATACACCACGCGTGGCGCTTTAGGTAAGATGTGTGGACCATCTGCATGCGGAATTACTAGCGCGATATCGGCCGCCTCGAGCATCGCTAAATCATTGGCACTATCACCAACGGCAATGATCTTCCAATCCACTTTCGGCTGTACTTTCTCGTAAAGCGCCCGTGCGCAAACCAATCCATCGGCTTTGTCGACCTCGCCCATCAAATGAAGAAAGCGACCGCCACGCAGCACCCGTATGCCCGCTTTGGCCAAGGAATCGGCAAACGCATTGTAACGCTCCGGAGAATCTTCCCAGACGATAGGCTCGGTCGCATGACGTGACAGCGAACACCGCGCCATCGAATGACTGAGACCCGTGCGATCACTCACCTGCTCTATGCTCCAATCTGAAAATCCTTGGAATTGGTACCCCTGCTCTTCCCGTAGCGCATGAGCAAGACCTATAATAAAATCGCGCGACAGCCCATTCACCTCGGTTAAATAATTACCTGATCGAACCAGCACATGGTTCGGATCCATCAGCCCCGAATCTTTATGCACCGAAATCAATCCACCATTTTCGGAGACTACCGGAGTCATCGTTCCGAGTGCAGTGGCCAACTCCGTCATCTCAGAAAGTGTTTTGCTTGAGTTCAAAATTAAAGGAATGCCCAAATTCCGCAATCGCTGTACTGCTGGGAGCGCCGCACTCCAGCAATAGGATTCATCTAATAACGAGGCATCCAGATCTGTAACAACCAGCCAGTGTATCGGCTTACTCATGAATAACGACACACCTGATATGAACCGTTCAATACCATTAATATTTGAATCATGGCAGGTGGAAAGCATGGATGATGCCAAATCACAATAAAAGTGTACTCAGCGGTCTCATTTAGAGGTGCTCTGATCACCTCTTGCTTCGAAAATACTACGCGCTGGCCTTTTTTCTGTGCTGCTGCTTTTCCGCTTCACAATCGTCAAGAAAGGCCAATAAGCGGCGGCGATACTCATAAAATAAATCTGTCTCGACAATTTCGTCGCGCGCACGTGGGCGTTCGAAATTAATCTCCATGATCTCTCCAACCTTGGCATGAGGGCCGTTCGTCATCATGCAAATACGGTCAGACATATAAACAGCCTCATCAGGATCGTGAGTAATAATCATCGTTGTGATCTTCTCTTTATCAAGAATGCGTAAGATCACATCTTGCAGCTCCATGCGTGTCAGCGAGTCGAGGCGCCCAAGTGGTTCATCCAGCAGTAACATACGTGGTTTAAGCGCAATTGCTCGAGCAATGCCGACCCGCTGCTGCATACCACCAGAGAGTTCGCGTGGGTATTTATGCATCGAGTCTGATAACCCCACCATAGACAGCGATGCCTCAACCATTGCCTTTCGATCTGCAGGAGAAGCATGTGGATAACTGCGCTTGACGCCCAACAGCACGTTTTCGAAAGCTGTCATCCATGGCAATAAACAGGGCGCTTGGAAGACGACTGCTCGGTCCGGCCCCGGGCCATCGATTTCTTTACCCGCAACCACAATACCCCCGTCTGAAATAGGAATGAGACCAGCAATCATGTTCAGCACCGTGGACTTACCACAGCCCGAGTGGCCAATGATAGAGACTACATCGCCGCGCGGGACTTTGATCTCGAAGCCATCGACAACTTTCACCTCGTCCCCAAAAGGATTGGGATACGCCTTAACTAGATTAAAAATTTCTACATATCGATCGTCGTTTCTCATAAAAATTTTACTTAAAGAAGGAAGTTTTAGGATTGAGAGCCTTAGTGAGTGATACACGGCGACGGCCTTTCGCTGGTTGCAATGGTAAGGCCGAGAAGTCCACTGGCATCATGGTTGGCAAATCGACCACCACTTGGCTTTCACTACGGGCCTTAGCCTCTTCATTTAAATTAACCATATATTTTGAGATATCATTGCGAAGCCGTCTAAACTCTCGATTGGTATTTAAATTGGTACGATTTCGAGGGCGCGGCAGCTGAACTGGAAATGCGCTACCCAGTGTCGCTCTCGGTCCCAAAGTCAGCGGCACGATACGATCCGCCATTAACACCGCCTCATCCACATCATTAGTGATCATTACAATGGTACGTTTGTCATCTTCCCAAATACGAATGATCTCATCCTGAATCACTGCCCGAGTCAGCGCATCCAATGCCGACAAGGGCTCATCTAGAAGCAGCACTTCTGGCTGCATTGCTAAGGTGCGCGCCAATGAGGCTCGTTGCCGCATCCCCCCAGAGAGCTCAGCAGGCTTTTTGTTAAGCGCTGGGGTCAGACTGACCATCGCTAAATACTTCTCCACATGCGCGCGTAATTCTCTTTTTGAGAATTGAGGAAATACCTGCTTCACCGCCAAAGCCACATTTTCATACACAGACAGCCAAGGCAGTAGCGAGTAGTTCTGAAACATAATCCCCAAGCGTGGCGAGGGTTCCTGGATCACCTCGCCACCGATACGGATCTCGCCTTTATCCGGGTGAATCAAACCAGCCAAAAGCGAAATTAAAGTGGACTTACCTGCACCTGAGAATCCCACGATGGCGACAAACTCATTTTCCTCGACCGAGAGTGTCACATCTGTGAGCACCTCAGTGCGATTGTCATACGAACCAAATCCCACACTCGCGTTAGCTATTTCCAAATAAGACATCGTTTTTAAATTAGGAATTTAGAATCGGGCTGGATTAGAGCGACGACTTCCCATCATCAAATGAGACGAAACGCTGCAGTACGATCATCATGCGATCCAAGAAGAATCCGATGATTCCGACAACAAAACAGGCATAGATAATATTAGCGAATGAGAACGATGAACCATTTTGATACTCGTCCCATACAAACTTACCCAACCCATCTGAAGACGAGAGCGCCTCGGCCGCGATCAGCACCATCCACCCGACACCGAGCGAAATACGTAACCCTGCGAAAACAAGGGGCATAGCAGATGGGATAATGATTTTTGTCAACCGCTCCCAAAAATTCAGGCGCAATACCCGTGCCACATTCATATGGTCCTTATCGATCGAAGAGACCCCTAGCGCGGTATTCACCAGCGCTGGCCAAACCGCACACATCGCGACCGTGCATGCCGAAAAAATCAAGGCTGGGTTCACCCCTAGGCCACCAATGAGCGGCAGACTATTAAAAAACAAGAAGAAGGGGTGCGATTCAGGATCTGGAAAAAATGCGCCCACTACAATTTGAAAAATCAACAGCCAAACCACTGGTGAGACTGGCTTGAAGATTGAAATCAAAGGCGTCAAACAGGCCATCGCGATTGGGCTCAAGCCACACAAAATACCAACAGGTATCGCAATCATCGCTGCCACAATAAATCCAATGAATACCGTAAAGAGACTGCGCTTGACCTGAAGATATACCGTCATGGCTGAAGCATACTGCTGCTTCTCAAGGCGCTCGATCGAGTCTTCTCCGCGCACGACTTTCTTGGCCTCATACAATGCCTCTTTTGCAGATGTCGCATCCGATAGCTTGACGCGACTCGACTCTAGCTTCGCTTCAGCTGTGGCGACTTTCATGCTGCGATTCGATTTCGACAGGAAGTCGACCCGCTTATTCAAAAACTGAACTTTATCCGCAACTGCATTTACATCTAGGCGAGCCTCTTGTAATGGTTTATACTTATCAGAGCGAATCGCATCAATCTGATCCTTAATAACAGATTCAGCCGCACGACCAAAATCCTTGGCTGATGATTCCTGCCGAATCGCTGTAAGTAGCTCATCCGAACTTATGGTACCAGCTTCGAGCGCTTCAGCCGTGGCAACCACTAATGCCTTATTTTTAGCCGCAGTTTTCTGGTTGGTTGCTTTGAGCGCATCCAACTCATCCTGCAACGGAGCCAGGCGAGCCGCGAGTAACTGATTGTAATCCTGCTCATGCCGAAGCAACGTGACTTTAAGCTGATCCAGCACCGCTTGTTGAGCGACAATATCAGCCTGAACTGCTGCAAGTGTTGCCTCGCGCGCTTCACCAACGAGTAAGAAATCTGTTTCTTTCATCCGCTCGCGCTCACTGAATATATGATTAATCATCGCCGAATCATAAACCGCATCCGGGGTTGGCACTTCTCCCGACTTGGTTTTGTGGTTTGGAGCAATTGTCCACCAAGCCCACAAGCAACAGCATACAAAGAAAATCGGGATGACTAAGAATTTGAAGATCGATTCAACTTGTTTTTTCGGCTCTTCACCAAAGCACAAGCGAACGATGGGATCAAATACAGTGAAGCCCGTCACATCGAGAAACCGTATGATCCGGTATTTAATTTTATCTGAGTTATTCTCAGCCATGGTAATTAATTTTAAAAATAAATGAGTGAAAGTATAAGCGAGCAGCTTCACCTCAAAGTTCCCTTCCGCTGACGAAAGGGAACGAGTGAGTGAGGCAAGCCAACCAGACTGCTTGCCCCACATGCAATGGTATTAATCTTTGTTACCAATAATATGAGCGTTTAGATAGCCAATTGGGTCTCTACCATCGTAAGTGATACCATCAATAAAATCACTGCTGGGTTCCTTGTAGCCATCGGTCTCCCAAGGGATGTCGCTCGCGTCGATATACCCTTCTTCGAGTAAGTGCTTTGCAGCATCGAGATACACTGCGGGTTGATAGACTGATCTGGCCGTTTCCGCATACCACTCAGCAGTCTTAGTCTCAGTGATTTGCCCCCACCGGCGCATCTGCGTCAGAAACCAAACACCATCGGAATACCACGGATAGGTAGAGTGATACTTGAAGAAGACATTAAAATCAGGCATCGCGCGCTTATCGCTCTTCTGAAAATAAAAGTAACCAGTCATGGATGCCTTAAGCACATCGTAGTCCGCACCAACGTAATTCTTTTGCGAGAGAATACGGCAGGCCTCCTCGCGGTTGAGTAAATTACCATCGGCATCCGTCGCGTCCAGCCACTTACCCGCACGGATCAATGCTTTTACTACCGCGATGTGGGTGTTTGGATTTTCTTCAGCCCACTTTTTGGTCACACCAAAAACTTTCTCAGGATTATTCTTCCAGATGTCATAATTGGTGACCACAGGGACACCAATGCCCTTAGCAACAGCTTGCTGATTCCAAGGCTCACCCACACAGTAAGCCACGTTCTTGCCAGATTCCAATGTCGCTGGCATCTGCGGCGGCGGTGTTGTTGATAGCTCGATATCTCCTCCAGTGAATCCTTTAATATCGGTGGATGTATACATTCCCGGATGAATACCCGCTGCCGCTAACCAATAGCGAATTTCATAGTTATGTGTCGAGACTGGGAAGACCATTCCCATCGGCAATAGTTGACCCTCGTCCTTGGCGGCTTCAACGATCGGCTTCAATGCATCGGCGGTAATAGGATGCGGCGGCGTATCCGTGTCTAATGCAGGATCATTTTCCTGCATCTGCTTCCAGATATCATTAGAAACTGTAATGCCGTTACCATTTAGATCGAGTGTGTATGCCGTCACGATATGAGCCTTTGTACCAAAACCAATTGTCGCTGCAATCGGCTGCCCAGAAAGCATATGCGCACCATCAAGCTCACCGTTAATGACATTATCCAACAACTGTTTCCAGTTTGGCTGCGCCGTCACATCCACTTGCAAGCCCTCTTCCTCAAAGTAGCCTTTTTCCTTGGCGATCACAATTGGCGCACAATCGGTCAGCTTGATAAAGCCAAACTTCAATTCATCTTTTTCCAAGTCGAGCAACTCCCCGTGCAATGCGCTAGTAATCGCAACCGAGCACGAACACACCGATAATATTGTTAGTAATTTATTCATTTATTTTTCCCTATCATTTTTAGTTTTTATTTAGTTTTCTTAAGATGCTATCAAGCTCATCACTTGGTCATAAATATCTTCGCGGTAGGCCTGTGAAATTAAGGTGCGTGGTATACTCAGCGGTTTTTCTGCCGGTAAGTATCGGATCAAGTCATTCAAAATCATCTTTGCTCGTTTACGGTCTGGCCGATTGACTCCTGCACCATGAAAACTTAAAAATGGCCCTTCTGCGACACGCTCAAACCCAAGTGGAAAGTGTGAGGAGAACGCGTGTTTTGCAATCTGCGGCGTGCAATTTAAATATCTCGGCTGCGATAAAACACTAAGAATCTCATCATGCTGCTGCTCCGTTTCACAATAGGCACAAGCCTCATGTAGTACCTCGATCATACGCACATATTCATCCGGTCGATAATTATAAAAACGCTCGGTTGTCGCTAGTACTTTTTCCGGATAACCACTCGCAATTTGCTCACTAGTCGCAGGGCACCAGCCCTCGCATGCTTCCACTGCCATCGAATTCCACGGTTCTCCGACACAAAAGCCATCGATATTTCCTGCAACTAAATTTCGAAACACCTGCTCAGGCGGCAGTACTGCGATAATTACATCTTCTTTCGGATCAAGCTGGTGCGACTCTAGCCAGCGGCAGAGCATGAAGTGATGCGATGAGTATAATGAAACCACTCCCAGTACAAGCTTCCGGGGCCGGTAACCTCTCTTGATATAACGCCGCAAACTTTCACCATCTTCGACTCCCTCTTCACGGAGTTTAGTAGAGAGCGTGATCGCATTACCATTACAGCTCAGCACCATACTCGAAAACACTTTTGTAGGGGTCACACCAATACCCATCTGCATCACGAAGGGCAATGGGCTCAATGCTTGGGTCACATCTAAATGACCAAAGGCGAGTTTATCGCGAATCGTCGCCCAGCCGACTTCTCGAGTTAGCTCGACATCCAGGTCGGCGTCGCGAAATAAACCCTTTTCTTTGGCTACAATAAGCGGAGCCGCATCTAATAAACGAACGTAGCCCAGCCGAATGGCCGGAGTTTGTTTTGTTCGAATTGAGAAATCAGGTTCTGATGTTTTCATTTAAGTACGGTTTTAGCATTGACCATGCCCAAACCAGAAATAAGCCAAATAAATGCAGTCATTAATTTAATGAATTCCATTCATGATAGAAACCATCGACAGTCGCCAGCTACTCGCATTTTGCACGCTCGTGCAAACGGGTAGCTTCACTGAAACCGCTCGCGAATTAAATCTCACACAATCAGCGATCAGCCACTCCGTGAAGAATCTTGAAGAAGACTTGCGCTGCCAACTGGTCACTCGAACTGGCCGAAAAATTCATATCACAGATGACGGTGAAGAGCTGTACCGAGATGCACAAGCTATTCTGAATCAGATGGAAAGTGCACGTGGCAGGATCCAGGACAGAGCCAACCTAGGCCGTGGCAAGCTACGCATCGGCGCCAGTACCACTGCCTGCCAATGCATCCTACCGAACGTGCTGAGAGAGTTCAACGAATGCTTCCCCGATTGCATTCTAAGCATCGTTCCCGCTGACACCCCTGCCCTACTTGGAATGATCCGTCGCCATGAGATTGATTTAGCGATTGTGGTCGACCCGGGTAACGCAAAAGACGTCACGATCAAACCACTTTTTTCGGATGAGCTGGTTTTAGTCACCTCTCCGATTCACGTTTTTGCTCAACAAGGCAGTGTAAAAATGGAACAAATTGCCAAAGAACGTCTTGTTTTATACAATAAGAGTAGTCACACGTTCGGTCTGATTGAGCAATTTTTCCGTCAAAGCAAACTCGCCCTGCAAAACTACATCGAGCTCGGCAGTATGGAAGCGATCAAAGAACTGATCGCGATTAATTACGGGGTCAGCTTTTTAGCTTCATGGGTTGTAGAAAACGAAGTCAATCGTGGTAGCTTAGCACGTATTCAGGTCGGTCGCCATCGTATACACCGTGAATGGGGCATCTGTTACGCCAATGAAAAGAAACTCTCGATCACAGAAGAGACCTTCCTGGGTATCTGTGAATCGGTGGCCCACACCATGCCGACCGGACAGTCGTAAGTAACAGGCCCGCTTTCTTTTCAGCAGAAACGAGCACGCGCTGTCGGCAACGATCAGTTTGGTCCTTCTCAGCTAGCCGCCAATGTAGGACATCTCAATCTTCGACTTAGTCGTCTGCTGCATCGAGCGCACTTCCGAATAGTTATCATCGCGCGCCCCCCAGTGCTTCATAAGCCGGGCCAATAAATCCGCCTTTGAATAGTCGTCTGATCGCATAAAAGCTTTTAGGTCCATCCCCTCGCTCGCAAACAAACAAGTATATAACTTGCCATCTGCTGAAATGCGCGCACGCGTGCAGCCTCCGCAAAATGGTTGAGTCACTGACGTGATCAAGCCGAACTCCGCCGTATCATCTGCATAACGATAACGTTTCGCCACTTCGTTATTCGACGTGAGGTCCACTGGTTCAACCGCAAATTCCTGTTCGATCTGCTGCAATATCTCACGACCACTGACGACGCGTTCCTGATTCCAGCCGTTGCAATTACCGACATCCATAAACTCGATAAAACGCAAAGTGACTCCCATCTTCTTAAACTTACGCGCCATCGGTAGAATCTCTCCGCAGTTCACCCCGCGCTCCACCACCATGTTGACCTTCACTCCGAGCCCAACGCCAAGTGCCGCATCGATTCCCGCCAAAATAAGCTCAGGCTTGATGCCTCGGCCATTAATCGTACCACACAGCTCTGGCTCCAACGCATCCAGGCTTACCGTCACTCGATTTAGCCCTGCTTCTTTTAACTCCGCAGCTTTCTCCGCTAAGCGCAGTCCATTGGTAGTGATCGCCAAGTCTTCAATCTGTGGGAAGCGGTGAAAGCCATGAATATACTTAACTAGACCAGGTCGCAGGAGTGGCTCGCCGCCCGTCAAACGTACTTTGCGCACCCCAAGTTGGACGAAGGCCTCCACCAAATCGTCCAACTCCGTAAAACGCAGCCACTCATTCTTGCGCAGAAACTGGTAATCCTTTCCAAAAATTTCCTTTGGCATGCAATAGGTACAACGCAGGTTGCAACGATCCGTTAAGGAAATCCGCAAATCGCTTATGCCACGAGCATACTTATCTAAAACCATATGATCTTTAAATGGCACCACGGAAAGAACTCCAAGACTGATTTTAAATAATCATGGGAGCTGAGCTTGCGAAGTCGCACAATCCAATAAAACATTCAGCACTACTACTGTGATGACATAGCCTGCGATCGCGCAGGAGCGACCTTCGCAAATAGAATTCTACAATATACTTATGAAAGCACTCATCAGCCCATGTGAAGCACGCCGATTCATTCTCGCACACCTGCCCCCTATTCCCGCGATCGCGTGCCCCATTGATGAATGTGCCGGGCGTATCCTGCAAGAAACAGTCAAAGCCGATCGACCGCTGCCACCATTCAACCGCTCGATGATGGACGGCTACGCAATCCGCGCGGCTGAGATCACTTTGACTAACACCTTCAGTATCTGCGCGCATATATCCGCTGGCAGCCCTGCTCAAGTGCTTAACGACAACCTTGGCAGTTGCGCTGAAATAATGACGGGGGCCGTTGTGCCAAGCGGCGCTGATTGCATCGTGCCCTACGAAACAACCGAGTTGCTTACCGATGGTCGCATTCGCCTGCTTAAGCCCACCGAGCATGTTAGCGGTAGTTGCATTCACCCTGCTGGAAGTGACCACCCAGCCAATGAGACCTTACTCAATGAAAAGACCCGGCTCGGCGCTCGCGAAATTGCAATCGCCGCCACCTGCGGGTACTCCCAATTACAAGTCAGCAAAATTCCCGCCATCGCCATCGTCAGCACCGGCGACGAGCTAGTGGATGTCGACGTAACACCCGCACCTCACCAGATCCGCCGCTCTAATGATCTTTCCATCGAGACTGCCCTCAGCAACGCAAAACTCAGCGCCAAGACTCGCACCCATCTGCCCGACGATATTACAATCTCCAAAATCAAGCTAGCCGAACTCATCCGCTCCAACACTTTTGTAATTATCAGTGGTGGCATTTCCATGGGAAAGAAAGATTATATACCTACTGCGCTTGATGAGCTGGGCTTGGTCAATCACTTCCACGGCGTAAAGCAAAAGCCTAGCAAGCCCTTTGGATTTTGGAGCTCTCCAGAGTGCGCCGTCTTCACCCTCCCAGGTAATCCGCTATCAACGCTCGTCGCCCTTCATCACTATGTGATACCCGCAATCGAACACGCCATGGGCGCACCCCCAAAGCACTCCGCACATACTGTACAGTTAGTTGATCCAATTAAAACGCGCGACGATATCACCGTCTTTTTACCCGTACAACTCGGAGCCAACAACACCGCACGCAGCAACCCTGCACAAAATTCCGGTGATCTGGTACGAATCTTACACAGTGATGGCTATATAGAACTGCCACCAACGACCAAAGGGACCTATCCAGCAGAACAAAGCTTCGAATTTTTCCAGTGGCTTTAATGGCATCCGCATAGTCAATGCCAACCAATGAACAAACGACAAAAGCCTAGCAAATCCGCCATGGGGAGCACTCACAATGCTGTTCATTTATCTGCATCCGATTTTAAATTATCATTATCATATTAATATATAATCATTAATAAATCATTTTAATACTAATATATAATCACTAATATATTAGTAATAATATTATTTATTTATCACTATATTTGCTATTAAAATAAAATTACTAATGCAAGTAAAGTAAAAATATTTCAGCCGAAAAAGTTAGTTCACTAATAAGTATTTATTAAGTACTTAATTATTAACATATTATTATTTATTTATCACTAGTATATCAAATAATAATTATAAACATATCAGTAACCCTAAATACTAAAAGCTTTATTTGTGGACCTTTTTTAATCCATTATGCAGTCATTAAAAAGCATTTTTTATTAACAAATTATTAATTACAAATCAATTTAATACATAAATATTATTACCCTATTTATCACTATTACTATATTTAATTGACTATATATCAGCTACTTAAAAAGTATTATTTTTTAAATTTAATTATAATATATATCAAAATTAAAATTTCCTAGTTATTACCTCATTTATCACCTATATACTAACTAATTATTACTAATATTTAAATTATTAAGACTTAAAAAAATGGCTAGTGCAGACATACATTAAATACTTAAAATATTAGTATTAATTATTTATTATACTGATTAGCAGTAAAAACCTACCCAATTCAAACAACTATAGGCTCAATTAAATATCAATAAATTATCACTACTATATCATTTTATAATCAAAATTAATTTCCTGATACGTACACACAATAAAAAATATAAAAATTACTTAATAATAATTAAAATAAAAAGCAGACGGCAATTTGATTGAATCGCCACATGCCTTGTAATCCCGAATTGATTTAGCTCAAAATCCAGCACACACTCGTTAAAGTATCCATGAAATCGATTCAATCTATCACATTTGCTGTCAATTCATCCAAGTCCGGAGCTGCTGCTGCTGCGCAAAGTTTAGCTGCACAGGTCGAGCGCCAAGGAGTAGCGACACATATCACGGACGACTACCCTCTCCCGCCAGCCGCATTGATTGGTCAAGATCTTTGCTGTGCGATCGGTGGTGATGGCACCCTTCTCGGTGTGCTCGAAGCTGCACTAGAGTCGGGCTCTGCAGTGCTTGGCATCAATCTTGGCAAGCTTGGATTTCTCGCGACCTTTACGGAAGCGGAAGCCGCTCGCGATTTACCGCAACTAATACAGGGTAACTACTCGATCGCTGAGCGTTCAGTGCTTCGCTGCACGAACCACAAGGGCGAGTGCATCTTCGGGCTCAATGATATCGTGATCAAAGAAACGCAAGGCAGTGGGCTGATTCGCCTGTGCGTCTCTGCGAATGACAACCCCGTGTCAGAGTATCATTGTGACGGCTTGGTTTTCTCAACTCCAACTGGATCCACTGCCTACAATCTCTCTGCCGGTGGACCAATCATCAGCCCTGAGGTCAGCGCCATCGCAATGACTCCGATCTGCCCACACACTTTTGGCAATCGCTCAGTCATCTTTGATCATTCGACTCGTATTAAAATTCAGAACGGCGAGACCGGCCCCTGCCCGCGTATCACAATCGACGGCCGCGTACACTTCAATTCCAACAGCAATTTCCCAATCCAAGTCACTGTCGCTGAAAAGAAATTTCGTCTGATGCAAAACCCCGATCATTCACACTTCGCTATCGTCCGCGACAAACTTAACTGGGGTGGACCAGCGATTCGCTAGCGCTAATGGGAACCTGAGAGCTATATCTGAGACCTAAGACTTAGAGTCCAGAATCGAATAGCGATGATCGCCTCTCCTCTCAGCCCTCAGCCCTCAGCTCTCAGCCCTCAGCTCTCAGCCCTCAGCCCTCAGATATAGCCCTCAAGTCTCCTTCTAATTGAACATTCTCGAAAGCATTTCTCCTAGCCAGCGCTCAGTCTGTATCGAAGTCGCTGAACGACTTAAAGCAGCGGGTGGTCATGCCTTGCTGGTGGGTGGATGTGTGCGCGATGGGCTGCTAGGTATTCCGGCAAAAGATGTAGACATGGAAGTGTATGGGCTCAGCGCCGAAGAAGTGGAGACGACTTTAAAACAGACATTCCGCCTCGATACTGTGGGGCGTGCCTTCGGCGTATTTATCCTCAAAGGACATGACATCGATATTGCACTACCGCGTCGCGAATCCAAGACAGGCCCCAAGCATACCGACTTCGTCGTGGCTGGCGATCCGACCATGTCACCCCACGATGCCGCCTCGCGCCGCGATTTCACGATCAACGCGATCAGCCTCGACCCACTGACCGAAGCACTTCTCGACCCCTACGGTGGCGTATCCGACCTTAAGGCACAGCGCCTACGGCATGTCTCAGGTGCCTTTAGTGAAGATCCATTGCGCGTACTTCGCGGCATGCAATTTATCGCGCGCTTCGATCTCACGGCAAGCAGCGAAACGATCCAGCTCTGCCGCACGCTCTCCCCTGAACACCTCCCCGCCGAACGCTTGTGGGAAGAGTGGAAAAAACTCATTCTTAAAGGCGTGCAGCCCTCTAAAGGTCTACTTTTTTTAGAAGCTTGCGACTGGCTACAGTATTTCCCAGAGCTAGCAGCCTTGATCGGCTGTGAACAAGAGCAGGAGTGGCACCCCGAAGGCGATGTCTGGACTCACACGTACCACTGCCTTGATGCGTATGCTCGCAACCGTATTGGTGACGATTGGGAAGATCTGGTCGTCGGCTTGGCTGTACTGTGCCACGACATGGGCAAACCTGTATCCAGTTTCATCTGCGAAAAAACAGGCCGTATCCGCAGCCCACGACACGACGTCGAAGGCGTGCCAATCGCTCGCTCTTTTTTAGAGCGCCTCACTCGACAAAAGAAAATTTTCGATGAAGTACTGCCACTGGTAGAGCAGCACATGCGCCCACTCGCACTCTATCGCGATGGTGCTGGGGATTCCGCAATTCGTCGTCTAGCTGCGCGAGTGAAACGTGTCGATCGACTCACTCGAGTCGCCTTTGCAGACAAGTGCGGTCGCCCACCGATCGAAGTGAATGAGTTCCCCGAAGGTGATTGGCTACTTAAAAAAGCGACTGCATTAGCGATCCAAGACAGTGCGCCAAAGCCACTGATGCTCGGGCGCCACTTAGTCGAACTCGGCATTCCACCTAGCCCTCGATTTGGTAAGCTTCTCGATCAAGCCTACGAAGCCCAAATGGAAGGTGAGTTTACCGACATCGAAAGCGGTCGCGTCTACCTTAAATCGATCATCCAGCCCTAGCCTTTCGCAAAACGGTCATTGGCCACGCCCGCACGGCTAAATAATAAGGAATGTAGCGACCACATCGAGTACTCACTCTTTTAAAATCGACACTCCTTGGATCAACAAATTTTCGACATCGCGCCCAAAATCGTTGCTGGGAATAAGTCATCGCAAGAGGAGTGATCACGGTAATATCACGTCACTTAGAACTGCCCGAAGTCAGCTCAAATGATTCCGCAATTAAATGCCCCTCTACGTATTCACGATCCAACTACTCCGCCATACCACGAAGTAACCAATCAGCGGCGCTGGCATCACTGTCAGCATTTAATAATGTGCGCAGCTCGACTGCGCCATTCGCTGCCAGCTGACTTGCCTCCGGGCCATCGAGAGCAGTGAGTATTTGCTCTGCTAGGCATTTTGGTTTTGCTGCACCTTGGATGAACTCGGGATGCAACGGGCGCTCAAGCAGTAGGTTTGCGATGCCAATGTAGGGAATCTTTACCAGCATACGTCCTAGCAAATAGCTAAGCGGGTTAAGGCGATAAACGATGGCTCCTGGAATACCTGATAGGGCGCAGGCAAGTGACATTGTGCCGGAACTCATCAATACCGCGCTCGCAGGTAAGCCACTGTCGCCATTTGGCACAAGCTCAATAGAATCGCGTAACTCTGCGTATTGATCCAACACCGCTAGTAGCACAGCGCGTATGCGCTGACTGGGATAAACAACCTTTGCCTTGAGCTCCGGTTTGGATTGCTGCGCCAAACGAAATCCGTCGAGGAGCAAAGGGAAAATACGACTCACTGCAGCAGTGCGACTGCCGGGCAGCAAGAGCACTGGCGCAGTCATATCATAAGTAAGCGGCAATTCATAGCTCTCACGTACAAATGGATGCCCGACAAACTCGGTCGGCAGTTCAGTATCGGCAAAGCACTCCACTTCGAACGGAAAAATCACACCTAGACGATCTAGCGTACGCGCCATTTTAAACCGACGCTTCGCCTTCCAGGCCCAAACTTGGGGGCCGATGTAAAAGCTGATGCCAATCTCGCCACCACCCTTTTTACTTAGGCCACGCTCCATCAGTTGCTCGGCAATACGCAGGTTAAACCCGGGGTAATCGATAAAGCAAATATGCTTCGGGCGATAGCGTTCGATCCAATCCAGAGTGCGATCAAATAACGCCTTAAAAAAACCGTAATGGCGCACCACCTCAACAAAGCCGACGATCGACATCTCAGTCAAATCGTACAATAATTGCGCACCTTCAGCCTTTAATTCAACCCCGCCAAGACACGCGATTTTAAGATTAGGATGACTCAACCGCATATCTGCGACGAGTTGCGCTGCGTGCTCATCTCCGGAGTGCTCTCCAGCAATGATCAGTAAATCCGGCTGCCCGTTGATTGGCGCCGCAAAATCGGCAGGTACTGGAAGCGGTTCAGCCATAATATAATACGATCGTGGACTTATTTATCGGCGTGGATTAACTCGGTGATCTGAATTGCCAGTTCGAGTGCCGATTTACCCAGCTCGGCTCCAACCTTTGGCTGGCCGGCATCTTTCACAACTTCTAAAAACGATGCAAGTTCGAGCTTTAGCGGCTCATCCTTCTCAATCGGTATTTCCTCACGGACGAGTGCTGCACCTTCCTTGTGCAAGAAGTGCCCGCTTTGATTCATAAAATCCAGTGACAAATAATTGGCTGGCTGGAAGACTCGAATCTCGCGCACTTTTTTCATGCTCACACGACTAGTGTTGATATTTGCCACACAGCCATTTTCAAAAGTAATACGCGCATTGGCAATGTCCTCGCTCTGCGAAAGCACATTCACACCCACCGCATCTACTTGCTGAATCGGCGAACGCACGAGCGCAAGAATCACACCCAGATCGTGAATCATCAAGTCCAGTACCACACCCACCTCGGTGCCACGTGGATTAAACGGTGCCAGCCTGTCTGCGGTAATAAACTGCGGATTTGTCACAGCATTTTCAAGATAGCCCATCACTGGGTTATAGTGCTCAATATGCCCCACCTGCACGATGCGACCAGCCGCTTTTGCCGCCGACAAAATGTCTTCCGCCTCTGCCAAGCTTGTACACAGCGGCTTCTCGATCAATAAATGACAGCCACCTTCCAGTAATGGCACAGCCACATTGCGGTGATGATCCGTCGGCACAACGACGCTCACGGCATCACAGGCCTCAGCCAAAGCTTCGAGCGTAGCAAAGCGCTGGCAGTCGTATGCCTCACACATTTCAGCCGCACGCGCATCATCGGATTCTACAATCCCGAGCAGCTCGCACTCCTCAAGTGCCGCATAGATACGAGCATGATGTTGGCCCAGATAACCGGTACCTACGACACCACAGCGAATTTTTGAGTCTTCGGACATGCCGGCATGAAGCGTGATTCCTAAGCAGATGACAAGGCGAGATTCAGCCTAAGGAGTAGATACAAGCTAGAATCTTACGCGCTCACTTTTCGGCACGGCTACGCCTTGCGCAGGTACGATAAGTGCGCAGCATGTGCTTCACCACCTCAGGTATCGTGCGCCCTTCGGTAGAAATGCAGGCGCCCGAGTCCATATAAATAGGCTCGCGCTCTGCCAGTAACTGGCGAATGCGTGCCTCGGGGTTTTCGACATTGAGCAACGGCCGGTTATTATTGCGACTCGTACGCTCGATAATACTTTCAACCGACGCAAACAAGCAGATCACTATGCCTTTGGCCTTTATTAAAGCTTGCATACCATCCTGAATAACTAGGCCACCCCCACAGGAGACCACACATCCAGACTCTGGATGACCCGATTCGATAAACTCGCGTTCATAGCTTCGGAAACGTGCTTCTCCCTCAGTAGCAAAGATCTCGGGGATCTTCTTGCTCACTAATTTCTCAATACAATCGTCTGAATCCAAAAATTTATAGCCCAGCTCACGCGCGACACGTCGCCCGATCGCAGATTTCCCGACGCCCATGAATCCTACTAAGTAAAGATTTGGCTTGGTTGACTGGCTTTTTTGATTCACTGCCTTGGGTTTTAAAAGCCGTCGCGATTGGTGCGACACAATTTTTCACTACATTTCACTCAGCCTAAACACTTGAAGCCATTCTGCTTCAACACATACTAACTAGTTATATGGATAACAGCGTCGTCGCAGTCAGCGTAAAAGGAGTCATGCCCACCTCAAATGGATGTGCCGTTTTCTTAGGAAACGATGCAAAAACATTTGTCATTTATATGGATCGCAGCATCGGCGAAGCCATTCAACGGGCCGTAAATGGCGAACAATCCGAACGCCCAATGACGCACGACCTGATGGTCACGCTCCTCGACGGACTCGGCGCCGAAGTCGAGCGGGTGGTCATTAACGCCGTCGACGATGGTACTTTTTTTGCGCGCCTAATCGTATCGATGGAAAACGAACTCGGCCATAAAATCGTCGAAGTCGACGCACGCCCTAGCGATTCTATCGTACTGGCACTTACCAGCGGCAAGCCACTCTACGTTGCCCACGAAGTGCTCGAAGCCGTCGACGACATGGCTGAGATCCTCGCTAAAATCCTGAAAGAGGGAGAATGAGAGAGAGACGTTGATCGTTGTTTGTTGCTAGTTGGTGACCGACAACTAACCAGCAACCAGCAACCTGCAACCTGCAACCAGCAACCAGCAACCAGCAACACAATGCATCCACTTCCAGACGCACTCATTTCTGGCCAACCTTGGACAGCGCTTGCCCCGATGCAGGATGTTACGAATCTGCCGTTCATCCAAATACTCGGCAAATATGGAGCGCCTGACCTGCTCTTTACCGAATTCCTACGCGTGCATAGACACTCGACACTCGAGCCACAGATTGTCGACGCCGTTACCCAGCACAACACAGGTCGCCCTATTTTCCTGCAACTCATCGGCGAAAGCTTATACGACCTTGCCCGTACTGCCCACTTAATTAAAGACCAGCAGTTACCTGTCGATGGCATCGACCTAAATATGGGATGCCCTGCCCCCAAGGTTTACAAAAAAAATGTTGGTGGCGGCCTCTTGCGCGATCCACAAAAAATCGACCAAGTACTCGGCTGTCTGCGCCAAGCAGTCACCGGGCGGTTCACCGTTAAAATGCGTATCGGATTCGATAGTGACGAACATTTTGACGCGATCCTAGACCTAATTGAGAAGCACCAAGTGGACCTGCTAAGCCTACATGCTCGGACCGTAAAAGAAGCCTACCGTAGCGAGGTTCACTACGAGTATATTAAGCGCGCCGCAGAGCGTGTCCCATGCCCCGTGCTCGCCAATGGCAACGTCACCTCCGTAGCCAAAGGCCAATGGGTACTGGATGAAACCAAATGTGCTGGCCTTATGGTTGGCCGTTCATGCATCCGCAACCCATGGATCTTTAGGCAGCTGCGCGAGCACTTTGCACAGCAACCTATCTTCCAACCAACACTTGCTGACGTACGTCAATACATCGACGATCTTATCCAAGCGACCTGCCAACCCGACCAAGACGGGCAGTACCGCATTCACCATATGAAGAAGTTCCTGAACTTCGTCGGTACCGGTGTCGATGTGGATGGGCAATTCCTCCACGATATGCGCCGCGCCTCTTCCAAGGACGAACTCGATATTATCTGCGACCGCCACCTTATCCAAAATGGACGCGCTGAACAATTTTTTCCTGACGAGCCCATCAAAGGCCTGGTTGCCCGCCCAAACTGTGAAACCAACCGTGGATGCTCACTTAAATGAGCCGCAACTTGGATACTTAAAAAAGGTTCATCG
>JAURBE010000158.1 GCA_030829145.1 Verrucomicrobiota bacterium | reverse complement strand
CTTAATGAAATGTTTAAAAATATTACATTAGCAAATGACTTAGAATTTAAATACTCAGTTAATTCTCCTACCATGATGATTGATGGTATGACTGTCGCTGGTAAATGAGTAGATATTGTGTAATTGGTTCAGGAATTTCAGGCGCAACTATTGCAAAGCTTTTAAGCAAAAGACACTCTGTTGACTTATATGATAAAGCAAGAGGACCAGGTGGAAGATCATCTTTTAAAAGATTAGATAAAATCAAAGGATTTGATCATGGAACACAATATATTTCACCAAAAAGCCTAGCATTTAAAAAGTTTATTAACAATTTAATAAAAAAAAAAATATTAAAAAATTGGAGTGGTAACCATATATTTCTAAATAAAGTTAAAAAAGAAAATAAAACAGGTGGAGGATTTTTTAGTAAATTAGAAGGTAAAATATCGGATGGATTTGGTCCAAAAAGCCCGGTTGCTTTAGCCAAATATTGGGGATTAGTATTGGTATTGATGATAGCTATAGCATATGGTTCTATTATTGTAGTAAATATTATAGCAGAATTTAAAAATAACCCCAATGATAAAGATGATACTGTTGGTAATAAATTAAAAAATATAATGACATATGTTTTTAGTT
>JAURBE010000157.1 GCA_030829145.1 Verrucomicrobiota bacterium | reverse complement strand
GGCGACGCACTCGGCATCGATCTAAAAATGCTCTGCGATATCTTCAGCCAAACCGGCGCCAACTCGCGCGTGTTGGAAACCGACGCCGAAGACATGATCATCCGCGACCACGATTGCTACTTCTCCGCCTCCCATGCTGCGAAGGATTCCGGCATCGCGCTAGGACTGGCAGCAACGCAGGGCATTAACGCCCCACTCGCACAGGCGACGTTTGATCAATACACCAAGCTCACTGAAATGGGCAAAGGCGAACTCGACAAATCCGGCATCGCAGAACTCACTTTCCAGGGACGCAACGCTTAATCTTAATTGGAGGGCAATGCTCCGTCATTGCCACCGAACTTTCGCTCGGAAACGACGGAGCATTTCCCTCCACTCTGTCACTCCCTCTAAGTCCTCCGTCCTCAGCTCTCCGACCTCCACTCCTCTCCATGAATCAAACCATAAAAAACTCTCTGGGCGAAACGCTCGATTACGCATTCACATCCGGCGCTGAAAATTGCCGCGAGGAGAAGTGGCTCGTCATCCTAGGCCACGGCGTCACGGGTAACAAAGATCGTCCAGTTATCGCCGACACTGCTAAAGCACTCAGTGAAGCTGGCTTCGACACGCTCGCGTTCTCGTTTGCCGGCA
>JAURBE010000156.1 GCA_030829145.1 Verrucomicrobiota bacterium | reverse complement strand
TTGAGTTTCCAGCAAGATTCAATTCTTCCGAGCCTTCTTCTTCTCGCCTGTGGTTTTACACTTTTTCGTTTCTTTGATATCGTTAAACCAATTGGAATTAGCCGTCTGCAAAAACTTCCCGGAGGACTTGGAGTGGTAGCCGACGATGTTGCCGCAGCTTATGTCGCTGGTCTTGGCCTTTGGTGCTTTTCATACACTTTTTCTTTGTCTTTTCCATAATTTCGCACTCTTATCGGTTTGAGATGAGCGAATCGGGAGAAAAAAACGGGCAAAATCCGTCGCACTTTACGTTGGAGGTTGCCAACAAGATGGGCATTCATGCCCGTCCTGCAGCCATGATCGTGCGGATAGCCTCCCGTTTCAATGGGGAAATTTGGATAACAAAGGAAGATGAACGAGTAAATGCAAAGAGCATCATGGGAATAATGATGCTTGCCGCAGCCAAAGGAACGATCCTCAAATTCGAGGCATCGAAATCCGAGATTGCGGAGCTAAAGAAGGATATGACGGCACTTTTCTCGTCCAAATTCCGAGACGAATAAACAACACCGACTGGTCTTCACGCATCTAAGGTCTCTTTCACTTGATCAAATCAGAAACTCTTTCCTCGTAGAAATTTTTCAAACTTTGATTGATTTCGGAGGGTCTCTTCATTTCCAGGATATGGTCTGTTAGTTTTC
>JAURBE010000155.1 GCA_030829145.1 Verrucomicrobiota bacterium | reverse complement strand
CAACTAAATAAGCACCAGAGAGAGTATCGATTGCCTTCTGCACTTCGGTGGGATTGATGCCTTGCTCATACCATTCGGTGAAGATGGCCTCGGTCGCAGCAAGGCCTTGATCGAGTAGGGCGGGCGAAAAGCTGGCGCTCAGGCTCCAGTTGCCGGGTGTGAGAATGTCGCCGCTGTGGCCGGAACGAATGCTGTAAGTTAGGCCTTGTTGCTTACGCACTGCTTGCATCAGCCGTGAGTTGAAGCTGCCG
Source organism: Verrucomicrobiota bacterium (assembly GCA_030829145.1). Lineage (GTDB taxonomy): Bacteria > Verrucomicrobiota > Verrucomicrobiia > Opitutales > Coraliomargaritaceae > Lentimonas. Next base: position 459 of record JAURBE010000155.1, on the reverse strand, counting down.
CCAAGTATGTAATTGCCGAGCATGAAGGGAATGTAATCGTCGTCGGTGCGTTGGATACCAGTGTTTTGTGCGTAGCGCACTGCGACACTGGTTTTATCAGCAATGTAAATACGCTTCGATTGTTGATTGTTTTTCAGCTGTGCAGGCAGCTCGGTGGGGAAATCCACCCCTCCGCTCCAACCTTCGAAAGCAAACTCGACCGCGGCGGTAAGTTGCTCGAAGTCAATATCGCCAGCAAAGACGAGTCGCATCGACTTCGGGCCGTAGTGATCGGCATGAAACTGCGCGATGTCTGTAATAGTGGTGGCTTTTAAATCTTCGATGAGCACATCGATTTTGTCGGAGTAATTCGGGTGGCCTTTCGGGTAAAGCATGCGTGCGACTTGCGCGTTGGCTCTGTAGTCGGGATTGTCGATCGCTTGCAGTAGCCCCGCGCTTTGTCGGCTCTTTAACGTTTCG
>JAURBE010000154.1 GCA_030829145.1 Verrucomicrobiota bacterium | reverse complement strand
TGCTGGCGTTTGCGCATTGTGGGGGCCATCTCATGGTGGCGCGAACATGGCGGTGATTCAGATGCTCGAGGATATTCATGCATCGGGCGATGATGGCTCTCGCTTCATCCAAGACGCGAAAGAGGGTAAAGCAAAGCTGATGGGCTTCGGGCATCGCGTGTACAAAAACTATGATCCGCGTGCAAAGATACTCGGCAAGAGTTCCGAGCGTGTGTTGCAAGGCTTAGGCATTGATGATCCACTGCTAGATATTGCGAAACACCTCGAACAGGCTGCGTTGGAAGATGAATATTTCGTGCAACGTAAGCTCTATCCAAATGTGGACTTTTACAGCGGTATTTTACTCAAGGCGATCGGTATCCCTGTAGAGATGTTTACCGTGATGTTTGCGATTGGTCGCATGCCGGGTTGGATTGCGAATTGGAAGGAGATCGCGGAAAATCCGAAGAGCCGTATTCACCGCCCACGTCAGGTTTACACAGGTTCTACCCTCCGTGATTACGAGAAGATGGATAATCGCTAAATAGGACAGACTTTTTTCAATACGGCAGAGCACTTCGGAGCTCTGCCGTTTTTGTTGCATCACTCTGAATGGCGCTTACCCTGATGAATGTGAATGCATATTCATCCAAGGTTTAAGTAGTTACGTATGCTTGGACTATTCGACTTAGGTTAAACAAGTCGCACAACACCTGTGCATTTATAAGATCCCCAGCGCTGAATTCAGGCCTTTTA
>JAURBE010000153.1 GCA_030829145.1 Verrucomicrobiota bacterium | reverse complement strand
CCAGAATGGGGCCGACGTCTATTTGCGCGATATCGGCCACATTTTTCGCGCCAATAAGGACCGCGAGATCATTACGCGCGTCAACGGCGGCGAGAGCGTCGAGATCGAAATATACAAGGAAGCCGATGCCAATATCGTCGCCGTCGCCGAGCGAGTGCGCTCTGCCCTCTACGGTCTGCCGGTGCAACAGGCCTATGTAGAAGAGCTGAAAAAGAAGGAAGAGGAACTATAATATTCAACTGGACACCAAATTTCACAGATGGTGCTGGTTTTACTTTTATAGATTTCCCTCCATATTCTGCAGGTTGTAGACCAGAAGACGGTGGTGATGGTAAATGTGGTTCGCCAGATGGTTATTTGAAAAAAGCAGTAAATGCTGATTTTCCAAAAACTCATCCAGCAGCAGCTGCGGCATTCAAAAAAATGTCATTCTCTACAAGTCAAATTGGTGCAATGGCAGCTTTAGTTGACGTTGACAAAATGACTCATGAAGATGCTGCAAAAGCATGGTTAAAAAAGAACAAAAAAGTTTGGAAAGCTTTTACTAAATAAGGGTAACAGCTAATAAATTGAAATCTCCCCCAATAATGCTGGGGGGGATTTTTTTAAAGAATGTGCTTTCGCACAAATTCAAATTAAGGACCTAATTGATTAAATGATAAAGTTTTATTTATATATATCTATCAGTCTATTAGTTTTTAATTCTTCTTTTGCAAAAAACATAGATATACAAGAGGATATTAAAATTGGTTTTGTATG
>JAURBE010000152.1:552-829 GCA_030829145.1 Verrucomicrobiota bacterium | reverse complement strand
AAGAGGGAAACTTCGCTTCTGGGTATAATCTGTAATTTATGGTTACGAATAAAATTCCTCCACGGGCTAACTGTTTTCCAATAGAACGATGATAATCTTTTTGCCCCCAACGCCAACTGCCTCCGTGAACAAAAATCACAACAGGAGAACGGTTACATTTTTCTGAAGTTACAACATCAAGGACTTGTTTCGAATTCTCTCCGTAAGAAAGATTAAGATGTTCTTCAATTGCAATCTCATCAGGCAACCAAGTACCTCCAAAGGATACGAGTTGGAT
>JAURBE010000152.1:0-542 GCA_030829145.1 Verrucomicrobiota bacterium | reverse complement strand
ACAACATCCAGTATCTGGTTTTTATTTTCTCCATACGAAAGATTTAAAGTTTCGACCAGCTTAGGATTACCCCCGAAAAAATCCTTCGCATAACAGATCGATCGCTCTGATAGTGCATAATAAATAAGGAGCAGAAAGAAAAGACACAACCTCATCCTCAATAATATCTGCATAAAAAATGGGGCGACAGACCGGATTCGAACCGGCGACCCTCGGCACCACAAGCCGATGCTCTAACCAACTGAGCTACTATCGCCATAATTTTATGCATTTACTTCTAAAGATGATCAAGGATTCGTCAACGAGAAAGCATGCCAAAAACAACCGAGCTTTCTTGACCAATTACCCAACCTCGGACATGATGAACCTTTTTTATCATTATGTTACAAGCTGGAATTGTTGGCCTACCTAATGTAGGCAAGAGCACTCTTTTTAATGCCCTTACCAAAACCCGTAAAGCGGAGGCTGCCAATTACCCGTTTTGTACGATCGACCCAAATGTTGGCGTGGTTCTCGTCCCAGATAACAGATTACCAAAGTTA
>JAURBE010000151.1 GCA_030829145.1 Verrucomicrobiota bacterium | reverse complement strand
CTTTTTCATCGGCGATTGCCTGAAGGACGTCTGCCTTACGTTCGTCGAAGTAGGTCTCGAGGGCTGCCTGGCATTCCTCGATACGCTCGACTTCAACATCGTCGAAGTATCCGTTCTGCATTGACCAAAGAACGGCCACCTCCATTGCCATGGACTTGGGTGCGTATTGGTTTTGCTTGAAGAGCTCAACAATGCGGGCACCGCGGTCGAGTTTTTTCTTGGTTCCTTCGTCGAGGTCGGAGCCGAACTGGGCGAACGCCTGAAGTTCGCGGAACTGCGCGAGGTCCAGCTTGGTAGTTCCGGCAACTTTTTTGATCGCCTTGGTCTGCGCGGCGGATCCCACACGGGAAACGGAGAGACCCACTGAGATAGCAGGGCGGATACCCTGGTAGAAGAGGTCGGTTTCGAGGAAAATCTGACCGTCAGTGATGGAAATCACGTTGGTCGGGATATAAGCGGAAACGTCACCCGCCTGGGTCTCGATGATTGGCAATGCAGTGATGGATCCACCACCCATAGCATCGGAGAGACGTGCGGAACGCTCAAGCAGACGGGAGTGAAGGTAGAAAACGTCACCAGGATATGCTTCACGACCTGATGGGCGGCGAAGAATCAGGGAAACCTGACGGTAGGCAACAGCCTGCTTAGAGAGATCATCATAAACAATGAGCACGTCCTCACCTTGGTCCATGAGGTATTCTGCCATCGAGCAACCTGCATATGGAGCAAGGAACTGGCTAGCCGCGGAGTCGGATGCGGAAGCAACCACCACGATGGTGTTTTCCATGGCACCAGCATCCTCAAGCGTTTTAACGGTCCGAGTTACGTTTGAGAGTTTCTGACCGATGGCTACGTAAACGCAGCGCACAGGTT
>JAURBE010000150.1 GCA_030829145.1 Verrucomicrobiota bacterium | reverse complement strand
TCAAAATCGCGAGCAATCACCGCCAAAAGCTTGCTCTTGTAGCCCAGCTGACCCGCGATCTCGATATCCGTCCCAGAAATATCGCGTATTCCTTCACAAATGATTTCATCCAGTTTTACCCACTTACCATGCGCGAGATAAGCGAGAATCACCGCCTTATGTGCGGCATCGATGCCATCGAGGTCGAGTGCCTCATCTGCCTCCACATAGCCCAAACGACGTGCGTCACCCAATGTTTCTTCAAAGCTCAGGCCTTCACGTTCCATACGCGTGAGTATGTAATTCGAGGTGCCATTAAGAATCCCAAAAATCAGCTTAAATCGATTGGCGACCAAGGCTTCTCGGATGGTTTTAATGATCGGAATACCACCAGCAACAGAGGCTTCATAGAAATAGTGTCCACCATTTTCATTTGCAATTTTGAACAGTTCTTCACCGTGCTCGCAGATCAATGCCTTGTTGGCAGTGACCACGATTTTGCCCTGTTGCAACGCGCGACGCGTCCACTCCAGCGCCTCATCCGTGCCCCCCATTAATTCGCAAACAATATCAATCTCGGGATTGTCGACCACGCGCGACGGATTGTCTGAGTAGGACTCTGGCGGCACTACTACCTCGCGCTTGGTCGTGAGATTCTTAACGACCACTTCGGTGATATCAAGCTGAGCACCGAGGCGAAACTCCAAGGCCTGGCGATTGTTTTCGATATTTTTCCAGACGCCTTGGCCAACGACCCCGAAACCAAGTAGGCCGATACGAATAATGCGCTTTTGTGACATATAAAGTGTGAAAGTAAGAGTAAAAATTAAAGTGGCGCGAGCACGTCCGTGGATGGGTGGGTAGATGAATCAGGATACCCGATACGACACAGACAATATGAGCTCTGATAAGTTTCAAGGGTGAAACAGACATTCTTGTCTGTCGGGGCGTGAAACAGACATTCCTGTCTGTCGGGGCGTGAAACAGACATTCCTG
>JAURBE010000014.1 GCA_030829145.1 Verrucomicrobiota bacterium | reverse complement strand
AGTGCCCGTGGTCGACACGGAGGTCGACCCTCCCTAACAGAATAGCCGCCCCATTAGACTCAGAATAGTATCTCCCCGGTAAATGACGATGAACCAAAAAAAAGCCCTTCGGTTAATCCGAAGGGCTTTTTGCATTAGAGACTTACTTCCAGTCGCTTAGGACTACTTTTTAGCTTTTTCCTTAAGCGCAGCTTGAGCAGCAGAGAGGCGCGCAACCGGCACCCGTGGTGGCGAGCAAGATACATAGTTCAGTCCCACATTATGGAAGAACTCGATCGAGGCTGGATCACCACCATGCTCACCGCAAATGCCTAGCTTGAGCTTCTTGTTGGTCTGGCGGCCTTTTTGAGCACCAATTTCAACAAGCTGTCCGACACCTGCTGCGTCGATCGACGCGAACGGATTCTGTGGAAGGATGTCGAGATCCTTATACTTGCCGAGGAAGGAACCAGCGTCGTCACGGCTCATGCCGAGACCAGTCTGAGTCAGGTCGTTGGTACCAAATGAGAAGAATTCTGCAGTTTCAGCAATCTCATCAGCAGTCAAAGCACCACGAGGCACTTCGATCATAGTACCGACGAGATATTCGAATTGAACACCCTTCTTTTCCATGACCTCAGCAGCTACGCGGTGCACCACGTTCACTTGATTCTTGAGCTCATCGGCGAAGCCGACGAGGGGAATCATGACTTCTGGAATCACCTTGATTGGCTTCTTCAGCTTGTAGCAAGCTGCAGCAGCTTCGAAGATTGCACGTGCCTGCATCTCTGTGATTTCTGGGTAGGAAATACCGAGACGGCAACCGCGGTGGCCAAGCATAGGGTTGGCTTCGTGGAGTGCGTGCACACGATTAGAGATCACATCGACATTGACGCCGAGTGCATTTGCAAGCTCGCGCTTGGATGACTCGTCGTGCGGGAGGAACTCGTGGAGAGGTGGGTCGAGCAGGCGAACCGTGACGGGAAGACCGCCCATTGCTTTGAAGAGACCGTTGAAGTCCTTGCGTTGGAATGGGAGTAGCTTCTTGAGTGCCGCACGGCGCTCTTTCTCATCAGTTGCAAGAATCATCTGGCGCATGAATGTGATACGATCACCTTCAAAGAACATGTGTTCAGTGCGGCAGAGGCCGATGCCTTCAGCACCGTAAGCGATCGCGGAGGATGCTTGTTCAGGTGAGTCAGCATTGGTGCGAACGCCGAGCTTACGGTGTTTGTCAGCCCATTTCATGACCTGATCATACATCTTGTAAGTGTAGCTGTCTTTGGCACTGAGCTCACCGTTGAGCACTTGGTCGACTTCGGAAGGAGCAGTGGGTACCGAACCTGCAAAGATTTCACCGGTAGTGCCATCGATGGAGATATCGTCGCCGTCGCCGAAGACTGCTTTGCCAATTTTGAGTGTCGAAGCACCATAGTCGATGACGACTTCAGCAGCGCCACAAACGCAGACCTTATTCATTTGGCGAGCAACGAGTGCCGCGTGTGAAGAAACACCACCACGAGAGGTAAGAATACCCTCCGCAGCAATCATCCCACGAAGGTCTTCAGGTGTGGTCTCAACACGGCAAAGAATGGCGCGACCACCCTTGGCAGCAACTGCTTCGGCTTTATCTGCAGTAAAGCAGATCTTACCAGAAGCAGCACCTGGGCCAGCAGGAAGACCTGTTGTAAGCACCTTAGCTTTCTTCACTGCTGCTGGGTCGAAGACTGCAACGAGTAGGGAAGAGATTGAATCCGCAGGGATCTTCAGAAGCGCTGTCTTTTGATCGATCAGTTTTTCCTTAACCAGCTCAACAGCGATACGTACGGCAGCGAGTCCAGTGCGTTTGCCATTGCGGGTTTGTAACATCCATAGCTTGCCTGATTCGACAGTGAACTCAAAGTCTTGCATGTCTTTGAAGTGAGCTTCCAACTTCTTGCGAACGGCTTCGAGGTCGGCGTGCGCATGTGGCATTTCGTCTTTGAGCTGTGCAATTGGGTTAGGAGTACGAATACCCGCAACCACGTCTTCACCTTGTGCATTGATGAGGTATTCGCCATAAAAGACTTTCTCACCGTTTGCAGGGTCACGAGTGAAGGCAACCCCAGTTGCGCAATCATCACCCATGTTACCAAAGACCATCGCCTGAACGTTTACCGCTGTGCCCCATGCTGCAGGGATGCCGTATTTTTGGCGATAAAGGATCGCGCGCTCGTTCTGCCATGAGTTGAAGACCGCACTGACTGAGCCCCAGAGTTGCTCGTATGCATCTTGTGGGAATGCAGACCCAGTACGTTTTTTGATGATCGCCTTGTAGCGCTTAATCAATTCCTTGAGGTTCGCTGCAGTGAGTTCATTGTCGAGCTCAACGCCTACTTCAGCACGAAGTTTTTCGAGGCAGCCTTCGAATGGGCAGTGGTCGTTTTCGTTGATGGCTTGAACGCCCATGACGACGTCACCATACATTTGGATGAAGCGGCGGTAGCAGTCATATGCGAATGCTTCGTTGCCTGATTCTTTGGCCAGTGCTTTAACCGTCTTGTCATTAAGACCGAGGTTAAGAATGGTATCCATCATACCTGGCATGGACTCGCGTGCACCGGAGCGAACAGAGAGAAGTAGTGGGTTTTTAGCTGCGCCTAGCTTTTTGCCGACCTCCTTTTCAATCTGTGCGACCGAAGCTTTCACTTCCTTGGCGAGAGACTTAGGGTATTGTCGGCCGTTGTCATAGAAGTATGTACATACTTCAGTTGTGATAGTGAAACCGGGAGGCACTGGCAGGCCAATGCGCGCCATTTCGGCGAGGTTGGCACCCTTACCGCCGAGGAGCTCGCGGAGCTTCACGTTACCGTCAGTTTTTTGACCGAAGTCGTAGCTGTATTTGACTGCCTTAGCGACTTTGCGCTTGGCTGCTTTTTTTGTGACTTTTTTTGCTTTTTTAGCTGGCATAATAAACGATCATTTTGTGGACCGAGTTAGGTGCCGAAGCGTTTTGAGATGAACCGCTTCAGCGTGAGAAAGCGTGTAGCAAATCCATTTAGTCATGCCTGTCAATGGATTAGCGCCTACCTTTGCACAACAAATTGTAGTGTTTTGTATCTGTGGGGGACTTTCAGTGTTGCGGTTAGTGGGATGTCTTATTCAAGAGTAAGGGATATATATGACTGATAAGCCAAACAGTGATGAGGAACCAGAATTCGATTGGGACACGAGCGACTCGAGTTTCGACGACTATGATTCGGGTTGGAATCACGACAATGACCCAGCAGAGGAAGGTGGCATGTCTTTTCTTGAACACTTGGAAGAGTTCCGCTGGACAGTGGGGCGCAGTATTTTGGCATTTTTGGTGGGTGTATTTGTTATTGGTTTTATGATGCCCGATGTGGGTGCCTTTTTGCAGTTGCCGCTAGTGAAAGCCTATGGCTCAGCAGAGTTAGTCGGCGAGAAGTTGATTACTTATAAGCCGATGGGTGTCTTTTCAGTATTTATTCAAGTCGCGCTGTTAGGCGGTTTGGTGCTTTCGATGCCATTTGTGCTATATTTTATGGCTTGTTTTATTGCCCCTGGGCTAACTGAGCGTGAGCGACGGATGATCCGACCAGCTTGTTTTGCGGCTTTTGTCTTGTTTCTATCTGGAGTGGCGGTGGCATTCTATGCGATTCTACCGCTGACTCTAGCGTTTTCAGTTCGCTTTAATCAGTTGATGGATTTTCAAGTACTTTTAGCTGCTTCGGAGTATTATAATATGGTGGTTTGGTTTTCGTTGGCAACTGGAGCGATTTTTCAGTTTCCACTCATTATAGTTATTTTGATTTATATTCAGGTGTTGGCTGTGGAGAAGCTGCAGGCGATTCGTCGAGCAGTGTTTGTCGGGACGATGATCTTTGCAGCATTGTTAACTCCTGGCGGTGATTTCTTGTCGCTGCCACTAACTACTGGTATCCTTTACGGACTCTACGAATTGGCAATTCTGGTTGGATCAGGCATTGAGAAACGGCGCGCGGCGGCTCAGCGAAAGGCTGAGTAATAGACCATCTGGCAGGGATCTATGGATTCCGCGTGATTGATCAGCTTGCTGGTCGCTGATGGCCACAAAAAGATTTTTCGTCATTTACTGGGGAGATACTAGTCTGAGCCTAATGGGCGGCTATTCTGTTAGGGAGGGTCGACCTCCGTGTCGACCACGGGCACTTTAGAAACCACATGAACATCCGAGATGCCCCAAGAGCTGATAATCCTGTCAGACTTTTCCTTATCTGTTGCGGACGACACGGAGGTCGTCCCTCCCAAGAGCAACAAGCAAATCCAACCCTCCCAACAGATATCAATGCTTTCCCCACTAATTGGCGAAGAACCACAAAAAAGCCGCATTCTTATACTGAATGCGGCTTTTTATAAAACGCTGTCGGATGCTTGGTTATTTAGCGTTTTTGCTACGTTTGCGTTGGTCGATTAGTACGATCATGAACATGTGGCATGCGAACCAGAATGTTGCGCTGATTGGAATTGCGGTGAAGCATGCCTGAATTTGTGCAACAGTTGGATCCGTTGAAAATGTGAATGGCAGCAGTAGGTACGACATCAATACGAAGACTCCAAGTGTAAGGATGGCTCCAAGCGCGATGTGTCCTTTAGTAAGTAATTTCTGGTAGGGTGCGTTTTCCATTTGCCGAACAGACAAGCCAGTCGTGCGAATCTGTCAAAGCGAAATTTCATGATTCACACTAAGTATTGCGGTTGTGTTGCGGCGATTTTGTACTCATACAGTGTTAGCCCAGTGAATTTATCGCTTGAACTCGCGAGCTCACTGGGCATTTTACCACGTTTTCCAATTTCCATTCGCGATATTATATGAGCGCATTACTAATTAGCTTTCTCACTCTAGTCCTTATTCTTATTTCTGCTTTCGTTGTCTTGCTCGTATTGATGCAGCGCACTAGCCAAAGTGGAGGTATGGGCGCCGCTCTTGGTGGCGGTGCCGCTGAGTCTGCATTCGGTTCGGATACCAATAACATTCTGACCAAGGGCACGATCTATGGTATTATCGCTTTCTTCATCGTCGCACTGGGGCTGTTCCTGCTGTATCAATCTGCCGCAGCTGATAAGCTAAAGGTTGTTAATGCTGGTGATTTGATTAGTGCTGAGGTCGTGGTTGAAGAGACTGTGCCAGTTGCTACGGATGTGATCGCAACAGCGGTGGAAGAGGTCGTTGCAGAGGTCAAAGTTGAGGATGGAGCAGTCGAAGCTGCTGTTGAGTCTGATGTACCGGCACTTGAGGTGAATGCAGAGGCTGTGCCAATTTCAAATTAATGCGTTCTATTAAGACCCTCACAATTTTCTACAGATTAAGGTCAGCTGTCCTCGGTTTTGCCGTAGCTGGCCTTTTTTGTGTCTGCTTATTTTCCACGCTTCAGGCTCAACGAGTCGCGTTCAAGAACAATCAGGGACATGGCATTATGGAATCGATTGATGCTGAGGAGGGGGCAAAGCGTATGGCATCGTTTCGTGCGCAACGTTTAGCTGGTGATTTTTGTTTTAAGTTTCAGTTAGAGCACAAGCCGCGGCGGGGAGACACCATTCGATATAACGGGATATTGTATGGTTCCTGGAATGATCGTGGCCCAGTGAGCCGTTTCATATTGTATCCTCGCAGTGTTGGCGACGAGGTCAGCATGGAGCATCCGCCAGTTGAGTTGATTGTGCAGAATGGAGTCGACTCTGAAGTGTGGATTCGTCGGCAAGCTAAAGCGCCATTTGTTCGTATCGAAGATGGTGCGTTGTTTGAGCCGATTTTTGATGGCGTACTATACACACCGTTTGATTTACAGATGCCGTTTGTATTCTGGCAGAACTATATTTATGAGGGGCCGTCGCGTGTTTTGTCTCGTATCGGTCAGCAGTTTTTAATGCAACCGCCTGAGGGTTCTTTAGCAAAATTAAATGGGATTACTGCAGTCCGTATTGCATTAGACGATACTTATTTTGCTATGTTGAAAGTAGAAGTACTTGGCGAAGATGCAGTACCTTACACGAGCTTTACGGTGCGTGGTTTAAAAAAAGTTCAAGGACAATATATAGTGAAGACTATACAGCTTAAAGACCTGCACAGTAAGGATGCGACTGATTTTAAGGTAAAAGCTGCGAGTATTGAAATACTTTTGAATCCCGAAGTTTTTAATCCAAATAGTAAGGTCGCACTGCCCGAAATTTCGGCAGAATTATTTGATGCTTTGTAAGTTTTTTTAACGTAGCTTTTCTTAATGAAAGTTGTGTAAATCTATTGTATTGACATTGTTACTACATTTCACATTTTGGTGATCGTCGCCAAGACGTAATTATGAGTAGCGAAAACACAAGCCCCTTAACTTTCGACCTACAACAAGACCTACTTGATAATCTCAAGCGGGTACAAAAAAAAGTCGGAGCACGTTCTCTCAGCGAACTTGTTCGCTATGCAGTCAGCGTTTTTGATTCTTCAGATGTGGACTTAAAAAGTACCGCACACAGGCAGATCTCTGTCCGTTTATCATCTGATCTTCGCCGTCGTCTTGTTCGCATGAGCAAGCAAAAGAAAGTAAGTGTCGGTGAGTTGTTGCGTGCCGCACTTGAGTCTCTACCCACCGAATTGTCGGACTTTAACCTCAAACAAACTATGCCTAAGAAAAAAACTACTAAGAAAAAAGTGGCCAAAAAAGTCGCTAAAAAAGCACCAGTCAAAAAGGCTGTTAAGAAGAAGGTAGCACCTAAAAAGGCTACACCTAAAAAAGTCGCAAAAAAACCTGCTAAGAAGAAGGTAGCTCCTAAAAAGGCTGCCCCTAAAAAAGCAGTGAAAAAACCTGCTAAAAAGAAGGCAGTAAAAAAGACTGTGAAGAAAGCAGCGCCGAAGAAAAAAGCGGTTAAAAAGAAGGCTGTTAAAAAAGCTGCCCCTAAAAAAGCAGTGAAGAAAGCAGCGCCAAAGAAAAAAGCGGTTAAAAAGAAGGCTGTTAAACAGGCCGCTCCTAAGAAGGTGGTTAAAAAGAAAGCAGTGAAAAAGACTGTGAAGAAAGCAGCGCCGAAGAAAAAAGCGGTCAAAAAGAAAGTTGTTAAAAAAGCTGCCCCTAAAAAAGCAGTGAAGAAAGCAGCGCCAAAGAAAAAGGCTGTTAAAAAGAAGGCTGTAAAAAAAGCAGCACCTAAGAAAGTGGTTAAAAAGAAAGCAGTGAAAAAGACTGTGAAGAAAGCAGCGCCGAAGAAAAAAGCGGTTAAAAAGAAGGCTGTTAAGAAAAAAGCTAAGAAGAAGTAATTCGGATGCTTTTGCCTAGATTATTAGGCTAGGCTTGCTTTTGCTTAGGCAGAGGTTTTGATTCTGCGCTCTCGATACGTTGCACCTGTGCAATCGTGTTGAGAGCGCATTTTTTTTATATATTCTCATGACTAACCAAGCAAAACTATCCACATGGGCCAGCAATATCGCTCCGTCGCCGACGCTGGCTGTCGATTCAAAAGCTAAAGAGCTCAAAGCAGCAGGCGAAGATGTCTGCGGCTTTGGTGCTGGTGAACCGGATTTTGATACTCCGGAATTTATCAAGGAAGCGTGCATCCAGGCGATTCGCGACGGTAAGACTAAATATGCGCCTGCGCCTGGTATTCCAGTGCTACGCGATGCTCTTGCAGAGAACTATCGTAATAATAACGGCGTAGATGGTGTCGAAGCTGCACAGGTTGTCGTCAGCCCCGGCGGTAAATATTCCTGCTATCTAGCGATTTTGGCGGTCATTAGCCCGGGGGACGAAGTGATCATTCCTGCGCCTTATTGGGTGAGCTATCCTGAAATGGTCAAGTTAGCTGGTGGTGTGCCCAAGTCTGTGTTCGCTGGTCAGGAGAGTGGCTTTAAGATGACTCCTGAGCAACTCCGTGAGTCCATCACTCCGAAGACCCGCCTGGTGATTATTAACAGCCCGTCGAATCCGACGGGTGCGATTTATTCGCCAGCTGAACTGCAGGCATTGGTAGAGGTTTGTCTGGAAGCTGGCGTCTACATTATGTCCGATGAAATTTACGAGCACCTGCTCTATGATGGTGTCGAACATGTCAGCCCTGCTTCGTTTTCGAAGGAGGCTGCCGATGCGGTGATTACAGTGGCAGGGTTCAGTAAGACATTTTCTATGACTGGATGGCGACTGGGGACGTTGATGGCGCCGTTGCCGATTGCGAAAGCAGTCGCTAATCTGCAAAGCCAGACAAGCTCGAACGCGACCACATTTGCTCAGTTTGGGGCTCTTGCTGCGATGCAGAACTGGGATCAATCGATGGCGGCAGTGAGTGGTATGCTAGAGGTCTTTGATCGTCGCCGTCTTCGCTTATTAGAGGGCCTGACTGCGATTCCTGGAGTTGAGTGCGCGCGGGCACAAGGAGCCTTCTATTTATTTCCTAAGATTGCTTCGTTTGGAATGGCCGGTAATGACTTTGCCGCGAAGCTTCTCGAAGAAGAAAAAGTCGCTGTGGTGCCAGGTGGTGCCTTTGGTGCCGAAGGCTACATGCGCTTGAGTTATGCGACTTCAGACGACGTGATTGAGAAGGGGCTTAAGCGCCTCACGAGTTTCTGTGCGGCTCTTTAATCATTAAGGAATTTTTAAAATTATGAGCAATAAAGCTAAAATCATTTACACGATCACTGACGAAGCACCGGCACTAGCGACGCATTCGCTACTGCCTATTATTGAGGCTTACACCAGCGCTGCTGGTGTCGCTGTTGAGACGCGCGATATTTCTCTGTCGGGTCGTATTCTAGCGAATTTCCCAGAAGCGTTGACTGAGGCGCAGCGCATTGGTGATGCGCTTGCGGAACTCGGTGATCTCGCCAAGACACCAGAAGCAAATATCATTAAGCTGCCTAATATTTCAGCGTCGGTGCCGCAGATGAATGCCGCGATTGCCGAGCTTCAGGCACAAGGATACGCACTGCCAAATTATCCGGAAGTGGCGACGACGGAGGAGGAGCAGCGCGTACAGGCGATCTACGATAAGATCAAGGGTAGTGCGGTGAACCCAGTCCTGCGTGAGGGTAACTCTGATCGCCGTGCTGCGGGTGCGGTTAAGCAATACGCGAAGGATAATCCACACCGCATGGGTGCATGGAGTGCGGACTCCAAGTCGCTCGTATCTAGTATGACTGCGGGCGATTTCTTTGGTAATGAATCCTCAGTCACCATTCCTGCTGCGACGACTGCCAAGATTGAGTTGATTGCAGATGATGGGAGTGTGACGATTCTGAAAGACGGCCTTACGCTGCAAGCAGGTGAAGTGCTTGACGCTACCTTTATGAGCGCAGCTGCGCTACGAGAGTTCCTTGCCGCGGAGATTGCGAGTTCAAATGCGGCTGGTATCCTGTTTTCATTACACATGAAGGCCACTATGATGAAGGTCTCGGACCCGATTATCTTTGGCCATGCGGTAAGTGTTTTCTTTAAGGATGTTTTTGAAAAACACGCTGTATTGATCGATCAGCTCGGGGTGGACGTGAAAAATGGCTTCGGTGATTTGTATGCAAAAATCGAATCACTGCCTGCGGCTACGAAAGCTGAAATCGAAGCGGATATCGCAGCAGTTTATGCATCTGCTCCGGACATGGCGATGGTTGATTCAGATAAAGGGATTACCAATCTCCATGTGCCAAGTGATGTGATTATTGATGCATCAATGCCAGCTGCGATTCGTACGTCTGGTCAGATGTGGAATAAGGATGGTGCTCAGCAAGACACCAACTTTGTTATTCCTGATCGCTGCTATGCAGGCGTTTATGCGGCGACCGTTGATTTTTGTAAAACAAACGGCGCGTTTGATCCTCGCACCATGGGTACCGTGCCAAATGTTGGGCTGATGGCTCAGAAGGCGGAAGAGTATGGCTCTCATGATAAGACGTTTGAAATTCCTGCATCTGGCACCGTTCGTATCAGTGACGCTTCGGGTAAGGTCTTGCATGAACATGCAGTTGAGCAGGGCGATATCTGGCGCGCATGTCAGGTAAAAGATGCACCGATTCGTGATTGGGTGAAACTCGCTGTAGCTCGCGCACGTGCAACTAATACACCAGCAATTTTCTGGCTCAATGCCGAGCGTGCGCATGACGCGCAGTTAATCAAGAAGGTCAATACTTACCTCAAAGACCACGCTACTGAGGGCCTGGATATTCGTATTCTTGCACCGATTGAAGCGACTGAGTTGACCTTACAGCGCGCGAAGGATGGAAAAGACACTATCTCTGTCACAGGCAATGTCTTACGTGACTATCTTACAGATTTGTTTCCGATCCTTGAGCTCGGCACGAGTGCGAAGATGCTATCGATCGTGCCGTTGATGAATGGTGGCGGTTTGTTTGAGACGGGTGCAGGTGGTTCTGCGCCGAAGCATGTGCAGCAGTTTGAGAAGGAAAATCATTTACGTTGGGATTCACTTGGTGAATTCCTAGCACTTGGAGTTTCGCTCGAGCACCTTGCAGCTGTTTTCAGCAACGATAAGGCGCAGATACTCGCTGATACTCTAGAGGTGGCGAACACTCAGTTTCTCAAACAAAACAAATCGCCTTCACGTAAGGTCAACGAACTCGATAACCGCGGCAGTCACTTCTACCTAGCATTATATTGGGCGCAGGCTCTTGCTACTCAGAGCAAGGATGCCGAGCTAAAAGCGCGCTTTGCGCCGCTGGCAGCAGCTTTGACTGCGAACGAATCGAAAATTGTCGATGAATTGAACGCTGCACAAGGCGTTGCAATGGATATCGGTGGATACTTCCGTCCAAATCTGGCAAAAGCTCAAGCTGCTATGCGCCCGAGTGCGACACTGAATGCAGCGCTTGCTGCCTTGTAAACTCGCTGTGATATCTTGAAAAATTCAAAAACCCTCGTCCGACGGACGAGGGTTTTTTGCTGTTTAGCGTTCGTTGCGGATTTTTTTCAAATATTTGAATTTAATTTTGAACGCTACGCCGACTGATACGTCTATGTCTGTATATAAACTTAGTATGTAGTTACTTTGTTTGTTGTTTGTTTAAGAAACGTCGTCCGATTACGGACGGCGTTTTTTTGTGGATCCATTACTGTGTGACCAGGCGGCCGCACCGATGATCGCTGCGTCTCCTATTGGGAGCGTGGATTCAATGATCTGAATCTTGTTTTTGAGTGGTGGAATCAGGTGTTGTTCAAACGACTTGCGTACGGTGTCTAGTAAGATTGGGCCGGCTTTGACCGGGCCACCAAAAAGAGAGGATTGAGCGGGATTGGAAGAAGAAAATTGGTTTATGTCGAATGAGAGTGATTGATTATCGATTAGAATTATCGGTATAGATCGTGCACAGCGTGAATCGGGTTTGTTTTTGTCGATCTTTTCGTTCAATTAATAATAGATGAAAGTGCCCCGCGGTTTATTGATAGTCTGTGCATGCATCCTTCTTGGAGGATGGATCGGGCTTTGGCTGTCTGGGTGGCAAGCAATGGATGTTTCAGATAGCCTAGTGGCGACTCGTTCATCTGAGCAGGCAGACAGCTATTTTCATGCGGTGGTGGACCCGATCTCGACCCCATGGGCAGTGGCTTTTCCAAAGGGTGCGATTGAGGATGAGATGGTCCTGTATTTCACTAATCGAAAGGAGTACCAGAATTATTTGAAAATGCTGGCACAAGCAGGACTCTCTCCATTGGGGCAAATCGATGAGTTAATGGTGGTTCGTATTGGCAAACAGGCAATGGTAGGGCCTAAACCAAGTATATTTGGCGGCGAGAGTGGCTTTTCATACCGTGTCCAGCGACCGCTGCCGCCAGTAGACGTCGCGCCAGAATTATATGCGCAGCTCTACGCTTATGGAGAGTCGGCGCGCGTCATCATAGGAAGCTCATTCGAGGGCGATGGTTCGGGCGTGATAGTAGGTATCCTAGACTCCGGAATCACGGCGCACTCACAGTTTGGCGATGTCTATATTGCACATATTGATCTGGTCGGCGGCGGAGTCGATGGCCCTGGCGCGGAACATGGTACTGCGGTTGCTTCGATCATTGCCGGGGCAGAGGGGATTGCACCGAGTGCGGAATTGCTTGTGGTGCGTGTCTTGGATGATCAGGGCTTGGGCAATAGTTTTCATGTCGCGGCGGGGATTGTGCAAGCAACAGACCTTGGAGTCGATGTTCTGAATATGAGCCTTGGCGTATACCAAGATACGCAGTTGCTGCGTGAAGCGATTCGTTATGCGCATTCGAAGGGTGTCATCCTAGTCGCTGCCGCGGGTAATGATGGGTACCCGCAGATGCCTTATCCAGCTGCGTATCCGCAAGTCCTATCAGTGACTGCTGTGGATGCGGTCGGGCGTCAGGCTTTGTTCCCAAATCAATCTGAGAGGATCGATTTTGCTGCTCCGGGGGTGGGTGTGCTGACGGCTAAAGAAGACACGGGCACCATGTTGTTTTCCGGAACCTCGGCAGCGGCTCCGTTTGTGTCTGGTAGTTTAGCAGCATTACTTTCCTCTGAGATACCACGCACGCATCAAGAGGTGGTGCATGTAATGCGCAAGTATTTGGATGAGGCAGGTGCTCCTGGGTCCGATCCTGTCTATGGAGCAGGCGTCGTAAATTGGGATCGTTTACGTGAGCGCAATACGACCACGGTACGTGATGTCGCAGTGGCCGAGATTTATTTGCAGCCTAATGCCCAGCCGGGTACCACGATGCCAATCGAAGTGATTGTGCAAAACCGTGGTACTAGTTGGCTAACAAGTGCGGCACTGTCAGTTGTTGTGGGTGAATCCGATCCGGTTGACTTTACGATTGGTACACTTGGCCCCGGGCAAATCACGACTCGCAAGGTGTTCGCTCAAGTACCATCGATCACTTCTGGGGCCCCACTCAATATTGCTGCTCAGGTACTGACAGATGAGCCGCTGGAAGATGTGCGCTTTGAGAATAATACGAAGGTGGTTTTGTTTAAGCCAGTACTGCGTTAAGGGTATCGATGACTAATGCTTAATATGCCAACCAACCTATATGATTTAGTGCGTATTCGCGAGTATGGTGAGCGTGGCTATTTATTGGAGCAGTTAAGTGATGAGGCACGAGTTGCGATCGAACGTGCGACGACGCTGCAGCCGCCAGAGGCTTTTGCTGAGTGCGTGCTGGGTGCTAAAAATGTGTTACTGTTATTTCAACGTCCTGTGACTCCCCGGCTCGTTGAAAATTGGTTGCGTAGTTTGACTGCTGAGTGGCAAGGAGAGCAGCAGGAACAGCTCTGCATTGAAGTCCCTGTTGTATACGATGGTGCCGACTTAGAAGAGGTGTCCGCACGCACAGGACTGTCGGTTGATAGGGTGATAGAATTGCATACAGCGCCTGTGTATCGTGTGCGTATGATTGGATTTACGCCAGGATTCCCTTATCTGGATGGTTTGGATCAACGCCTACATTTGGACCGTAAGGCTGCGCCTCTAAGTCGGATTGAGTCTAGAACCGTTGCAATTGGCGGTAGCCATGCTGGGATCTATTCAGTCGCAAGCCCCGGCGGCTGGTATCGACTTGGCCGTACAGAGCTGTCCTTATTTCAACCAGAGCAAGCGTGTAGCAATGTGACTCAATGGAGGTCCATTTTTTCATTTGCCGCGGGTGATTCGGTTAAATTTGTTGCACTTTAAAATGGCTACGATTGAAATTCTTGCGACTGGTATGGGGCTCTCGATCCAAGATCAAGGTCGATCGGGCTGGCGTCGATTTGGTGTACCCCCCGGCGGCGCAATGGATCGATATGCGGCGCAGGTCGCCAATCGATTGCTAGGCAATTGTAAGGACGCTCCTGTGTTGGAAATACTGATGCAGGGTGCGCAACTACGAGTGCTTGAGGATACATGGGTGGCACTTGCAGGGGCGGATCTGGGGAGTTCGATTCGGCCTTGGACGGCTTGCCGTGTTCAGGCAGGAACCATACTTACGTTTCCAGTGAATCGCTCAGGACTGTGGGCCTATCTAGCGGTACTTGGTGGTATTGAATCCGAGCGTTGGTTTGGTAGTGCTTCGGTGGATACGCGCAATGGGCTGGGGCGTCGTTTAGAGTGCGGGGACTACTTGTCTGCCGTGGCAAGTGGTGCTGAGATTCCCTATACAGGAGTAAGTCGGCGAGTACTTCGCTCGGATTTACAGCCAGAGATGGCAAATGCCAACGAATTTGAACTGTTGCCTGGGCCACAATTTGAACAGTTCACAGAGGCGGCGCGAGCAGAGCTGGTAGGCTCTGGATGGACGGTAGCGGCGCAGTCTGATCGTACCGGGTATCGACTAAGTGGACCAGTTTTGGAAGTACCTGATTCGATCCTTAGTGAACCGGTGCTGCCGGGGAGTTTGCAAATCCCGGGCAATGGTCAGCCAATTATTACGATGATCGATGGCCCGACAGTGGGTGGTTATGCTAAGATCGCCATCTTGCAAGAAGCAGATCTCGATCACATGGCTCAATGCCGTCCAGGTACAGAGTTAAAATTTCGATGGAAGATATAATTATAAATTGTGATCTCGGTGAAAATGAGAGTGCCGAACGTAGCGAACGCTTGATGGCATTGGTGGGGGCGGCGAATATTTGTTGTGGGGTGCATGCGGGCAGCGCGGCAAAGACACGTGCGACGCTTGCCCTAGCTAAGCGTTACGGTGTGCAAGTCGGTGCGCATCCTGGATTAGCTGCCGCTGGTGGGCGAGGCGCAGATCTACCGAGTGCAGTGGCCTTTGCTGAATTGTTGGAGACGCAAGTCGGCGGGTTTCTACAACTTGCCAAGGAAGAGGGAGTTCGGGTGCGCTATGTGAAGTTGCATGGCAGCCTGTATCATGCAGTTGAAAACGACCCCATGCTGGCGGCGGAGATGATCGAATATATTCAGTCATTGGATACTGGGCTGGGTCTATTTTCTTTAGCGGGTGGCGTGGTTGCTAAGGATGCTCGTGCGTCTGGCTTGAAGGTCTGGGAAGAGTTGTTTGCAGATCGGGGTTATCTTGCCGACGGCAGTTTGATACCACGAGGATCTCACGGGGCATTGATTGAGAAAGTGGATGTCGCCGCGGCTCGTCTGGCCGAATGGCGTGCGTCTGGGAAAATGGCGACTACAGGAGCCTCCATTTTGTTGAATGGACAGACAGTTTGTGTGCATTCCGATTCGCCGAATTCGATCGAGTTACTTGAGGAGCTGCGCAAGCGCTTGTCGTCAGCATCCAAGTGAAGTTCTCTAATCATTTTATCGCCGAATATCAATGCTGACTGAACGGCAAGATCGAGCGTCCGGGCTTGTCCCTGTTGGCTGTAGCGATTTTTTCTTGGATTGTAGATCGTCCAACGCATGCTCGCGTCATTCATGGACGGATATTTAAAATCGGTGATACTCAGTGCGACTGGCGCAACTGAATTGGTCACACTTGGGGAGATTCAAAGTTTGTGGAGTGGTTATGGGTCGATTGTGCGTTATGGCTTAAACGATGCATCGATTCAAAGCGTCGTGGTCAAACATGTATCGCTGCCGGAGACGGTTGCGCATCCACGCGGCTGGCATACGGATTTATCGCATCAGCGTAAGTTAAAATCATATGAGGTGGAAACCGCTTGGTATCGGGATTGGAGTGAGCGCTGTTCAGAGGCCTGTCGCGTGCCAAAGTGCTTGGCGTTGGAATCCCTAGGGGATGAATGGATCATCGTGATGGAGGATCTGGATGCCTCAGGCTTTGCGCTGCGCCATACGGTTGCGAGCCGTACAGCACTAGAAGCTGGCTTATCATGGCTGGCGCATTTCCATGCTACATTTATGGGTGTTGAGCCGAGGGGCTTATGGGACAGCGGCACCTATTGGCACTTAGAGACGCGACCAGATGAGTTGGCAATTCTTGCGCACGAAGATCCCGAGCTAAAAGATGTAGCTGCCTTGATTGATCAGAAGCTATCGGCTAGCCCTTATCAAACATTGGTACACGGAGATGCGAAACTCGCTAATTTTTGTTTTTCGAATGATAGCAATGCGGTCGCTGCGGTTGATTTTCAATATATCGGGCGGGGCTGTGGGATGAAGGATGTTGTTTATTTTATCGGTAGTTGCTTGGGTGAAACAGAGTGTGAGCGTCATGCTGCGGAGTTACTGGATTTTTATTTTATGACGCTGCACAGTGCATTGGCGCTTCGGGGTGTGGCTGTTGATACAGATGCTTTGGAGTGTGATTGGCGGGCCATGTATCCGCTGGCATGGACTGACTTCCATCGTTTTTTAAAGGGCTGGAGCCCTGGGCATTGGAAGATCAATGGCTACAGTGAGCGTTTGGCCCGCCAAGTTATAGCAAGTATTCAGGAGGGAGTGTGATGCGTTTAAATACAGAAGATTTAAACCAGCTCGCAGCCTGTGCGGTCGCTGCAGTTGAAGCGGCGGGGAGAGTGATCACTCAGTATGATCGGTGTGAACTGACTGTGCAGCACAAAGCTGGTGGCGAGAGCTTGGCATCACAGGTCGTGACCGAGGTGGATATGCTCAGTCAATCAGTGATTTTGAGGTATTTGCTACCGACCTGTACAACTTATGACATCGCACTGTTGAGTGAAGAGCAGTTGGATGATGGTAGTCGATTTCAGAAGGATGCGTTTTGGTGTATCGATCCCTTAGATGGCACCTTACCGTTTACCGAAGGCATTCCTGGCTATGCAGTGTCGATTGCGCTTGTGGATCAAGCCGGCACACCCTGGATAGGTGTGGTGTATGATCCGACGACCCAGACGCGTTATCAGGCAATCAGAGGGCAGGGGGTCTGGCGTAATGGCGCACCTTGGCAATGGCATGAGCCAGAGTCTTCGGCGCTGCAGTTTATTTGCGATCGTAGCGTTCAGCGACTACCTCAGTTTAATTCGTTGATCGAGTGCTTGGAGTCATTGGCGGGAGAGTTAGAGATGACGCAGTTAGAGACGACCTTTATAGGCGGCGCGGTGATGAATGCGATGTGGGTGCTTGAACGAGCGCCCGCGTGCTATTTCAAGCAGTCTAAATCACAGGTCGGAGGTGGGTGTCTCTGGGATTATGCTGCGACTGCGTGTATCTACACTGAGCTGGGTGCTTGGTGCAGTGATTTCGAGGGCCATGTGCTCGACCTCAACCGAGCGGATTCACATTTTATGAATCATCGTGGCATATTGTTTGCCTCGAATGCTACAATGGCAGAACGCTTGTTGGCGATTTCCTGTACTGAACTCGGATAGGACCGAAGTGGATCTAGCGTCTTACTGTCGAGGCGCCTAGCGAATGATCACTCTGGCTTATCTTCTGGCGACTTTGTTAGTTCGGCAGATGGAGCAAAGAAGCTTAATATTATGTATGCGAAAACGCCGATCACGATACCGCAGTCGGCGACATTGAACGCAGGATAGCGCCCAGTCGGCAGTACCCAAGGAATCGTGAAAGATAAATGAAAATCGAGAAAGTCGATCACGTGGCCATGCACCAAGCGGTCGACAAAGTTACCTAACACTCCACCAATAAGAAGCCCGAAGGCATATTGCATGGGTGTACGGTATAGCTCGAGGCTGTGGCGGAATTTGTATATGACCGTAAGTGCGACTAAGGCAAACACTGCGAGGATCTCGCCGTGGCCCGATAACATGCCCCATGCCGCACCCTCGTTACCAATATGTACAATATAGAAGAAATCTTTGATGACTTCGATCACATCGGTGTCGTGTGGATAGAAATAACTATCCAAGGACATATTGTTAAATACCCAAATCTTGGTTAGCTGGTCCAGCGCAAACACAATGAGGGTAGTAATCAATAACCGCTTGTAGGAAGTGTTTGGCTTAATTGGATTCAACGTAAGAGAAGAGTGTGTGTGAGCACCATGGTGGCGGCAATAAGCGCGTACGCTAGAAAAGTCATAGCGACGGCCTTTTACTGGGGGCCTGTCTGCAGCGGCGGCTTATTCGTCGTCGTCCGACACAATCTTTGGTGCATCAGCACTATCTGCAAAGAGTCCGCCTGCAGTACGATCAACTTTACGGCGTTGGTTCTTTTCGAACTCTGATTGGCCTTCGACAGAATAGCGGGCGAAGGGCACTGCAGTCAGACGCTCTTTGCCGATTTGTTCGCCGGTCACTTCACAGACGCCATAAGAGCCGTCTTTGATGCGGAGAATGGCTTCTTCGACTTCATTGAGTGCGTCTTGCTCGTTGGATACGAGGCTGAGTGCGAAATCGCGGTCAAATGCATCCGTGCCAGCATCTGCTTCGAGTTTGTGGTCGCTTTCATTTTTCGAGTTGTGCTGAAGCGTGTCGGATGTGTGAAGATCGAGCTCAGCACTGACGTGAGCACGCAGATCAAGTAATAACTTGTAGTACTTCTTCCACTTTTTCGGAATAGATGCTTCTTCTAGAGAAGTGACTTTTTTCTTTTCCGCTGGATTAAAGCCCAAAATGTCTGCCAGGGAAGCGGCACCCAGTACGCGCTTTTCAACGGGCTCATCGTTGACTACAACTTTCTTTTTCACCGGTGCTTCTGCCTTTTTCTTCACCGGCGCTTTTTTAACGACCTCTTTCTTTTCACTCTTACGGGTGGCAACGAGTGCTTCGACGTCGTCGAGTGAGAATACGATTGGAGTCGCCTTTTTATCCGCAGCACTGCCTTCAAGCGCAACGGCAGCCTGCTGGACTGATGGCTTCTTGGGCGCAGCTTTTTTAATGGCTACTTTTTTAGCGACGGTCTTTTTAACCGTTTTCTTGGCAGCTGCCTTTTTAGCGGATGATTTTTTAGCTACCTTTTTAGCGGATGATTTTTTAGCAGCTGTTTTTTTGGTCTTTTTATCAGTCATTGATGAAAAATAGCTAGGGGTTTTTATTTGTTACTGTGTGAAAGTTGTTGAAGTGCATCAGCGCAGCGCGGTGAGACTGGGCCCCATTCGTCGGTTTCGACGAGTTCAGGCACCCAGCGCCAACTGCGCGGGCAGCGCACACCATCGGCATGCGCTAACTCCACTGTGAGTTCGGTGGCGGTCGTGTTTTCGACTACGACCACTTGCGAAAGAATAAATAGTTCTGGTAGGTCCGATTCGTAGTGCTTCAGACGAGCAAATTCTGGATCGTTGAGTGACCCAGTGATTACCGCTTTGGCGTCGAGGCTTTGGCCGATTGCTTTCTGTTGTCGAAGGCTTTCCAGTCCATCGTTAAGTTTTTCAGAGAGGAAGGTGCGTAATGCACGGATGTCGGCGGCGACTTCTGGCTGATCCCATGCGGCATCGACATCAGGCCAGCCAGCGAGGGCGATTGGCTCGTCGGTGAAGTCCGTGTTATTGTGTGCATAGCTCCAGGCTTCGTCTGCGGTATGTGGCACAAGTGGTGCAACCAATCGAGTGAATACGCTGAAGATGATGCTGATCGCGGTCTGCGAGGAACGGCGCAGTGGATCGTTCGGCGCACAGGTGTAGAGTCGATCCTTAAGGATATCGTGGTAAGTCGCAGAGAGGACATTGGCACAGAATGGATCAATTAGATCCTTGAATGCGCGGTGGAATTCGTAGGCCTCGTAGGCTTCGGTGACTTTACGTACGAGTTGTGCCAGTTCATCAAGCGCCCACTGATCGATCGCATTTAGGTCTGCCAGTGGCACTGCATTTGTAGCGGCATTGAAATCAAAGAGATTACTGATCTGGAAGCGCAATGTGTTACGCATGTTGCGATAGTTGTTCGAAACATTGCGTACGATCTTGTCGGAGACCGGCACATCGCCGCGGTAATCTTGCGAGCAAATCCACAGCCGCACGACGTCTGCACCGTAACTTTGGATCCATTCCGGCAGTGGGCGAGCTGCGCCATCACTCTTCGAGAGTTTAGTGCCGTCTTCTTTGACAACGAAGCCGTGTGTGAGTAAATTCTTATAAGGTGCTGCTTTGTCAGCGATGACGGAGGTCCAGAGTGAACTTTGGAACCAGCCGCGGTGTTGGTCACTGCCTTCGAGGTAGAGGTCAGCCGGCCAGTTTAGATTGTCACGTTTTTGTAGCACAGCGCGGTGGCTTGTGCCTGAGTCGATCCACACATCGAGCGTGTCGGTGCCACACTTGAGTTGATCCGCAGCTGGCCAGTTGTCTGGTAGTGCGATGCCCTCAAGGAGTTCTGCCGCACTTTGTTCGAACCAGATATTGGTGCCATTGACTGAAACTTTTTTGGCGAGTGCGCGGATCACATCGGGATCGATAAAGGCTTCGCCATCTTCATTATAGAAGGCAGGGATTGGTACCCCCCAGGTACGTTGGCGACTGATGCACCAGTCCGGGCGATTTTCGACGGCTGCGCGAATACGCTTTTCGCCCCATGATGGGATGAAATTAACATCGTCGAGTGCATCTAGTGCGCGTTGGCGGTCGCCGCCTTTGTCGAGTGCGATGAACCATTGGTCCATTGCGCGGAAAATGACGGGAGTCTTAGAGCGCCAGCAGTGTGGGTAGCTGTGGTTGATCGTCTTCTTGGCGATGAGTGAGCCGTTTTGAGCGATTATTTTGAGGACGCCGCGGTTGGCTTCGCTGAGCTTGCCATCTTCGAGTACTGAGAGCCCGACGAGCTCAGCTGGTACGCGACCGTCATCGATGTAGCAGCCGTTGTCATCGAGTGGGCAATAGACTTCAATGCCATTGTTGATGCCAGTGATGTAGTCGTCCTGACCATGTCCAGGTGCTGTGTGTACACAGCCAGTGCCGCTATCAGTGGTCACATAATCGGCTAATAGGATCGGGCTGGGACGGTCGATAAATGGGTGGCGCGCTTCAAGTTTCTCCATGACGGAGCCTTGGAAGGTGTTGATAACTTTGGCATCTTCGAGGCCACAGGCTTCGATGACGGCATCAGATAATGCAGTTGCGACGATGATAGTGCCTTGGTTGCTGGTCTCGATCGCGCTGTATTCGATCTTTGGGTTCACTGAGACCGCCATGTTAGCGGGGAGTGTCCATGCGGTAGTGGTCCAGATTAGTACTGATGCCGGTGCTTCGAGTGCGAGTGTTTTGAGCGCAGCGTCGCAAAGACCAAGTTTTACATAAATTGAGACGCTCTTGTGGTCACGGTATTCGATTTCCGCTTCAGCGAGTGCAGTGGCGCAGGGGATGGACCAATAGACTGGCTTCTTGCTGCGATAGACGAGGTCTTGTTCTACGAAGCTGGCAAAGGTTTCGAGTTCAGTGGCTTCATACTCGGGATGAATGGTCCAATATTCATTTTCCCAGTCGGCGAGCACGCCTAGACGTTTAAACTGTTGGCACTGGCTTTTGCGGAATTTGTCGGCAAATTGAATGCACGCTTGGCGTACTTCGAGCGGTGTGTAGTCGGTGCGTCCAGTTTCTTGTAGTTGACGAGACACCTTATGCTCGATCGGTAGTCCATGACTGTCCCAACCAGGGATGTAAGGTGCGTTGTAGCCCTGCATCCACTTAAAGCGTAAGATGGTGTCCTTTAAGGTCTTATTAAGTGCGTGCCCAAGGTGTAAGTCACCGTTGGTAAAGGGCGGGCCATCGTGTAAGATGAAGCTAGGTCCATCGGCATTCTTCGCTTGAATTTTACCGTAAAGATCTATTTTTTCCCAGTGCTCGATGCGAGCAGGCTCGCGTACCACGAGATTGCCACGCATTGGAAAAGCGGTTTCTGGAAGGTTGAGCGTATTCTTGAGGTCTTGAGCCATGATGAGAGACCGAGGGCCATGTAAAAACGCGGCAGTGTGTTTTTTTGAGTTCTCAAGTCAAGCACTCAGAATTTTCTCGCAGATCTTTCGGTTTCACGCTTCTTAGCGTGCGTACAATACTGCGTTTTTTGTGCCATTCTTAACAATTTTTCATGATACTTACACTTTTTAGCCTGCCATTATCGACGTCACCAGTCTGGGTGCTCGTGTTGTTGGTGTTGTTGGGTCTGGCGGCATTGACCTTTGGCGGCGATTGGTTGACCAAGGGTGCGGTGGCGATATCGGCAAATTTTAAGATTGATCCGGTAGTCATTGGGCTGACGGTGGTGTCAATCGCTACTTCGATGCCTGAGATGGCGACTTCGATGATGGCTGCCGGTGATAATCCGGGTCTGGCACTGGGTAATATTCTGGGCAGCAATATCGCCAACATCGGCCTAATTCTGGGCGTGGCGGCTGTGGTTGCACCGCTCAAGATTCAATCTCGGATGATTCGTCGTGAAGTGCCGATCCTGATCATAGTCACAGTGTTATTTGCTGCCCTAGCACTCGGTGGCGGGTTTAAACGCTTGGAAGGTGTGATCTTATTACTACTGACGTGTGCTTATTTGATTTACGTAGTGCGCAGCGCCAAGCAACAGGACTCGCCTGTGGTGGCCGAAGAGTTTGCCGAAGGCGCTGCCCAAGTTCGGCGATTGTCGAGTCTAGCGGGTATGGGTTTCGTTGTGTTGGGCGCAGTGTCACTGGCTTTGGGCGCTGATTTCTTGGTCGGCTCGAGTGTGGAGATTGCTTCTCGTCTAGGAGTGAGCGATCTGTTTATTGGACTTTCGATCGTCGCAATTGGTACGAGTTTGCCGGAGTTGGCAGCGTCTGTAGCTGCGGTGCGAGCTGGGCACGGTGATCTTTGTGCTGGCAATATTGTCGGCTCGAATCTGTTCAATATGCTTTTAATCGGCGGAGGGGTCTCGGTGTTTGTGGGTATGAACGTGACGGACGCGCTGTTGCTGATCGAGTTTCCGGCGCTGGTGCTGCTGTCAGTCCTGTTGTGGTGGATATTCAAGAGCGGGCGTACTGTCACCCGTTGTGAAGGTGTATTGTTGCTTTTCCTTTATCTCACGATTTTGTCGGTCTCCGCCCTGTCACAGTTCGGCTTCCTCTATTAATTTTAATACGTTCATTCCAATATTCATAGTATGCCAGATGTCTATAAACCAGTAGTCCTTATCATCCGTGACGGGTGGGGGGAGAATCATCATTCGGAGCAAGACTCATACAATGCGGTCAAGCTCGCCAAGACTCCCTGTGCGGATCAACTGACGGCTGAGTGGCCGCGCACTGAGATTATGGCTTGTGGCCTGGATGTCGGCTTGCCGCAAGGGATTATGGGTAACTCTGAGGTGGGTCACCAAAATATTGGTGCCGGTCGTGTGGTGGATCAAGAGATTGTCCGTATTAATAAGGGCATCGCGACGGGTTCCGTTAAAGACAGTGCGTCGCTCCAGGCGGCCATTGCCAATGTGAAAGAAAAAGGCACTGCACTGCACTTGATGGGGCTTATTTCGGATGCCGGGGTACACGCGATGCTGGAGCACGTTTACGGCTTGATTCGAATCGCGAAGGAAGAGGGCGTCAAGGAACTCTACCTACATGCATTTACCGATGGCCGCGACACGGGCCCTTTTAGTGGCAAACAGTTTATCAAACAAGCGGAAGCGGAAATGGCGAAGATTGGGCTCGGCAAGATCGCTTCGCTCTCCGGCCGCTACTGGGCAATGGATCGTGACAATCGTTGGGATCGCGTGCAGCGCGCCTATGATTGCTTGACGGGACGCAACATTGAGTCGACCGCGACTTCCGCAGAAGCAGGTATCCAGTATCAGTACGACAATCCTGAGACCCAAGGTACAAAGGGCGATGAGTTTTGCCCGCCGACTGCAGTGCTCGATGCGGAAGGGCAGCCAGTGGCTACGATCGCTGAGGGTGACTCGGTGATCTTCTGTAACTTTCGTGGTGATCGCCCGCGGGAATTAACGCGTGCTTTTATCGAAGACGCCTTCGACGGTTTCGACCGAGGTCCGAAGCTGGATATTTATTTTGCGACTTTGAGTGAGTATCAAAAAGGCCTTTGCGATCATATAATCTTTTTTAAGCCTGAGAAAATGGAGGATATTTTGGGCGGCTATCTGGCTGATCGCGGAATCCCACAATTTCGCTGTGCTGAAACCGAGAAATTCCCTCACGTAACTTTCTTCTTTAATGATTATCGGGAAGAACCTTTCCCAGGAGAGGACCGAGCATTGATCCCCAGTCGTAAAGACTGCGCTACATACGATGAGAAGCCAGAGATGTCCGCTTATGGCATCCGCGATGCAGCGGTTGAGGCAATTAAGTCAGGCAAGTATGGCTTGCTAGTCGTGAACTTTGCGAACCCTGACATGGTTGGACATACAGGTGTGGTCGAGGCATGCGTGAAGGCTTGTGAAATCGTCGACGGCTGTGTGCAAGATCTACTCGATGCAGTCGACTGCGTCGGAGGGCATGCGGTGATCACTGCCGACCATGGTAATTCCGATCAGCTTTGGAATCCTGAAAATGACGGACCGCATACCGCGCATACGTTGAATCCCGTCGAAATCGTTGTCTATGGCCAAGGCTGTAAGGGTCGAGCGATCGCGGATGGTGGCGCGCTGGGCGATATCGCCCCCACGATACTAGAGCTGATGGGACTAGAGCAGCCAACTGCCATGACAGGTAATTGTCTGCTAAAGTAGCTTACATCGATTTATTTGATCAAGCCCGACCTCCATGTTTTGGATGTCGGGCTTTTTTATGACGCTTGCTCAATTCGCATTTATCTGAGCCTTTACCTGTCGTCGCCGATGAACAAAAAAGCAACTGTGTCTCATGCAAGCGCTTCATAGTCATTTTTAATTAAATAGTGTTCATCGTCGATTAGCGGGGAAGGCATTGATCTATGTTGGGAGCGTTGAATTTGCTTGTTGCTCTTGGGAGGGACGACCTCCGTGTCGTCCGTAACAGATACGGAAAAATCTGACAGGATTATCAGCTCTTGGAGACTCCTGGATTTTCATGTGGTTTCTAAAGTGCCCGTGGTCGACACGGAGGTCGACCCTCCCCAACAGAATAGCCGCCCCATTAGGCTCAGAATAGTATCTCCACAGTTAATGACGATGAATCGTAGCCGGCAATGATACCTTCGCCATAATCGCGAAGTCTATCATTCGGGGAAATGGGTGCCGATTCGTGGCTTCTCAAGCAGTGCCTAAGTCAACTGCCGGATTTAGGTACTAGGTACAGCGCAGTATCAGGTGTTTAGCGGATCGATTATGTGCCTCAGGGATTGATCTTTTCTGTATAAGGCTAAATTTTGCTAATCAACCTTATCTACCATGAACGACTCAACACCCCAACCACACGCACTTATCCTCGCTTCGGCATCACCGCGCCGCAGTGAATTGCTCGAGCGCATCGGCCTACAGTTTCAAATCTGTCCAGCTGATGTAGAGGAGTATAACATGCCCGATGATGGACCTGCGCAGATGGTCGTACATAACGCCGGACTCAAGGCGGATGCTTTGACGATCGAATTTCCGGATGGGCTGGTGCTGGGTTCCGATACCACAGTTGCACTGGATGGCTGCGTGCTAAATAAGCCAGTCGATATGGACGCGGCACGGGCAATGTTACGGCGGCTTTCGGGTCGTCAGCATACGGTCTATACCGCGGTGTCTTTGCGCTGGTTGCACGGCCAATTCCGGGATGATTTTGTGGAGGCGAGTCAAGTGCGTTTTAAGTCGCTGGACGATGCTGCGATTGAGGCCTATTTTAAGTTGGTTGACCCGCTGGATAAGGCTGGCGCGTATGGGATACAAGCCGGCCGCGAACAGATCATTGAGGGTGTCGATGGCTCGGTGGAGAATGTCATGGGACTACCGATCCAGGCACTACAAGCGCGTTTGTTGGAACATGGTTTTGATTTTAGCGTCCAAAGCTGATTGATTGGTAATACTTTGATGCAACAAGCAACAGGACTGCGGGTGGCGAATCCGTTTGAAAGCGCACGGCGCACGCAGCACTGGGTCTCATTGGTTGCGTTGCTCGTGGCGCTGTTGTTTCATGTTGGGTTATTGCTGGTATTACCTGATGAGCTGTTATTGTCTGACAGTGTGGCTGTTGCGATGTATGATGAGCCACTGGAGGTCGAGATCGTGCCAATGGAATCCATCTTGCCGGATGAGTTGAAGTTCGTGGAGGCGAATCCTGAAGCGCCTGAGAATGAGCCGGATCGCAAAGATCAATATTCGTTCCGCGCACAGCAAGCGGCGGATGAGCAACTCAAAGCTGCTTTGCTGGAAGCACCTAATGTTGATGGCGAGGAGGATTCGCAAAAGATCATTCAGGGCGCGCAGTCGCAAGCGATGCCGATGGCGCCCGGTGTTTATGCTCCACCAGCACAGCTGGGCGAGGGCGGTGGTGCTGAGGGTGGTCTGCCCGGCGCGGCTGCACCTGTAAGGCTGCCTCCTGCGCAGCCGTTGCCTGCTCCGGATTTTATTCAGCAACAGCCCTTGGTCGAGGATGGGCCGGGTAGTCGCCTAGAGGCAGTGGGGGTCGGCAAGGAAATCGTTGAGCAGCCGGACTCCGAAGCGCCAATTCATTTGTATCAACCGCAAGCCACAGCACAGAAAGCACCCGACGCAGTCGGCGAGGGCAATGGCGGCATGCCCGATGTCAAACCTATGCCACGCGCCCGGCCGACGCTTTCGCCGGATCTGGTTCATGGTCCATTGATGCGTTCGGAGGGCGGTACAAATCGACGTGGATCGCTCGCCATTGATGCGACCTTCAGTGAATTCGGCGAATATGAACAACAGTTCTATACAGCACTGCAAGCGGGCTGGTACCAAGAGATCGATTTTTTTCAGCCGATTGATACATCCGTGCGAGTGGTGGTGGGCTTTAGAATCACCGCGGATGGGGTGATCCACGATGTCGAGGTGCTGCACACAACTGCTGGTAGCATCGCCACGTTGATTTGCCAGACGGCGCTAACCAAGCGCTCGCCATTTAGGCCATGGACTCGAGAGATGGTTCAAGTTTTTGGCGAGGAGCGTGTGCTGCAGGTAGTGTTTCATTACCGTTGATCACAAACGAATGATGTAATCGGACTGGAAAATTATTGTCCTGAACGGTATCAGAGTCATGTTACTGCTTTCCCATTTGATGATCGACTACCTACAATGACCAACGTGACAGATTTACCGCTCGGCCCAGGAGTGCGGCTAATTGATTCAAACCAGCATGGGATTGTGGCTTTGGATAAACCAGCAGGGGTCATGTCACACTCGAATAAGAATGAGGATATTAAACGCTCATTGCTCAATGCCGGCTATGATTACGACGGTGAGGTATTTCGCTGGAAAGAGGGCGCTGTCGAGCATCGGGCATGGCTAATCAATCGCCTGGATTCGCCCACTTCGGGAGTGATTCTGCTGGCATTGAATGAGTCCATTAATGACACAATCAAGCAATTATTTGCCACGCATAAAGTCGCCAAGACTTACTATGCCTTGGTCAAACATGCGCCTACTAAGCCGTCTGGGTCATGGAGTGATACACTGAGTCGAGACGTCTACCGTGGCAAAAAATTGATCAAAGGCGGCCATCGTATTCAAGCCAAGACACGCTATCAATTGGTTAAAGCACCGAAGGGGGGCCTTCCAGTCGCCCTGATCCGCTTGCTGCCATTGACTGGGCGTACACATCAGTTGCGCGTTCAATGTAAGAACCATCGTCATCCGATCGTGGGTGATCGGACGTACGGTGATTTCAGTTTCAATAAGGATGTCGTTAACCAAATCAGTGAGAAGCGAATGATGCTGCATTCGGGGGAGACATCGATTCGTTATGCGTACCAAGGTAAGATGTATCACTTTGAAGCTAAGTCAGACTTACCAGAAGCGTTTGAGTCAGTGTTGCGCTTTCGTCCAGGCCTGAGTGCCGCGAAGCCGTCAGCGAAAACTGGGCGGCGGGGTCGAGTCACCAAAACTGCGGTGGCAGGGCGACGCTTCCGTAGGTAGGGCTCTGTGTGGGATCGGTCTATTCGCGTAGCGCCTCTTGAGCATTGCGGATGGGTTCTTACAAAGGCACGAAGTATTTTCGTAGGTTAACCGATTATACTGAGTGAGCTGAGCACGAAGAGTTTTTTGGTTAGAGTCTTTGTGGGAGTCATGACTTTGTGCCTTGGTGGGCTTTGTGAGAGGATTAAGCGCTTGCTGAGTCACTGAACTGGTTCTCACGAAGGCACAAAGGCACAAAGTATTTGTACGATAGCCGATTAAAC
>JAURBE010000149.1 GCA_030829145.1 Verrucomicrobiota bacterium | reverse complement strand
CTCGGAGGCCTTGGTGCGCAAGGACTGGAAATATGTCTACTGGCCCGACCACGATGTGGAGCAGTTATTTGACTTGCAGGCCGACCCACGGGAGGAAGAGGATGTGGTCGGTCACCCAGAGCAAACCGAGCGTCTGAAGCAAATGCGTGAACGCTTTTCGGAGCTAAAAGAACAGGCAGCGGGTGTCTCCAACTGATCCGGCTCGGGCGGCCGAGGCACTGTGTGCTAGCTGAAGCGGCGCACTACGGGCTGTGGTGTATGCATTTTTATTGTTTGGTTTACAGTGCCTGAGCGTAGCGCGCCGCTTTAGCTAGCGTTTTCTTGGTTATATCTCGGGCACTGTGTGCTAGCTGAAGCACGCTAAATCCGTGCGATTATAAACAAAGCAGAAAGTCCTCAACGCGCTTGCGCTAATCACCAAAGCATGAGCCTCCCCAACCTCCCTCGCTCTAGCGCAAGCGGTTGTAAAAAATTACGTAGCCTCAGTAATATCTGCGGGCTCAATGCAGGTGATGTCATCGGAGATACGACTCGTGCTCTGTGCTTTTCCTGCTGAATGTTTTACAACCGCTTACGCTAGAGGGCCCTGCGGGCGAGGTTGGGGAGATGATAATTTTACTGAATAATACCCACAGGTTTTGCTGAAGAGCCCATTTTTTAAGTTACCGAATTTAGCGTGCTTCACACTAGCTGAAGCGGCGCACTACGAAAAATCCCATATTTTTCCGCTCAGGGTCAGTCTTTTTCGCTCATGGTTAACTGGATACGGTCCACTCATGCTACTGTATCCATTCATCTTAATCGCTATTATGAAAAATCCGCAAAACATTCGAAATTTAAAGTCTGCAGTTCAGCGGCTTGCCGCATTCACCTTGATTGAGCTACTGGTGGTGATTGCTATCATCGGTATACTGGCAGGTATTTTGATCCCCGCAGTGGGCAAAGTCCGTGAGTCGTCCAACTCGGCGACCTGTGTCAGTAAC